>JBDTQD010000063.1:0-7359 GCA_039932375.1 Chloroflexota bacterium | reverse complement strand
AGCGGGGCGCGAGCCACGATGTGCTCGAGCACCGAGGCAGGCACGCCGCCACGGAGCAGCACCCTGGCCGAGGCCAGCGCCGCCTCTGCGTCGTCGTGGACCAGGCCCTCGCGCGAGATCTGGACGACGTGCACGCCGGGCACCGCTTCCAGTTGGGCGGCATGCTCGGCGGAGAGCGGCGCTCCGAAGATCGGAGTCGCAAGGATGACGATCTCGTCGCTGCTCAGCTGATTCGCGCCTCAGGCTTCAAACCCTCGATACGGTCAACCCAACGTTGCGGGTGGCGAATCTCGTCGAGGTCGGGCAGGTTGGCGGGCCCCGCCCACACGCGGTTCAGGAAGGCCCGATCGCGCGCCCCCAACACGGCCGCCACGAACTGCTCGCCGGCGACGTACTGCTCCATCTTCAGGTCGAGCCCGGTGAGCCGCATGATCGCCCGCTCGACCGCCCCGCGGGCCTCGTTGCGGCGCTCGAAGCGCTCGTGCAGCCGCGCGAAGCCGGGGAGCAGCCGCTCGCCGGCGTCGTTCATGACGTGGTTCGAATAGCCCTCCAGTAGCGACATGAGGGCCTGCGTCCGGCGGAATGAAGCCAGTTGGGCTGGGGTCATCATCCGCTCCAGCCAATGCCCGCCCCGGCCGCGCATTGCGCCCCGCAGCCGCTCACCGAGCCCACCCGTATCGGTGGCAAGCTGCTCGATCGCCTCGCCGACCGACGCCGCGAAGTGGTCGCGCAGCCACGGGTAGGCCTCGAACTCGAATGCGTGGGTCGCCTCGTGCAGCGCGATGAAGGTGCGGAACTGCGCC
The DNA here is from genome assembly GCA_039932375.1 of Chloroflexota bacterium. Lineage (GTDB taxonomy): Bacteria > Chloroflexota > Limnocylindria > QHBO01 > QHBO01 > CF-167. The sequence continues at coordinate 6,556 of JBDTQD010000063.1, read as the reverse complement.
AACGGAACGCCCAGCGCTGCGGCGCTGGCGCTGATATTCGGCTCGACGAAGTTCAGGCGGCCGCGGGCAGCAGGCGCCGCGGCAAGCAGGCTGACGTCGTACTGGCCGAGGACCTTGCGGGCGAGGAACGCCATCAGGAAGCCAAGCTGCTGGTTGCCGAGCGAGCGATTGAGGATGCGCGCGAATGCGCGGCCGGGAGTGTCCGCCCCGGTCTGTGCCTCGGTCACGATCCGCTCCACGCGCTCGAACAGCTGCTCGAAGGTCGCCAGGTTGAGGTCGATCCACTCCAGCCGGTCGATCACAGCCGGCGTCTCGAGGGCACGCGGCAGGTCGGCCCCGATCGCGTCGGCCACGACCGGCTCGATCCGGAGCAGCTCCGCGCGGTAGAAAGCCTCTGCCTCAGCCCGATCTGCGGCGCTGAGCGGCGTGCCGGCGGCTCCCATTCGCCGTCGGGCGATCTGGCGAACCGCCTCCCAATCGATGAGGCGGGTGCCGGCCCGACGCATGAGCTCGCGCTGGACGGCCGTGGCACCCATCGCCAGGAGGCCGCCCACGACGATCCCCATCCCGAGGCGGGTGGCGCTGCGTGGCATGCGGGGAGTCTAGACGGCGGCGACCATGGCATGCTCGACCGAGGGCAGCGACGCGCCGAAGACCGTGCCGGCGACCGCCGCGAAGGCGCCAACGTCGCCGGTGGTCACGATCCGGTTCTGACCGGGTGCGCCGACCGGTGCGCGCCGACCGAGCGCGTCCAGCAGATCCTCGGTGGCGAGGGCTGTGGCGAAGGCCGAGTCGACCACCGCCACGCGTGGCCCGACCACCTCCTCGATCAGCGCACGCAGGAGCGGATAGTGGGTGCAGCCCAGGAGCAGGGTGTCGATGTCCGCATCGGCGTCGAACAGCTGACCCAGGTAGCCTCGTACTGCGGCCTCGGCCAGCGGGCCGGAGAGCTGGCCGGCCTCGACCATCGGGACCAGCTGCGGGCACGCCACCTGGGTCACGACCAATGCGGGATCGGCCTCGCCGATCGCCGCCGGATACGCCCCCGAGGCGACCGTCCCCGCCGTCGCAATCACCCCAACATGGCCAGCGCGCGTGGACGCTGCCGCTGCCAGGGCGCCGGGACGCACAACTCCCAAGACCGGCACCGAGGCCATCTCGCGCACCAGCGGGAGCGCCTGCGAGGTGGCGGTGTTGCAGGCGAGCACCAGCAGCTTCACGTCCTGCGCGAGCAGCCATGCGGCGCACTCAAGCGTGAACGAGCGCACCTCGTCGGCGGTCCGCGGCCCGTACGGCGCCCGCGCGTTGTCCCCCAGGTAGAGGGTCGATTCGGTGGGCAGGCGGCGACGCAGCTCTGCCAGGACCGTCAGTCCGCCGACGCCTGAGTCGAAGACGCCGATCGGTCGGGGGTCGGCGTGGTGCCCCACGGTGCCTGTCAGCGACGCGCGACGGCGCCGGCCCGCCACAGGAGGCGCGCGCTGAGCGACTCCGCCATCTCCCGGATCCCCTTGGAGATCGGCGCATCGGGGCTGGCCAGCACGAACGGAACTCCCTCGTTGTTGGCAGCCATGACCAGCCGGCCGTCGGAGACGACCTCATGGTCGATTTTCCGATTCAGCGCCTCTTCGACATCGGCCTTGCTGAAGCCGCCAGTGGAGTCCGATCGGTTCAGGACGGTGGCCAGCTTGGTCGCGGGGTAGCCGATGGCGCCAAATGCCTCGTCGGCCATCGCCAGGGCCCGGATCGCCATGCTGTCATAGGCGAGCACCTGGAGGATCAGGTCCGATGCGTCCAGGAAGGCGAGCACGTCATCCGATAGCGACGCGCGCGTGTCGACCACGATCACCTCGTAGACCTGACGGATGATCGAGAGCGCCTTCTCGATATCGCGGACTGTGACCATCTCGGCCATCTCGATCCGGGGTGGCGCGAGCAGCACGTCGACACCCGACGAATCCTTCCACATCACTTCGGCAAGGTCCGCGTCACGGATCTTGTCGGTCGGCAGGTTCACGATGGAGGGGGCGGTGGCAGGTGCCCGGAGCAGGCCCCGCATGTCGCTGAACTGGAGCGAGCCGTCGATCAGGCAGACCCGATGGTCCACGGCGAGCTGCACTGCCAGGTTGTAAGCCAGGGTGGTACGCCCGACGCCGCCCTTGGGAGAGAAGAGGCTGACCATCATCGACGCGCTGTGCCCGCCGGAGACGTTGCTGGCCTCGTGCACCTTGCGGACCATCGTTGTCAGGTCAAAGCCGGAGAAGGGCATCTTGAGGACCGCGTCGATCCCCACCGCAGCGTCCTCGGCGACCGGGTTCTGGGGGACGGTGAGCACGATCACCGACACGGTTGGCTCGGAGCGACGCACCTGCTCGGCGACCTGCATCCCGGAGACTCGGCCCTGCAGCAGGGCATCGACGATCAGGACGTCGGGGCGCATCTCGCTCACGGCCGTCAGTGCAGCCTCACCCGACGTGACGACGTCGAGCATCTTGATCTGCGCCTGCGCGTTCAGCAGCGATCGCATGTGCATCGCGACCTGCGGCACATCCTCGACCACCAGCAACCGGATCTGCTCAGCCAACCCTCACCTCTTGCGACGGGGCCACCGCGGCCTCGTACACGACAACGTAGATGCGGCGCCCGCTCTCCCGATCGAGCGGATCGAGATCGTGCGAGCCGTAGCTCAGCTCGACCACCATCCCTGCCTGCGCGACAAGGACGGCAAGCGCCTCAGGAGATGGATACCAGAGCTTATGACTGGCCGGAAGCCGCGCTATCGTACCATCGGGTTGTACTGCATCTGCGATCGTCGAGAAGGCGACATGGAGCCCTTCCGGGGCCTCGCGCCTGGTCAGCTGGCTGCGGCGGACGACCTCGCGGCCGTGCAGCTGCCGCCGCCAATCGACCGATAGCGGCAGGTCGCGCACCGGCATCTCGGCGGGGCCGATGTCGTCCAGCACCAGGCGCCCGCCCGCCGCCAGGAGCGATCTGACTCCGCCGAGGAGTCGCAGCACGTCCTCCGGTCCGTCCAGGTGCGGCACGACGCCGACTGCCACCGCCAAATCGAAGCGCTCGCTCACGTTGAGGGTCGACAGCGCACGCACGTCGCCGCGCAACAGCGCGAGACGACCGTCGTGAGCAGCCTCGGCAAGATGGGGCTCGCCTGCGATACGCGCCTCGGCCCGGCGGAGCAACGCCCCCGACGCGTCGATCCCCAGGACGCGCGAGGAGCCGCCCTCCAGCAGAGCGGTGAAGAGTCGACCGGAGCCGCACCCGAGATCCAGCACCCTGCCCGACGTGCGTCGCGCCATCTCGCGGTAGAAGGGCTGGTCCGCCACCATCTCGTCGTGCTCCAGGTCGTACAGCTCGGCGAGCTGGTCCTCGTCGCCGGGCTGCGAGGCGAAGATGTCGGCGCTCACGTCGGTGCCCTGCTCACGGCAGATCGAAGCGCCGGACCGAGAACCATTCGCCGGCAGCCACCAGGCTCAGCACGAAGAGGGCCACCGGCACCGAGAGCGCGCCGCCGAGGCGCAGGCCCGCCATCGCGGCGACAGCGGCTGAGACCAACAGGCCGCGGCGGGTCGCCCGCCCCCATGCGCCCCGAAAGAGGATCCGTCGCCGCACGGCGAACTCCGCAAGCAGCGCGAACGGGACCACCGCCAGGCCTGCCGCGGCTGCCGCCAGGACGACGATCACGGCGCGATTCGAGCCGGCATTCGGGCAGGGATTGGCCGGAGTATCGCTCGGGCAGGTATTCCCGGCGAAGGCCACCAGCACGACGCCCACGAGCGCGGCAAGCAAGACGAGCGTGGCGACCGCCAGGCGGGTTCGGCTGGTCACGCGTGATCAGCCATACGGCTCATCGAATGGCGTCTGGGCAGATCTCACGGAACGGACAGTAGCCGCAGCGGGTCGGCGATGGGGAGGCATCGAATTTTCCTGCTCGGATCCCCTCAGCGGCGGTTGCGACCTGCTCCGCCGCGCGGGAGAGGCGCTTGGGGCTCGGTGTGCTGTGGCCCTCGATCCCCGACTCCAGGAAATGCAGGGTGAGGTCATCGGGCGGTCGGCCGTGCTGCGCTTCCCAGGCGAGGCCGTAGATCCCGAGCTGCAGCGATTCGCGGGCGCGCCGCGACGCCGTCGCCGGGTCGCGCACGTCGCTCGACTTGTAGTCGGTTATCGTGACGCGGCCCGCCGCGTCGGTATCGACCCGGTCGTAGCGACCGCGCACGCGGTCACGGCCGAACGGCACCGCGAACTCCAGCTCGACCGCAGTCGGGTTGGCGGGATCGGCCTGCTGGGTCGTCCAGAAGCGTTCGAGGGCATCGTGCGCTGCCGCCTTGCGCGCCTCCTCGTGCTGCTGTGTCAGGAATCCGGTCGACTCCCAGGCGGCGTCCAGCTCCACGAACAGCTCTTCCAGGGCCATCGGCCGACCCGCCATCTGGCGCCGATGGAAGGCCTGCACGGCGGCGTGCAGGGCTTTGCCATAGACCAGCTGGTGCGAGACCGGGGTCGGGATGCGGATGAGGTGCCCGAACCGGTACTTGGCGGGGCAATCGAGGTAGTCGTTGACCTGCCCGTAGGAGAGGGTCAGTGGCCGATCGCCGAGCGCCGGCGGCGCCATGGTTGCAGGCTGCCGGACGGGATGCTGGTTCCGTGCCAGGCGCTCGGCGATGCTCGGTCGCAGGGCCTCCACCGGGGTCGCCGGCGGCAGGTCGAGCGCCTCGAGCACGAACTGGCTCATCCGTCGCGCGGTGCGGCCGCCATAGTCGCGCGCCCAGGTCAGCACCAGCTCCTCGCGGGCACGCGTCATGCCGACGTAGAAGAGGCGGCGCTCCTCGGCCAGGTGGTGGTCACCATCCGGCGGCGCCTCGCGGATCAGCTCGGTCGGGAACGGAAGCAGGTCGCCGCGCGAACGCGTCGGGAAGCGGTCGTCGACGAGGCCGACCATGACCACGATCGGGAATTCGAGCCCCTTGGCCTTGTGGTAGGTGAGGACGTGGACGGCGTCTCCGTCGTCCGCGGCGACGTCGGCCGTGGAGGGGTCGTCGCCCGCCTCGATCAGCGTGTCGAGCTGGGCGACCAGGAACGGCAGCCGATCGTCGCGCAGCAGTGAGGATTGCCGTCGCACGATCTCGAAGAAGCGAGCCACGTTGGCCAGCCGCTCGTCGCCGCTCTGGCGCGCCTCGGCCGCGAGGCGGCCAAGCCAGCCGGACGAGGTGATGAAGTGGTAGAGCAGCTCGCCCGTGGTCCGCTCCACGCTCATGGCACGATGCTGGTCGAGGCTGGCCAGCAGGCGAGCCACCACCTCCAGCGGACGGCGCCCGAACGGCGCCTTCTCCGGCTCGGCCGATGACGAGCGGAGCGCCGTTTCCAGGCTGGTCCGGCGCCGGGAAGCGGCGTTCAGGGCGAGCGTCACGTCCCGCGGGTCGAGTCCGAACAGCTCCGAGGTGGCCAGGTCATAGCAGCTGACCGAGTCGCCTGGGTCGTTCACCGCCCGCAGGAAGCTGACCAGCAGGCGTACCTCGGGCTGCCGGTACAGGCCCGCGGTGCCCGCGAATCGCCACGGCACGCGCGCCATGTTCAGGGAGCGCAGGATCGGGTCGGCATCCCGGTTGGTGCGCACGAGAACGGCGTGGTCGCCGGCCCGCCGACCGGCGCGCAACGAGGCAGCGATCCGCTCGGCTACCGCGTCCGCCTCATCGGATCCCGTGTCGAACGCGAGCAGCTCGATCGGCGTCTCGACCGAAGGAGCTCGTCGACCAGGGGAGCGAGCGATGAGGCGCTTGTCGAGCCCCTCGCGCGCCTCCAGGCGATCCGGATCGTTATGGCGAATGAGCCGATAGGCAGCGTCCAGGATCGGCTGCCGGCTGCGGAAGTTATCGGTCAGCACCACGCTGGCGGCTGATGGATAGGCGGCCCGGAAGCCCAGGATGTTCGAGAGCGCGGCGCCGCGGAAACGGTAGATGCTCTGGTCGTCGTCTCCGACCACCGTCAGGTTGGCGGTGGGCGAGCCCGCGAGCAGCTTCACCAGCTCGAACTGGGCGTGGTTCGTGTCCTGGAACTCGTCGACCAGGATGTAGCGATAGCGTTGCCGCTCCGACTCAAGGACCGATGGATGCTCCCGCAGCAGGTCGAGCGCGAGAGCAACCTGGTCGCCGAAGTCGATCCGATCGTTGCCGCGCATCAGATGCTCGTAGGCGGCGTAGCAGGCGGCCAGCTCAGCGTGGTGTGCGGTGATCTCCGCCAGCGCCGCGTCGTCCGGCGCCGCTTCGGCGGCTGCGGCGAGCGCCTCGGCGTGCGCCCGATACTCCGACGGGTTGACGTCCTCGTCACGCGCCCGGCTGATCAGCGTTACCAGCGCGTGCAGGAAGCGGGTTGGATCGCCGAGCGGGCGGTAGCGGTCCAGCGGCAGGTCGAAGATGTGCTCGCGCAGGAAGATCACCTGCTCGGCGCGGGAGAGGACGGTCGAGCGATCCGACAGGCCCGACTCCAAGGCGTGCTCGCGCAGGAGCCGATCGCCCCAGGCGTGGAAGGTGCTGATGACCGTATCGGTGAA
>JBDTQD010000062.1:0-7748 GCA_039932375.1 Chloroflexota bacterium | reverse complement strand
TACCTCACCATGCACGGGGATGCGCTGGTCCATCTCGGGCAGGCTCTCCACACGGCCGGCAACGTCGACGATGCGGTGGCAGCCGCTCGTGAGGCGGTGGAGCTCTATGACCGCAAGGGGGCCACCTTCCTGGTCGAGCGCACCACGAATATCATCCGGGAGTGGGACGCAGAGGTGGGCTAGGGGACAAGACCATCACCCTTCCCTCGGGGGTGCTCGTCCCCCAGAATCCGGTATGCGGGTACCGGCAACCAATAGCGGGAGCCAAAGCATGGAAGTCGCCGCCGGCCTTGCCGTTCTTCGGATCACGATCGGTCTGATCTTTGCCGCGCACGGCGCGCAGAAGGCGTTCGGTTGGTGGAAGGGGCCCGGCTACGCCGGCTGGAGCGGCGTCATCACCAAGATGGGCTTCCGTCCGACGGCCTTCTGGACATTCGTGAGCGTTCTCGCCGAGCTGGGCGCCGGCCTGCTGCTGGCGCTTGGGCTGCTAACTCCGCTGGCGGCCGCGGGGCTGGTGGGGCAGGGCATCGTGATCATTGCGCGGGTGCACTGGCCGAACGGGTTCTGGAACAGCAACAAGGGCTATGAGTTCCCGCTCGTGCTGCTGGCGGGTTCACTGGCGCTCGCGCTGACCGGGCCGGGCACATGGTCGCTCGATGCGCAGCTGCCGGTGGGAATCGTCTACGAGCCGATTATTCGCTGGGGCGTGCTCGTGGCGGGGGTCGTCGGATCAGGACTGGCAACATGGGGCTCCAGCCGAACGGTGCGGGCCAGCGAGTGACCACTGCCCCCAGCATGCCGTACCCCCGTTCGTACCCCTTGAGACTCGGTCGTCGCCGGTGCTCAGCCGGGCTGACCGTGGGAAACCACGGACACACGGGACGCCCGACGCACCCCGGCGCGAATCGGCCCTCCTGCGCGTCGCAGCGACCCTATGGGCGTCGCCTCAGCCGTCCAAACGATCGGCCTTGGCGAACTGCTGCTGATCGAAGTGGCAATGAGAGCACCCGTTGCTACGCCCGCCGTGCTCCTGGGGCCGGCCGAGCTCCGCCGTGGTCCTCCATCAGCCGCTCGTGTCCTTCCGGGCCTGATCGCGGAGCCGCAGGTCGATGAACCCGTACGCGATGTCGACCACGGCCTTCAGGATCGCCACCACGCTTGCGAAGATGACGGTGATCGCCATGACCGTGGCCGGGCCGGGCCGCATGACCTAGTCCAGCCGTCCGAGTAGGGCCACCTGTGCGCCAGCGCTGGCGCATGCGTACACTCGCGCGGTGAGCGTGGATTGCCTCGCCTGCGGCGCTGACAACCCGGCCGGCGCCAGGTTCTGCGCCAATTGCGGAACGGAGCTTCCGACCCGCTGTCAACGGTGCGGCTCAGCCATCCCTGCCAGCGCGCGATTCTGTCCCTCATGCGGCCAGCCGGTCGAGACAGCACCGGGTCCCGAAGAACGCAAGATCGCAACTGCGCTGTTCGTGGATCTCGTCGACTCGACCGTTCTTGGGGAGCGCCTTGACCCCGAACGACTCCGCTCGGTGCTGTCTGCCTACTTCTCTCTCGTGTCTTCCACGGTCGGAGCCTGGGGAGGGACTGTCGAAAAGTTCATCGGCGATGCCGTAGTCGGTGTCTTCGGCGTCCCACGGGTTCGAGAGGACGACGCGGCGCGCGCCGTCAGCGCGGCGGCGGAGATCGCCGATCGGATCCGCGAGGTGGCGGCCGATATGGATCGCCGCTACGGCATCCGGCTCGCGCTCCGCATCGGCGTCAACACCGGCGAAGTCATCGCCCCGAGCGACGTCAGACCGGATCGCCCCATGGTCACCGGCGACGCCGTCAACGTGGCCGCGCGACTCCAGTCAGCAGCCGAGCCGGGCACAGTCCTGGTGGGTGACCGAACCTTCCTCTCGACGCGATCCCTGTTTGCGTTCGCCGAGCCGGTGGAGCTTCGCCTGAAGGGGAAGGAGCAGCCGGTCGTCGCGCACGCGCTCATCGGTCCGATCGCCGGAGCCGTGGAGGCTGGACCGACGCGCAACCTGCAGGCGCGCGTCATCGGTCGCGAGCGCGAACTGGCCGTGCTCCGCGGCCTTCTGGACGAGGTGGTGGAGACCGAGATTCCACGCCTCGCGATGGTCTACGGCCCGGCCGGGGTGGGCAAGAGCCGGCTCGTCCGCGAAGCCGTGGCGATCGCGGTCTCGGAGCGAACGGACCTCCAAGTCCTGCGAGGACGCTGCCCGGCAATCGGCCCGGGCGTGACCTACTGGCCGCTGGCGGAGATCGTCCGAGCGGCGTGCGGCATCTCGCTGGACGACCGAGGACCCGAAGCGCAGACGAAGCTCCGTGACGGTGCCAGTGAATTGCTGAGGGCGGCGGGCATGTCGCACAGCGAGACCGAGAGCACCATCTTCGCGCTGGCGACGACCGCGGGCATCACGCTGCCTGACAACCCACTCGACAGGAGCCGACCGATCGCGGTGGTGACCGAGCTGGCCAGGCGCTGGCCCCAGTTCCTCTCCGCCTTCGCCTCGGCGCGGCCGATTGCGGTGGTCATCGAAGACCTTCACTGGGCGAGCGACCAGGTGCTCGAGATGGTGGAGCGGCTCGTCTCCCGCACCACGGGCCCAATGCTGCTCGTGGTCACCGCTCGACCGGAGTTTGCCGAGGAGCATTCGGCATTCGCCGCCGGGCTCGCGGAGGCGGCGACCGTCTCGCTGCGGCCCCTCACCAAGGCCCAGAGCGGGGATCTGCTGGCCGGGCTCCTGCCCGCCCACGATCTTCCGGCGGCAATCCAGGACCAGATCCTCGACACGGCCGAAGGCAATCCGCTGTTCGTCGAGGAGATCGTGAGCCGACTGATCGAGGCGGATGAGTTGCGCCTTGACGAGGGGCGGTGGCGTTCGGCGACCGACGGCCAGGAGGTCGCCATACCGGACACCATCAACGGCCTGCTCGCTGCCCGGATCGATGCGCTGCCTGAGCTCGAGCGCCGCGTTCTGCGGGAGGCCTCCGTGGTGGGCCGGATCTTCTGGGACGAGCCGGTATCGGCCGCCGTCGGCTCTGCGGACATCGCGGATGCGATGGCTGGCCTCGAGCGCCGCGGGCTCGTCTTGATGCGCCCGACCTCCAGCCTGGGAGACAAGGCCGAGTACGCGTTCAAGCATGCCCTGATCCGCGATGTCGCCTACGTCGGCCTGCCGCTTGCGAATCGCTGCCGCGCCCATGCCGCCGTGGCCACTTGGCTGGCCGCGCTCAGTCCGGACCGGCCCGAGGAACTCGCCGAGCTGGTGGCGTTCCACTACCGGGCGGCACTGGGTGAGGGCGCGGAGCTCGCGTGGCCGACGGACTCTCCGGATCTGGCGGACGTTCGGCGTCGCGCGAGGCAGGCATTCCTGGTCGGAGGCGCCACCGCCAGAAAGCGCTTCGCGATCAATCAGGCTGTCGACCTCCATCAGCGAGCCATCGAGCTGGCCAGGACCGATGAGGAGCGCGCCGTTGCACTCGAAGAGCTCGGCGACGATTACGACGCCGACTATGACGGGAATCACGCTGTGCCAGCCTGGGACGAGGCCATCGGCATCCGCCTGGCACTCCGGGACTCGGGTCCCAGCGTGGCCCGGATGGCAATGAAGGCCGCCAGGATGGGTGCCATTCGGTGGGGCGGATTCAGCGTGCCGATGGAGCCGGAGGTGATCGATCGGTACGTCGACACCGGGCTCGCCGCCGTCTCCGATCCCGACACCCGCGCCTGGCTGCTCGTGATGAAGGGTGCGGCGGGCCTCCGCTGGGTGGCGTTCCATCGGGACGATCCCGTCCCGCTCGAGGAACGCGTTCGCGCCGGCGAAGAAGCTCGCGACCGCGCAGGGGAGAGCGGCGACGAGACGCTGGCTGCCAACGCACTACAGACTATCGGCTCGCTTCTGATGGCACGTGGCGACGTGGCGCGCGGTCTCGAACTGATGCGTACGGTGATCGAAATGGCTCCGAGGATCGGCGACCCCCGAGAGCGGCACCTGCTCACCATCGAGACGGCGAACTGCCTCGTCTGGGCAGGCGGTGATGGAGAGCCAATGGTCGCGGCGCTGATGGATGCACTCCAGCTTGGCCGGGACCTGCGCGTCCACGACCACTGTCATTCGACGGCGACGCTCATGAACGCCCTCTACCTGACGGGACGCTGGGACGAGATCCCAGGTTACCTCAACGAGCACCTCGGCGCCTTCGAGACCGATGAGGCCGGGACAAGCTGCCCGTTCGCGCTTGGCGCCTTCCAGCTCGGCGCGATGGTCCTGGCGCACCGGGGCGAGGAGCAGCGGGCGCGCGAGGTCGCCGGGCAGATGCCGAAGAGCGAGGCGCCAGTCGGGATCGTTGAGGCGCTCCAGGCCAGCGTGGCCAACGCGCTCGGCGATCCCGCAGCCGCCCGATCGATCGCTGAGCGGGTTCTGGCCACGGGTACTCGGAACTTTGTCGAGGAGCCAGCCGTGGAGCTCGCAGCGATGCTCGACGCCCTCATTGCGCTTGAGGACTGGGAAGGCATCCGCGCCTTCCTTCCCGAGGCGAGGCGACGCGCCGGGGAGCTGACACTCGCCGGACCAGGCGCGGATCGCGCCGAAGGACTCGTGGCGGCGGCAGCTGGTGAGACCGAGCAGGCGCGGCAACTGCTGCGGGCCGCGATCGAGGGCTTCGACCGGGTTTCGCCCTTCGAGGCAGCACGTTCGCGCGAAAAGCTGGCGGTCATCGACCCCGAAGGGCGCGAGGAGCTCTTGGCGGCGGCGCTGGCCACCTACGACCGCCTGGGTGCGAAGCCGCATTCCGAACGGATTCGATCCACGGGCTAGGCCCAATCTGGTGGAGGTCGGAACCCGCTAAGCGCCGGATGACTCCTCGGAGCCGTGGAGGAGCAGGAAGCGCCACCGGCCGTCGTGCCGGAAGAGTGTGCCGGTGAGGCAGTAGGGGATGACGCGTCGTTCTGCGCCCCCGACGTCCACGAACTCATCGCCGATGGCGACGAGGGACTCCCACATTCCTGTGGCCGCGACCCGGAGCTGACAGGCAGGTGCTCACCAACCGGGTGCCGTTTGTACCCTTATCGGTACCCTGTAGCCGGTCGGAGTTGCTCGGAGATAGCCAGATCCGACCGGACGATTCGTGCTCAGTCGGCGCCAGCCGGACCATCGCGGCGAATCCGGTATGCGGTACCAGCCAGGCCGCTCGTCGACTGCTCCTGGAGCAGTTGTGCCCCACTTATGCCGGATGGCCCTTCGCGACGGGACACTCGGCACTCCGGTCTGCTGCCGTCGCGGTGCACGATCATTTCGTGGTTCGCTATGACATCCGTTGCCGCCTACCGAGCCGGGCAGAGGAGAGAGACGCATGAGCAGGATCTTCCTATTGGCATCCGCGGTGACGGCGACCAGTGTGCTGCTGCTCACCCTCATCTACGCTTTGGCGGCAGGGCAGGGGAGTGCCGCCAGCGCCACCCCAACACCGGGCGCGATCAGCTCAGCCCCCGTGGGCATGATCATGATCGCCGCCCACGACCTGGGCTTCGACCCATCGACCGTCGACGTTGCCAAGCCCGGCGTGTACAGCATCATGTTCAAGAACAATGGTGCCATTGCCCACGACATCACCTTCGCGGATGGGACCAAGATCCCGGCCGAGGCTGGCCAGACGGGCACGGGCACCGTCACCATCCCGGCGGCTGGGACCACCTTCTTGTGCTCGGTCGTGGGCCATGCCGCGGCCGGCATGACCGGAAGGGTGACGGTGGCCGGCGCCACGCCGTCGCCGAGCAGCGACAGCCACGGCGGCCCGGCCCCCAGCGCCGACGTGGCTGCCGATCCGAACGCTCCGGCCTACGTGCTGCGCGATCCGACTGCCCCGTCGCTGCTGCCGGGGACCGTGCATGACGTCGATCTGGTCGTCGAGGAGAAGGTCATGACCGTGGCGGAGGGCTACTCCCAGGCAGTCTGGACCTTCAACGGCAGCGTTCCAGCCCCCGTCATCCGGGTCAAGGTCGGCGACACGGTCCGCGTGCACCTTAAGAACCCGGCGACCAGCCAGTTCTCCCACTCCGTGGACTTCCACGCCAGCCAGGTCGCCTGGAACGACGAGATGCGCAGCATCAAGCCGGGCGAGGAGCTGCTCTACGAGTTCAAGGCCGAATACGCCGGGGTGTGGATGTACCACTGCGGCACGGCGCCGACCCTGCACCACATCGCCAACGGGATGTACGGGATGGTCATCGTCGAGCCGAAGGCCGGCCTGTCCAAGGTGGACAAGGAGTTCGCCATCGTCCAGTCGGAGTGGTACCTCGGCCCGCAGGGACAGCCGGGCGATCTGGCCAAGGCCGCGGCAGGGGCACCTTCGCCCGACTTCGTCCTGTTCAACGGTGTGGCCAACCAGTACAAGGACCACCCGATCCAGATCGGCACCAGCCAGCGCGTTCGCCTCTTCGTGCTGAACGCGGGTCCGAACATCGACTCCTCGTTCCACATCGTCGGCACCATCTTCGACACGGTCACCAAGGAGGGGATCCACCTGGTGCCCGGAAATGATGGAAACTGGGGCTCCCAGGCGGTCGATCTGGCTCCAGCACAGGGTGCCATGATCGAGTTCCAGACGGCCGAGGACGGGCTTTACCCAATGGTGACGCACGCCTTCAACTTCGTCGGACGCGGAGCCCTGGGCCTCTTCCAGTCGGGGGACGGCGATCCACTGAACTGATCGGTGACTGAGGCGCAACGCCGGCTCGCCCGGGCTTCCGCAGCGGTAGCTTCGCCAATGCTGACCGTTACCACTGGGGCATGATGAGAAAGCGCTCTGCCAGACGGTCACGCGATATCGCCGATCGTGCGGCCACTGGCAGCCCGATGGTCCCGGCTGTCAATCTCAGACTGGCCCGGCCGTCGGAGGGCGATGCCGGGCCTTGCATGCGGTACCAGCATCTCCTCGATCAGGGCTCAGGCTTCCTCATTCGCTGGCACGTAGGTGAGGATCAAGACCCCGCTGCCTGTCGGCTCCGTATCAACCAGGCGGAGTCGCGTTCCCGAGGTACCCTCACGGAACAGCCGCTTGCCCGTGCCCAGCACGAGCGGGTAGACCATCAGCCGGTACTCGTCGACGAGGTTGTGCTGGATGAGTGTCTGGACGAGCTCGCCGCTGCCGATCACCTGAATGTCCTTGCCGGGCCGCTCGCGGAGTTTTGCAACCTCGCCGGGAACGTCGCTTCGGATGAGCGTCGAGTTCTGCCACGTCAGGGGCTCCGGAAGTGTCGTTGAGACCACGTACTTGTGGAACCCGTTCATGAACTGGCCGACCGGATCCTCGGCCGGAGCGTTGGGCCAGTAGCCGGCGAAAATCTCGTAGGTACGGCGACCGAGCAGAAGGGTATCGGCCGCGGCAAAGCCGTCCAGGACGATCGATCCATGCCCCTCGTCGAAGTATCCGAGCTGCCACCCGCCCTGGTCGAACCCCCCGCTCGGGTCCTCGTTCAGGCCGCCCGGCGCCTGCATCACCCCATCGAGGGTCAGGAACTCGCTCACGATGATCTTTGCCATTTCGACTCTCCTCCGTGTCATCTGATTGAACCCTACGATGACGCGAGGAGCACCACCGTGACCAACGACTGGACAACGAAGATGATCGGGACCGGCGCGTACGTCGAGGTCAACGGCATCAACCTCTAATGCGAGACCCGCGGTACTGGGAGGCCGATGATCCTGCTCCACGGTGGGCTCGGGTCGGGCGAG
>JBDTQD010000061.1:0-7781 GCA_039932375.1 Chloroflexota bacterium | reverse complement strand
GAGCGCCTCTTCATCAAGCTCTTCGTCGAGGAGGAGGACGTCACCGTGCACATCCTCGTGGATGCCTCGCGGAGCATGGATTTCGGTGATCCGAACAAGCTGGCCTTCGCGCGCCGTGCGGCCGGCGCGCTGGCGTACCTGGGGCTGGCCCACCTGGACCGGGTGAGCGTGGCATTCCTGGGTGAGGGGCGTGCCGTCACGTTGCGGCCGCTCCGAGGCAAGTCCCGTGTCTTCGAGGTCTTCCGATTCCTGGCTGAACCACGCCCTGAGCGGCTCACCGGCCTGGCGGCCGCTGCCCGCGACTACGCCGGTCGGTTGCGGGGACGGGGTCCCTTGATCCTGATCAGCGACCTGCTCGACCCCGGCTACACCGACGCCCTGCGCCACCTGGCCGGGACCCGCTGCCAGCTCTCCGTGCTCCACGTGCTGGCACCCGAGGAGCTCGACCCTGAGGTGCCGCCTGACGCCCGGCTGGTCGACAACGAGACCGGCCACGGAATCGAGGTGACCGGCGACGACGACCTCGTCGACCGATATCGCGCCCGCCTGACGGAGTGGCAGGAGGAGTTAGCGACGTTCTGTGCTCGACGTGGCGGGTCATATGTGAGCGTCCCATCGGACCTGGATCTGGCCGACCTCCTCTTCGACGTGCTGCGGCGCCGCAGGGTGATCGAATGACCGCCGCACCCTGTCTGGGTGGGAAGCCGGGCAGACGCCGCCACGCGTGCGTCGCGATAGCCGCGAGCGCGGTCGAGGCCGACCGGCATCATCTCGTGAGGAGGTGATCGAGTGATCGCGCCTCTCGCCCTGATCGGCCTGATCAGCCTGCCGGTCATCGTGGCCTACTACATGCTGCGGCTGCGTCGCCGCGACGTACCGGTCGGCAGCACCTTCCTGTGGCAGCAGCTGGTGCGCGACGTGGAGGCCAACGCCCCGTGGCAGCGGCTCCGCTTCAGCTGGCTCCTCATCCTGCAGCTGCTGGTCGCGCTGGTGGTCGTGATCGCCGCGGCACGGCCCTTCCTGACAGTCAGCTCGGACCTGGCCGCCAATGTCGTGCTGATCGTCGATACCTCGGCCTCGATGGGCACGACAGAGGGAGGCAGCACCCGCATCGCTGAGGCACGAGCCGCGGCTCGCCGCGTAATCGGCGACCTGCCGGAGGGCGGCCACGTGACGGTGGTTGCCGCGGATGATTCGGCCCACGTGCTCGTCAGCGACACCGACGACCGCTCCGCCGCCCTTGCGGCGGTCGACCGGATCGGCGCTACCCAGGTCCCCGGCGACCTGACCGACGCCTTCGCCCTTGCCTCCGCGCTGGCGGCTCGAGACAGCGACTCGACGGTGGTGGTCGTGACCGATGCGAACGCCGACCGGCTCCCCAAGGTCGGCATCGGCGCGCCCGTGAAGGTCGAGCGGGTCGGCAGCAGCGATTCCAACCAGGCGGTCGCAGCCCTCTCCCTGCTGCGCCGCTCGGGTGGCGCGCAGCTCGACCTGTTCGTGGCGGTCAGCAACCCGTCGGGGTCGGCGGTGACGCGCCGCCTGGAGATCTACGCCGACGACGTGCTGGTCGACGCGCGCGACCTGTCGATCCCCGCCGAGCAGCGCTCCGAGGCGCTGATCAGCAGCGTGCCGCAATCGGCGCACGTGGTCGAGGCGCGGCTTGCCGGGGCGGATGCACTTGCCGTGGACGATCGGGCCTTTGCGCTCGTGCCGCAGGCGGGAGCGGTGCGCGCCCTGCTGGTCAGCCCCGGAAACACCTACCTGGAGAATGCGCTGGCGCTGCTTCCACGCCTGGAGCTGTACGCC
Organism: Chloroflexota bacterium; assembly: GCA_039932375.1. Lineage (GTDB taxonomy): Bacteria > Chloroflexota > Limnocylindria > QHBO01 > QHBO01 > CF-167. Next base: position 5,975 of record JBDTQD010000061.1, on the reverse strand, counting down.
GTCGGCCCCGGCGGATACGCCGATGCCCTGGCTGCGGCGACCAAGGCCGGGACGCCGTACGGGATCGTCATCCTCGACCGATTCGTCCCGCCGGCGCCGCCAAAGATTCCGGCCCTGTACGTCGGTCCGACGAAGGACGGGGCGTTCGGCACGATCGGCGGCCTGCTCGACGGCCCGGCCCTCGCGCGTCCTGATCCCGCCGATCCGATCCTGCGCTTCGTCGACCTCTCGACGCTGCATGTCGGGCGGGCGCGGGCGGTGACGCTGGCAGCAGGGATGCGACCGGCGGTCGAGAGCAGCGCGGGCAACCCGCTGGTTGCGGTGGGTCGAGTCGACGGCCGCGGGGTCGCCCTCTTCTCCTTCGCGCTGGGGGACAGCGACCTGCCGCTCCAGGTGGCCTTCCCGCTGCTGGTGAGCAACCTGGTCGATGCGCTCCTTCCCTCGGTCGACGGGATCCTGCCTCCATCGGTCGAGCTCGGACAGCCGATCGCCGTCACGCTCGACCCCGCCATCCGTCGGGTCGCGGCGGTCACCTCTGGCACCGGCGAACGGGTGGAGCTGGACGTCATCGGCGGGCGGGTGACGGTCCCCGGCCCACGCAGCGTCGGCCTGGTCGAGCTGCAGGTTGCCGACGACGGGACAGGCCATGCCGGCGGGTCGCTGGGGCGAACCGCGGCCAATCTCTTCAACCCCGGAGAGTCGCGCGTGACTCCGGGCGACCCGACCCGGATCGCTGACCTCGGCACCGTCGGCCCCGCCTCGGGGAGCGGCAGCCTGACCGGCCGGGCCGAGTGGTGGTGGCCATTGGCGCTCGCCGGGCTCCTCCTGCTCCTGGCCGAGTGGCTCCTCTTCCATCGGCCAACGCGGCGGGCGATGGCGCGCATCCTGCGGCGGGGCACGCCACCACCGGCGCCTCGGCGATCCTCATCGGACGCCGGAACGCGCACGCGATGATGCCGGTCGCGTTCACGGACCCGATCTGGCTCTGGCTGTTCCTGCCTGCTGTCGTGCTGGTGGTGGTCGGCTGGTGGGCCGCGTCGCGGACGCTGCCCCGGGCGCGCCGGATCGCCTCGCTCGTGATTCGACTGGTCCTGGTCGGCTGCATCGTCGCCTCGCTGGCCGGAGCGCGGTTGGCACTGCCGTCAGACCGGCTCTCGGTCGTCTTCCTGGTCGACGCATCGGCATCGATGCTGGACGCAACCCGTGAGGAGCTGTTGGCCTTTGCCAAGCAGGCGGTGCACCGGATCCCCGAGGGAGACACGGCGGGCGTGGTGGTCTTCGGGGCGAATGCCCTGGTCGACCGGCTGCCATCGGGACTCGATGAGCTGCAGGCGCCCGGCTCGGTGCCAGTGGTGAGCGCGACCGATATCGCGGCGGCAGTGCGCCTCGGGACGGCCATCTTCCCTGCGGGCACCCAGCAGCGGCTGGTCCTTCTTTCCGACGGGAACGACACCGCCGGGCAGGCCGAGCAGGCGATCCTGTCGGCTGCGGAGCAAGGCGTTCGGCTGGACGTGGTGCTCCCCGGCGGAGCGACTCATCCCGAGGCGCTGGTCGACGGGGTCGACGCTCCGTCGGGCGCCCGGGTCGGCGAGACGGTCGAGCTGAAGGTGCGGGTCCGTTCCACGGTCACCACGACCGCCACCCTCCGGCTCCTCGCCGATGGCGCCACGGTCGCCACCCGGCAGCTCTCGCTCACGTCGGGCACGACCAGCGTCTCCTTCACGGTCAAGGCCGATCAGCCCGGCTTCCACGTCTTCCGCGCGGTGCTCGAACCGAAGCTGGACCACTTCGCGCAGAACAACGCCGCCGATGCCTACGTGCTCGTCACCGGCGAGCCGCAGGTGCTACTCGCCACCGACGATGCGACGCGCGCGGCCGACCTGGTCGACGCGTTGACGACCGCCCGACAGCACGTCACGGTCGTCCCGGCGAGCGGGGTGCCGTCGTCGATCGCGACCCTGGCGGGCTACGACACGGTGGTGCTGGACGATGTCTCGGCAACACAGCTCGGAGCGACCGCCATGGCCAGCTTGCAGGTCTATGTCCGGGACCTTGGCAAAGGCCTGGTCATGCTCGGCGGACGCAACAGTTATGGCGCCGGTGGCTATCTCAACTCCACGCTGGAGGAGGTGCTCCCGGTCTACATGACCGTGCGCGACCGCCAGCGATCGCCGGACGTCGCGCTGGTGGCGGTGATCGACAAGAGCGGCAGCATGGCTGACTGCCACTGCACCAGCGACAGCCGCGCAACCGGCATCGGGGGCAGCCGTGGCTTCGAGAAGGTGGACATCGCCAAGGAGGCTATCCTTCGTGCCGCCGATGCTCTCTCCCCCACCGATCAGCTCGGCGTCGTCGCCTTCGACGAGGCCGCGCATTGGGCGGTGCACACCGGGCCGATCGACCTCATCGGCCTCCAGAACTCGCTCGGCTTCCGCGCCGATGGCCAGACCAACATCTACGCGGGCCTGAAGGCGGCCTACGACGACCTGGTGCGCAACCCGGCCAAGCTGCGCCACATCATCCTGATCACGGACGGCTGGAGCCGATCGGGCGCGTACGACCAGCTGCTGGCCGACATGAAGAAGGCCGGGATCACGCTCTCCACCATCGGCACCGGAGGAGGATCGGCGCAGATCCTGAAGACCCTTGCCGAGCAGTCCGGCGGACGTTACTACTCGGCCGATGACGCCACCAAGATCCCGGACATCTTCCTGAAGGAGACGATCCGCACCGCCGGCGAGAACATCGTCGAGGGGCGGTTTCAACCGGTCCCGTCTGCTCCGTCCGAGATCCTGCGTGGCCTCGACCCCGGCCGCCTCCCCTCGCTCCTCGGCTACAACGCGACCACCGCCAAGGGGACCGCCACGGTGTCACTCCTCACCGGCCGCGACGATCCCCTGCTGGCGCAGTGGCAGTACGGGCTCGGACGCGCCGTGGCGTGGACGAGCGACGCGCGCCAGCAGTGGGCCGCGCCCTGGATCGGCACCGAATCGTTCGGCACGCTGACAGCGCAGCTGGTGGCATGGACTCTTCCCCCGCAGGACGAGCAGGGAATCGACGTCCAGTTCTCGCCCGGGCGCGACGGCGAGCTGAACGTGGAGGTCACCTCGCTCGACGACGACGGCACGCCGCGCAACTTCTACCGAACCGTGCTGCGGCTGGTGGCGCCCGACCTGCAGCCGCTGCAGAGCGTGCTGACCCAGGTCGGGCCCGGTCGCTACGCCGGTACGGTACCGGCCGATCAGCCCGGCGCCTACCTCGTGCGCGTGGCGCAGACGCGCGAAGGCGCCGCCTCGGCGAACCGCACCCTGGGGGTCGTCTCGCCGGCCGCCGAGGAGTTCCGCCGGCTGGGCGTCGACTCGGAGGCATTGGCTCGATTTGCGGCCGACGGAGAGGGTCGCCAGATCCAGCTCGATCCGGCCAACCCTGACCTGGTGAAGCAGGTCTGGAGCCATGACATCGCCGCTGCCGCGTTCCCGACCCCGATCTGGCCGTGGCTGCTCCTGCTGGCGATGATCCTGGTGCCGATTGACGTTGGCGTGCGGCGGGTGGCCCTCACCCGCGGCGACTTCGTCCGAGGCCGCAGCTGGGTTGCGCGCCGCGTCGGCCTCGCTCGACCTGCGCCGGAGGTCGTGCCTGGCCTTGCCGAGCTGCGCGCGGCTCGCGGGAGGAGCCAGCGCCGCGCCGACCGGACCGGGCGTCCTCGGTCCGAGGCGGGTGCGCCGAGGGAGGGCGCAGCCCCCCAGGCCTCTGCCGCGCCGCCGAGTGCTACTCCGGCCGCAGAGCCCTCCGCGCCCGAAGCTGAGACGCTCGCAGAACGCCTGGCCCGTCGACGTCGGGGCGGCTAGCGCACGGTCACGATCGACGCCAAGGGCCGATCTGATCAGCCCTACGACCCTCGAGAGGCGATTCTGGAGCCTTCCTCCGTCGGGTGGCCATTCTCATCAGCCAAATGACGGCCGACTGGGCGCACGGCCGTCGTAAGGCCGATCTGGTCAGCCCGCCGCGGTGCAAAGGTCCATCAGGAGCCTCGCAGCGCGCGAATCGGCTCGAGGGTCGCGGGATCCTCGAGCCCGCTCGTGTCGCCCAGATCGAGGCTCAGGTAGGCGGCGTGGGCCAGTCGGCGCAGGATCTTGCCGTTCCGCGTCTTCGGCAGGCTCGGAACGAGGTGCACCGCTCCCGGCTTGAAGGACTTTCCGAGGCGTTCGACAATGACATCCGAGATCCTCGCCGCCGGCACATCCCCACCGGGTCGTAGGACGGCGAACACGACGATCTGCTCGCCCTTGATCTCGTCGGGCACGCCGACAGCCAGCGCCTCGGCCACGCCCGGGTGCGCGACCGCCGCCGACTCGACCTCGGCCGGGCCGATCCGCTTGCCGGCCACTTTGATCGTGTCGTCCGAGCGGCCGCTGATGTACCAGAAGCCAGCCTCGTCGATGCGGGCCCAGTCGCCATGCACCCACACCCCCGAAAGCCGGCTCCAGTACGCCTCCAGGTACCGCTCGCGATCGTGCCAGAAGCCCTGCGTCATCCCCGGCCACGGCTGCCGAATGACCAGCTCGCCAACTTCGCCGCGCAAAGAGCGCCCCGAACCATCGACCACGTCTGCCGCCATTCCGGGTGCGGGACCCGAGAAGGAGCACGGTGCGATCGGGGCCAACGTCGTGCAGCCCAGGATCCCGCCGCTGATCTCCGTCCCACCGGAGTAGTTGATGATCGGCAGGCGAGAGCCGCCGACGGTCTCGAAGAGCCACTGCCAGGGATCGGGGTTCCATGGCTCGCCGGTGGAGCCGAGCACCACCAGTGACGAAAGGTCGTGGGCGCGCACCGGTTCCGCGCCGTGCGTCATCAGGGCACGTACCAGGGTCGGGCTGATCCCCAGGTGCGTGATCCGGTGGCGTTCGACGATCGACCACAGGCGATCCGGCCCGGGATAGTCCGGCGTCCCTTCGTAGAGGAACAGCGTGGCGCCCAGCATCGGTGCCCCCGCGACCGCCCAGGGCCCCATCATCCAGCCCATGTCGGTAAACCAGAAGAGCATGTCGCCGCGCTGCAGGTCGAACAGGTGGGCAAGGTCCACGGCTGCCTTCACCGGGAAGCCGGCATGCACGTGGAGGGCACCCTTCGGACGGCCGGTGGTGCCCGAGGTATAGATGATCATGAACGGGTCGTTGGCATCGGTCCGGGCGGACTCAAGCGGCTCATCCGAGGCCGATGTCACCGCGGCATCCCACCAGGCGTCGCGCTCCGCGTTCCAGGGGACATCGGCTCCCGTGCGTCGCACCACCAGGCAGCGCTCGACCGATGGCGCCGCAAGAAGTGCCTCGTCCGCGGTCGCCTTCATTGGCACCTGCTTGCCACGCCGGGCGAAGCCGTCCGCCGTGACGATCAGCCGGGCCTCGCAGTCGGCCAATCGGCTGGCGACCGCATCGGCGCCGTAGCCAGAGAAGATCGGGGTGTAGATGGCGCCGAGCTTGCCGACTGCGAGGGCCGCGATCGCCGCCTCGGGGATCATCGGCAGGAAGATCCCTACCCGATCGCCGCGCCCGACCCCCAGCGCAGCCATGGCGCGCGCCGCTCGGTCAACGGCCCAGCGCAGCTGTGCCCGGGTGAATTGGCGCACCTCGCCGTCCTCGCCCTCCCAGACCAGGGCCGTCTCTTCGGGGCGCGCCTCCGCCGGCTCGTCGACCGCCATCCGCACGTAGTTGAAGCCGGCGCCGCCGAACCAGCGCGCCCACTCGATGCCGCGGGACAGGTCCAGGATGGTGCCCGGCTCCGGCTCGAACTGGACGCCGATATCGGCGACGGCGGCTTCCCAGAACCAGGCGGGATCGGCCACGGCCCGGGCCTGCAGCTCGTCGAGGTCCTTGCAGCCGGCCTGCCGCAGGAAGCGGCGAAGCCGGCTCCGCTCGAGATAGGCCGGCGTGGGTCGCCAGGCCGCTGCGTCGGTATCGGTCCCGAAGAGCGGACCG
>JBDTQD010000060.1:0-7887 GCA_039932375.1 Chloroflexota bacterium | reverse complement strand
CCCATCCAGGCGGTGCCGAACGGAAAGAGCGAGAGCCAGAAGAGCAGGTGCAGGTTCGCCCACAGGACGCGGCCATCGACCACCCTCGCCGCCTGCAGCAGGTGGTGATGGTTGCTCCAATACGATCCGAGTAGCGCGAAGCTCAGGATGTAGCTGAGGAATGTGGGACCCAGTGGCAGGAGATCGTCGAGCGTCACGCCATCGGGCGGTCTGAGCTCCAGGACCATGATCGTGATGATGATCGCCATGACGCCGTCGCTGAAGGCCTCGAGGCGCCCCTTGCTCATCGTCGAATGCTAGCCGCTCCCAATCGCAAGGAAGATGGGGTAGAGGGCGAACCTCTACCCCATCCGGGGATCGCGAGCCGCCTGCGTTACCCCTTTCGGCTGGGGTTGTTCGCGACCTTCACGACCTTCACGTTCGTGTAGGCGAGGGCCCCAAGCGACGCCAGCAGCAGGAAACCGAAGATCACTGTCGGCAGCGGGCTCGAGCCATTCACGGACATCGAACTGTCGGGGATGCTGGCCGCGGGAGTGCCGGTGCCGCCCTCGACCGATTGCTCGGCAGACTGACCGGTGGATTCGGCGACCGACTGGTCAACCGATTGAGCCACCGACTCGGCGACCGACTGGTCGACGGACTCGGCAACAGACTCTTGAACCGACTCGGCGACCGACTGCTCGACGGATTGAGCCACCGACTCGGCGACCGACTGGTCGACGGACTCGGCAACAGACTCTTGAACCGACTCGGCGACCGACTGCTCGACGGATTGAACCACCGACTCCGCGACCGACTGCTGCTCGCACAGATCCGCGTTCGCGGTCGCCTGCGCCTTGGATGCGTGGTCGCTCGTCCAGCGCACGTACAGCGTCGAACCGCCACGCGGCGTCGTGAAGTCGTGGCCTCCGGCGGAGGCAAAGTCAACGGTGGCGAACCCGGCGAACGTCGACTGGAACGACCAGTCGACCCTGTAGTTGCTCTCAGTGTGAAGGTTGATCGTCCACGCGTACGAGTTCTCATCGGGGGCGCACCGGGCAGTCAGGGTTGGCTGGGCCCACGCCAGCGCGATGCCAGCCGTGGCCAGCACCAGGCCAAGTGCTACGACGGGTGCGAGAAGCTTTTTTTTCATGATCTTGGTCTCCGGTTTGATGAATGCGATGAATGGAAGCTGAATCGCATCCTAAGACTGGAGTACTGCACCGGCCTAGTACCTGCGGCGGGCCGGCTGACCTTCGCGGGGCGTCTGGTGCAGTTAGCGAGGTGCACCCTGGCACCATGGCATCGGCTAGCATCGGTCGTGGACGACCCGTTGCGGGGTTGTCCAACGGGCCGTCGGCGTTCTCACCGCCGGCGGCCGCTTGCGTGCTAGGCTCTGGCCCGATGAGCGGCGACACCATCGAGTGCTTCAATTGCGGCCACGCAAACCCGTCGTGGGCGCAGGTCTGCCGCTCGTGTGGCTTCGCGCTCCAGCCCACCGGAGCGGCATCGGGCGCCCCAGTTGGAATCTTTCCGACCGATCAGGCCTCGCTCACGTCGATCGGTGGCGCGCTCGGCGCGATCGTGGCGGCCATTGTGGTCGGCCTCATCTTCTCCGGGCTGATTCCGCCCGCCCCAAACGTGGCAGCCGAGACCCCGTCGCCCTCGCCGTCGGCAAGCGTGGTGCCGTCGCTATCAGCGGCTCCGAGCGTGTCGACGGCGCCAAGCACGGCGCCGAGTCCGTCGCTGATCGGGACGGTCACCTTCGGAACAGGGCTGAACCCCGATACGAAGGAGGTCACCGGGCCGACGACCACCTTCAGCGCCGGGGTCGCCTTCGCCCATTCGATCAAGCTGACCGCGCCATTCACGGTGAAGTTCATCCAGGAAGAGGTGGTCCGAGTGGCGGCCGGCGGCGCGGAGACGATCGTCCAGACGCGCGTCGGGAGCGACCTGCAGGTGACCCCCACGTCGAAGATCGCCGGCTTCCGGGTCAAGGACGCGAAGGTCCTCATCGACGGCTGGGGCAAGGGCAACTTCATCCTGCGCGTGTACCGGGGTGCAGAACTCGTGGCCCAGGGGCCCTTCACCCTGCAGTAGGCATCGGCCTCTTCACGTCCGCTCGCCGTCGCGGCCCGCAATCTCGCGCCATGCATCTGCATACAGGCGCGCACGCACCGGCAGGTACCCCGGATAGGCGACTCGCGCGGCCTTCACCACGTGCGACTCGAGGGTCACGATCCCGATCCGGTCAGTCGTCTCGAGGAGCACGGTGCCGTTCGGGTCGACGGCGATCGAAGGGCCACCGATGAGCACGCCACCCTCGGGATCTGGGCGATTCACCGACAGAACATAGGTGCAACTGGTCATCGCGTTGGCGCGAAAGACGATCTTCCAGCGCTGGTAGGTCTTTTCCTCGGTTGCGCGCGGAATCAGGATCGCCTCAACGCCCGCGGCTCCCAGCAGATGTGACCCCTCCGGCCGGTTGGTGTCGCTGCAGACCTGGATCCCCACCGGCATGCCGAAGGCATCGATCCGATGCGGCGGCTCCGTCCCCGGCTCGTAGTGGCTCGTCTCCCAGAAGCCGGGCTCCTCGGGCAGGTGCAGCTTCTCATAGGTCGCTACCAGCTCGCCGGTCGCGTCGAAGACGAGGATCCGGCTCGTTCGCCGCCCGGTGATGGCATCTGCGTGGATGATCCCCCCGACCAGGCCGATCCCCGCCTGCCGCGCGGCTGCCGCCTGCGCGGCGGATCGTGGACCGTCCATCGGCTCGGCGTCGTCGTCCTGCGGATCCTTGGTGGCGGGGCGCCATGGGTTGAGCGGAAGCTCGGGGAGGACTGCCAGCTCGGCGCCGCGCTGCACACATGTGTCGAGCGTCTCGCCAAGGCGGCCGATCCCGTCCGGCTCCCAGAAGACCTCGGAGACAAGCGCAACAGTGAGGCGTACATCGGCTCGGTGGGTGGCCGTCATGTCCCCTCGCCCAGAAACTCGCGGACCAGGTTCTGGAAGTGGTAGACGCCATTCTCGCGCCTGGCGGAGAAGCGGCCGGTGTCGTAGGAGCGCGAGCGCAGGCCGCGCTGGACCTGCTCGCAGATGACGATGTCCTCCTGCTGGATCTCGTCAGAGAAGGCGATCGTTTGCTGCATCGACTCCCAGCCGGGGCCAGTACCGGGATCGGCGAAGAACCATTCGAAGATGGTCAGCGTCCGGTCGACGCCGATCGGGAGAATCACGTTCGAGGACATGTTGTCCTGGTAGATGTTGAACATGGTGTTCGGGAAGAGCCAGTAGTAAAGCGCCGCGTCCTCGGCGCCCGGCTGGCGGAGGTAGCGGCGGTCGACCCCAATCTCCTCCCCGGGGCGAAGCTCCCGGATCGGGGCGTGCTGCTTGGAGTAGTAGCGAAACTCCTCGACCCGGTAGGCGTCGTAGTCGAGCTCCTTGAAGAGTCGCGGATGCGCGATCGGGAGGTGGTAGCCCTCCAGGTAGTTGTCGACGTACACCTTCCAGTTGCACTCGATCAGGTACTCGCGCCGCTCGACCAGGCGCATTCGGTCGACGTCGTAGCCGGCCGCGGCGACCTCGCCGGGGATGGCACCCATCACCTCGGGCAGCGGAGGAGCATCGGGCGAGAGGCAGACGAAGACGAACTGGCCCCATCGGTCGACCTTGACCGGCATCAGGCCGAAGTCCTCCTTGCGGAACTCCTCGGTCTCCTCCATCTCGGGGCAGGCGCGCAGCGACCCGTCGAGGCCGTAGGTCCAGCCGTGATATCGGCACTGCAGCGACTTGCGGTTGCCGCGCGTGAGGGCGACCTGGCCAGCCCGATGACGGCACACGTTGTAGAACCCGCGGAGCTCGCCATCGGTGCCGTGCGTGATGACGATTGGCTCGTCCAGCACGGTCACCGGCACGAAATCGCCGACTCGCTGCAACTCGTCCGATCGGGCCACCAGCTGCCAGGTGCCGCCGAAGACGCGGTCCTTCTCGACCTCCAGCACCTCGGCGTCGAGGTAGTAGCGCGAGGGAAGGGTCCTCGCGCGCGAGAGGGGCAATTGTCCGGTGGTCATCGGGTCCGATCCTACCAGCGTCGACGGACCTTTCCGAGGCTCGACTTCCGAGCGGGAGCAGCGTAGGCTACGCCGACATCTCAAGCAGCACCGCATTGAGCCTTCGGAGGAGTCACATGCCTGTCTTCACGCGGAGGGCCCTGATCGGTCCAATCGCGGCGCTGCTCGTGCTCGCCGCATGTCAGCAGTCGACCACCAGTCCGAGCCCGTCATCGGGGGCGACCGGCTCGTCCGGGGCCAGCCCCTCGGCAGCTGCGCAGGCAACGCCAGTTGCGACAGTCCCGACCGCTGAGCTCGGCCTGGCCGGCAAGCTGGTCACCTGCATCGACATCCCGTACCCGCCCCAGGAGATGTTCGATGCCGCCGGCAACCCGACGGGATCGGACCCGGACATCGCCAGTGAGATCGCCAAGCGCCTGGGCCTGGAGTCTCGTATCGAAAACTCGGTCTTCGATACGATCATCCCCGCGCTCGTCGCCCAGAAGTGCGACATGATCGTGTCGGCCCAGAACATCACGAAGGACCGGCTGGGGACCGTCAACATGATCCCCTACTTCCAGGCCGGCCAGGCGTTCGTGGTGGCCAAGGGCAACCCTGACGCGATTCATACCGAGCTCGACCTATGCGGTAAGCAGGTCGCAGCCGAGTCAGGCACCACCGAGGTCGACTACATGAATGGCACCGGCGGCTACAAGGGCGCCGGACTGAGCAAGAAGTGCACCGATGCGGGGAAGCCGGCGGTGGCGGCCAAGGAGTTCCAGAAGGACACCGATGCGCTTCTGGCTCTCTCGGCCGGGCACGTCTCTGCCTACTTCGCCGATTCACCGGTGGCCGGCTACTACACCGTCCAACAGCCAACCCAGTTCGAGTTGGCCGGCATCACGGTCGAAGTTGCCCTCGAGGGGATCAGCGTCACCAGGGACCACCCAGGCCTCGGCAGCGGGATTGTCGCGGCGCTCAAGTCGATGATTGCCGACGGGACCTACCTGAACATCCTGACCAAGTACGGGCTGCAGGATGGTGCGGTCAAGGACAGCGACGTCGCGGTCCAGACCGGGAGCTGATCCGGGCCACGCGATGTCGAGCTCATCGCAGCTTCGCGGGATTCGTAGAGCCCGGCCAGCGCTTCCGCTGGCCGGGCTCCTGCTCGTCGGCCTGTTGCTGACTGGCTGCGCCAAGTCGAACTACCCATACCACTGGGGCATCGTCTTCGACTCCGTCTTCCGTCCTGACGCGCTCATCATCAACGGCGTTTGGCTCACCCTTTCGATCTCGGTCGTAAGCCAGATCATCGGGGTCGTGCTCGGCGTCCTCGGAGCGATCGGCAAGATCTCACGCCTTGGACCGATGCGCTGGATCGCATCGGTCTATGTCTGGTTCTTCCGCGGCACGCCGCTGCTGGTGCAGATCACTTTCATCTACTTCGGGCTCGGTGTGGCTCGCATCTATCAATGGCCCGACCTGAACATCCTTGGGCTCGGGGTGCCAGGCGCCGTTCAAGCCGGAATCGTTGCCCTGGGCGTGAACGAAGGGGCCTATATGACCGAGATCGTGCGGGCAGGGATCCTGGCCATCGACCCAGGGCAGATGGAGGCGGCCAAGTCGCTGGGGATGACCTACTCAAAGGCGATGCGCCGCATCGTGCTGCCCCAGGCTGCGCGGGTTATCGTTCCGCCGCTCGGCAACGAGTTCAACAACATGCTCAAGACGACCTCGCTATTGGTCATCATCTCCGTCCCCGAGCTGTACGTCACCTTTTCGCGCAAGAACTCCAGCGGTCCAACCGTCTTCCATACCTTCGAGCTGTTCATCGCCGCCGCAATCTGGTACCTCCTGCTGACCAGCATCTGGGGCCTGATCCAGGCGCGGATCGAGCGACGCCTGGGCCGCGGAACGAATGCGGCCGTGAACGCGGCGCCGGGCATGCGGGAGCGGCTCTTCGGGCGCTTCAGCTCGCCCGGAGGGGGGATGCGATGAAGGTCCACACACCCCACGACCTGCTGGAGGCGGTCGGGGCGCTCCCCGAGTCCCCCGACGGCCTTGTGGTCGAGGCGACCGGCGTCCACAAGTACTTCGGACGGCTCCACGTCCTGCGGGGCGTGGACTTCACCGTTCGGCGCCGTGAGGTGGTCGTCCTGATCGGTCCTTCCGGATCCGGCAAGACAACGTTCCTGCGCTGCATCAACCACCTGGAGCGGATCCAGGAAGGGCGGATCAGCGTCAACGGGCACCTGATCGGCTACCGGGAGGAGAACGGCAAGCTGGTCGAGGACCGCGAGAGGAACACCGCAGCACAGCGATCCGAGATCGGGATGGTCTTCCAGCGCTTCAACCTGTTCCCACACCTGACCGCGCTCGAGAACATCATGGAAGCGCCTGTTCAGGTTCGCGGCGCGTCGGAAGACGACGCGCGCGAGATGGGCATGAAGCTGCTGGAGCGGGTCGGGCTCGAAGCGAAGGTCAACACCTACCCCGCGCAGCTATCCGGCGGGCAGCAGCAACGCGTCGCCATCGCCCGGGCACTCGCCATGAAGCCGGCGCTCATCCTCTTCGACGAGCCGACCAGCGCACTCGATCCCGAGATGATCGGCGAGGTGCTCGACGTCATCAAGGAGCTGGCTCACGAGGGAATGACCATGATCGTCGTGAGCCACGAGATGGGGTTTGCCCGCGAGGTCGGCGATCGGGTGGTGATGATGGACGAGGGCGTCATCATCGAGGAGGGGTCACCGGCCGCGCTCTTCGAGGCGCCACGCGAGGAGCGCACGAAGGCCTTCCTGTCGAAGATCCTGTAACGGGCTGGCAGTCGACGGGCTAGCGACGCGCTCCGTAGACCTCAGCACGCGGCAGCCGAGCGGCCTCGTCCTGGGCACGGACCCGACCCTTTGCCGGCTGGAAGGCAACCGGCACATCCTTCGGCTTGCCGCCCTCGCGCTCGATCAGCCAGCGCAGCCCGACCTCTGTGAGCTCCGCGCCGCCCGCCCGCCCCGGCTCAATGAACGGCGCCACCACCATCCGTCGCCGATGCAGCCGTTCGACCGCAAGCTGCATCGCGATCGGGTCAACGGCCAACTCCTCGGCCAGCGGGTCCAGGTCGCGCGGCTCATTCGGCTTGGCGCGCAGGTATCGCAGGATGGCCGCGTCAAGCTCCTCGCCGCCGGGCGGCGCTTTGCGCCGCGATGCCTTGCGGGGCGCAGCCGTCCGGGATCGTTTGGCGGGAGTCACGGCCGGCAGGATAGCAGCCGCCCTACGGCTCGACCGCCACGCCCAGCAGCGAGATATCCAGCGGCATGCCGGCGGCGCGGGTCAGGAGATCGGCCAGGCCGTCGTCCCACTCGGCATGCAGTGGCAGCCGCACCTGGCGCGTGGCGCCTGCGACGGGGATGTTGATCACGACCGGCAGCGAGCCGGGCCGGCCGCGGATGGCGGCGGTCACCGACTCGATCGCGGGCAACAGCTGCTCGAGGTCGACCGCGCTGGCAAAGCCGATCGATATCGTGGCGTGCCCTCGCGACGGGATCTCCTCCTCCGAGGCGATGGCCCGCACCGGGACCGCGTCGGAGGGTGCAGGCGGCTCGTCCTCAGGCTCGACAGGACGAATCGGGATGGCTGCGGTGGACGCGACCACCGGCACGGCGACCGATGCCTCGACCGGCTCGGCGCCGCGCGGCAGCACCGCCGGTGGCGTCCAGGCGCTCGCGGCCGGCGGCTGCGGAGGCCCACCATGCCCGTTCCCGTTCCCGCTCCCCGGCCAGGGCCCTGGCCGCCCACGCGAGCGCGAAAGACGATCACGCTCGGCGCTGTATGCGACCGGACCCATCCGCGCGGCGTCGTCCCAGGC
>JBDTQD010000059.1:0-8107 GCA_039932375.1 Chloroflexota bacterium | reverse complement strand
ACGATCGCACTGCTCGGGGACATCGCTTACCCAAACGGCTCGGCATCGGACTACCACCGATGCTTCGATCCCGCCTGGGGGTCGCTCGCGGCGCGATTCCGTCCGGCGCCCGGCAACCACGAGTACCAGACCAAAGGCGCGACTGGCTACTTCGCCGAGTTCGGCCCGACGGTAGGTACGCCGGGGCAGAGCTGGTACTCCTACGGCCTCGGCTCGTGGCACGTGGTCGTGCTGAACTCGAACTGCCAGGCGGTCGGTGGCTGCGGGACGGGGTCAGCGCAGCTCGCCTGGCTGAAGCTTGATCTTGCCGCCCATACCGCCACGTGCACGCTCGCCTACTGGCACCACCCGCGCTACTCATCGGGCCTGCACGGCGACAACACCATGACCGATCCGCTGTGGCAGGCCCTTGCCGCCGCAGGTGCCGATCTCGTCCTGCAGGGGCACGACCACGACTACGAGCGCTTCGCCCCGATCGGCGGGATCCGCTCTTTCGTGGTGGGGACGGGCGGTCGGAGCCTGTATGTGTGGCCCGGTCGACCGCACCAGGCCACCGAGGTGCGGGCCAACGACTCCTATGGGCTGCTGATGCTCACCCTGCGCGCCAGCGACTACGACTGGCGCTTCGTTCCCACCGCCGGAAGCACATTCACCGATGAGGGCACCGGACAATGCCGCTGACCCGACGTCGCGTCGTTCCGGTCTTGGTCCTGACCCTGATGTGCTTGGCGCTGCTGGCGACGCCCCGCCTGGGAGCAGAGCGGCCGTATCGCGCTCCCGAACCGCTTCCCAGCTTGCCGCCCGGCGCCAACGTTCTCCTGGCGGTGGGTGATGTCGGCACGTGCAGCGACACCAACGATGAGGCGGTGGCGCAACTGGCGGCCCAGCTGCCGGGCAGCATCGCCTTGCTGGGTGACGTCGTCTATCCCGACGGCGGGCTCGCCGACTACAAACAATGCTTCGATCCCGCCTGGCATCTGCTCCTTCCGCGCATCCATCCGGCGCAGGGTAACCACGACTTCGAGGCCGCGGACGCATCGGGCTACTACGACTACTTCGGTGCCGCCGCCGGGCCTCCAGGTGAGGGCTGGTACAGCTACGACGTTGGGAGCTGGCACGTGATCGTGTTGAATTCCGACTGCCAGAGGGTTGGAGGCTGTGGCGACGGTTCGCCGCAGCTGACCTGGCTGCAGGCAGACCTGAGCGCCCACCCGGCCGTCTGCACCTTGGCGTATTGGCATCACCCGCGCTACTCGTCCGGCCAGCATGGGAACGACCCTCGTACCGAGGCACTGTGGCAGGCGCTCGCCTCTGCAGGCGCCGATGTCGTGCTCTCGGGACACGATCATGACTACGAGCGCCTTGCGCCGGTGAACGGCATCCGCTCATTCGTGGTCGGCACCGGCGGGCACAGCCTGATTCCATTCTCCGGCAAGCCCGACAAGCAGACCGAGCTTCGCACCGATGACTCCTACGGGTTGCTCGCGCTGCAGCTTGATCCAGGAAGCTTTCGATGGCAGTTCGTCCCGATTCCGGGTGATGAGCTGGACGACCGGGGCCAGGCCGCGTGCCACTGACCCGCTTTGACGAGCAGAGCGGCCCCGCCTAGCATCGGGCGGTGAACCCACTTCGCGCCCCCGCTCCCGACCATGAGGGCGCCATTGCGTCGGCCCCCTATCGGCGACATCGGCGCATCCATCGGTCCCGGAGCCATCCGCGCCCGCGCGTGCTGCAGCTCCTGGCGACCGGCGGCACCGGCGGCGCCCAGGAGAGCTATACGGGCCTCCTCCTGCGCCTCGATCGCGCGCGCTACGAGGTGCGAGCCCTCTCCCTCTCGCGCGGCTCGGCCGTGCAGCGACTGAACCGCCTGGGACTGGACGTGGAAGTCATCGACGAGGCCGATGACGAGGCCGCCGTCCGCGAGCTGACCGCATACCTGCGACGCGAGGAGATCGACCTGCTCCACGCGCACATGTACCGCGCCGAGGTGATTGGGGCGCGAGCCGCCCTGGCGGCCGGCACGCCGGTGGTGATGGCCACCGTCCACTCGTCCCGTGTCCGCTCCCCCGAGGACGTGGCCGCGCTGGCGGCGCTGACGCCCGCGATGGACCGATTGATCGTGCCATCCGCCTCGATCGAGGCGAAGGTGCGCGCCGAGGGACGTGGCGCGGCGTCGTTCAGCATTATCCCCAACGGAGTCGACCTGGCCCGATTCGACCTGCCCGTCGCCGTGTGCGCGCTGCGCCGCGAGTTCGGGATTCCGCGCGGCGCGCCGCTCCTGGGCGTGGTCGCCAGGCTCGAGCCGGAGAAGGGGCACCGATACCTGATCGAGGCGATGCCGGCGATCCTGCAGGGCGCGCCGGAGACCTGGCTCGTGATCGTCGGCGAGGGCTCGCTCGACGGGGAGCTGCGGGCGCTCGCTGCTTCGTTGCCGGCCCCCGCGCCGGATCGTATTGTCTTCACCGGCCGACGCGAGGACGTCGCCGCCATCACCGGCGAGATAGACGTTGCCGTCCTGCCGTCGCTGCGAGAGGCGCAGGGGATCTCGATCCTGGAGGCGATGGCCCGCCGCAAGCCGGTGGTGGCATCCGCGGTTGGTGGGATCCCCGAGGTCCTGACCGATGGGCACGACGGCCTCCTCGTCCCTCCGGCTGATCCCGCCGCGCTCGCTGAGGCGTGCATCCGTCTCGCCTGCTCGCCTCCGTTGCGAGCCCAGCTAGGCGAGGCCGGCCGCGCCACGGTCGAGGCACGCTTCAGCCTCGATGCCATGGTGCGCCGGATCGAGGAGGTCTACGACGAGGAGCTGGTCCGCGCCGGCGCGCTGCCGGCGCAACGCGCCTCGAATCGCGGGCCGTCGACCCTGCAACGCGTCGACCCCCCGACCCTCGAGATCCCACCCGTCTAGCTCGGCCGGCTACTCGCCGAACCCGTACTGCCCGATCAGCGGCACGAAGACCACGGGCTCGCGCCGAGAGCTGATCAGCTCCGAGCCACGACGCTCCACCACGGTGAGCTCCTGGTGCACGCGCGAGCCGACCGGCATCACCAGCTTCCCGCCGTCGCGCGCCAACTGCTCGAGCAGCGGCTGCGGCACCGATGGACCGGCAGCGGTCACGATCACCGCGTCGTACGGGGCCCCGACGGCCCAACCCCGCGTCCCGTCGCCGACCACCAGCCGCACGTCGTCATATCCCGCATCCGCCAGCCGCGTGGCCGCAATCTCCGAGAGCTCCGCATGGCGCTCGACGCTGGTCACCTGCGCGCCCAGCTCGGCCAGGATCGCGGCCTGGTAGCCACTCCCCGTCCCGATCTCCAGCACCTTCGCCCCGTGCCAGCCGGCCTCGGGGCGGGCGGCATCGGTCATGAGCGCCACGATGTAGGGCTGGGAGATGGTCTGGCCCGCCGGCAGCGGCAGGGCCTCGTCGGCGTACGGGCTTCCCGTTTGCACGAACAGGTGTCGAGCGACGGTGCCAAAGGCGCGCAGCAGCTCCGGATCGGTCAGGCCGCGGGAGCCGATCTGCTGCCGCACCATGCGGCCACGCGCCGCCTCCATTGACTCCGCATCGGCCGAGGGATCAACGGATGGACGATCGCGGCGTCCTAGGCGGGAACGAAGGCGCAGCCAATCCATCGGTCCAGCCTGAATACAGGACGGCCGCGTCTCGTCGACGCGGCCGTGCGGGTGGTTGTGCCCAGCGGCGGGTTACGCCTGAGCGGGGGTCGCGGCCTTTTGGCGAGTGCGACCATTGCCCGTCTTCTCGGTGGAGGGCTCGGCGTCATCAAGCGGCGTCGCGCCGGAGTCAAAGGCGCCCAGCGTGGCGGCGTCGAGGAGGTCGTTGAGGAGCCGATCGGCACGCTCGCGCACGAGCCGGCGCGTCTCACGACCGGAGCGAGGCGCGAGCAGCACGCCAACCGCCAGCCCCATGAAGAAGAAGCGGATCGCGATGCGAACGCGGCTGAACATGGACGTACGTCCTCAATTCGTTCGAAGGTGAGGCGCCAAGGATATCACCGATGCATTACAGGCCCGTCGCAGCCGATCCGGTGGGCCTTGCGTGGAGCAGGCCTTCAGCCCGCGCCAGGTGCGGCGCAGCCCGCAGCGACTGATACGTGGCGATGGCCTCACCGAGCAACCGCTCGCGTTCCGGGCTGTGACTGACCGAGGCGAGCGCCTCCTTGGTCAGGGCCACCTCGAAGACCATTTCGAAGCCTTCGAGCGCGGACAGCGCACGGAACAGCGATTCGCGGGCACGATCCGCCTCATCGGCGGCCGCGAACGCCATGCCCTCGGCCCGTTCTGCCAGTGCGTCGACCATGCGATCGCTCTCCCGAACCGTCGAGATCCTGGCGAGCAGGGCCGGCAGCTGATCCCATGCGCCTTCTCTCACGATGGCTGCGATCAAGGCCCGCGAAGCGTCGCTCCAGCGCCAGCTCTGTGCGCGATCGAGAACGTCGGTGGCGAGGGCACGGCCCTCCTCGAGGGCACCGGCCATCACGAGAGCTTCGGCCAGCTGACCCTCCACCGCTCCAGAGCGCTCCTCCCATCCGCGCGAGTGTCGCGCCACCTCGATCGCCCGTTCCGGATCCCCGCGATGTGCGATCACCAGGGACCCCAGTGCCGGCCCCGACTCGACGGCGATGCAATGGACTCCCCGGGCCAGCTCGGGATTCAGCAGGTGCTCGGCCAAGAGCGTCTCTACGCGGTCCCAGTCGCCGAGTAGGAATGAGGTCAGCATCAGAGAGTACGTGCCGTGCCCCTGGTCGTGTGCCGAGAGGCGCCGGCCCATCTCGTATGCGCGGGTGGCCAATGCCTCGGATCGCCTCGGCTCGGCCGTCAGCCACATCAGCTTGAGCGACGCGTTGTGATACCACTGCGCGCGCGCCGCCGGTCGGTCAATCCGATCGATCACCGGTATGGAGGGCTCGAACGCCGCGTGAGCGCGCTTCGGATCGCCTTCCATCTCGTACAGGTCGCTCAGCACGTCGGCTGCAACCACCATCAGGTTCGGGTCATCGAGCTCTTCCCCGATGCGGCCGGCCTCCAGAACCGCATCCAGCCGCGGCTGCATCGGCACCTGCGGTGTCGAGGCCATCATTCGCTTTGTCCTGATAAGGGCGCCGTATGCGGCAAGCAGCCATGCGCGCTCCCGCTGATCGGTGGCCGCGGCGAGCCCCTCCTCGATGAGGCCCTCGATCATGTCGGAGTCGAATTCGTGTATGAACGACCCGCCCCGGTGCGCGGCCATCCCCGCCGCGTGACGGGCAAGCACGGCCACGCGGTCGCGGGCCGTCGGATCCTTTCGGGCGATCTCGAGCGCGGCGACGAAGGTGGCCACGGCCGCGTCGCCGTGGAACGCGGCCTCGTGGTCACGGGCGATCTGCTCCAGCGCGTCGAGCCGCTCGGCGTCGCTGGTTGCCAGCTCCAGCGCCTGCTCATGCAGCTCGACGGCGCGGTGCATCGCGAACCGATGGCGTGCCGCCCGCCCCGCCCTCAGCAAAGAGGCGAATGCTCGTTGCCGAACCGACTCACTCGCATCTGGATCGTCGAGCCAGGCCAGATCGGCGCCCTCGCCACGAACCGCGGCCCAGTAGTGGTAGGCGATCAGCTCGGCAAACTCATCGCTGCGATCACCGGCCAGACTGGCGATCCAGTCCGCCACCGCGGCATGCGCACGACCCCGGCGGGCTTTAGGCAGGGTGGCATACGCCACATCTCGCACCAGTGCGTGCTTGAACAGGTATTCCGTCTGCCCAGCCAGGGTGCTGGTGGGCCGGACCAGCACCATCCCCTTGCGTTCAAGACCCGTCAGTGACGATGCCAGCTCGGCGGGATCGACGGTGCTCTCCAGGCTGGCCGCCCAGAAGGTGCGCCCCACCACGGCCGCCTCCTGCAGGACGCGCCGCTCCTCCGGCAGCAGGGCGTCGATCCGCGCTGCCAGCAGCGCCTGCACGCTGTCGGGGATGACGACTGCGCCGATGCTCTTTGTCGCCTTCCATCGTTCTCCGTCGCGCGCCAGGGCGCCCTCGTCGATCAGCCGTTGCAGGATCTCCTCAACGTAGAACGGGTTGCCATCGGCTTTGGTAACGATCTCGGCGCGTAGTGCATCCGGCAGCTCGGCCACGGCGAGCAGCCGGTCGACCAGGTCGTTGCTCTGGTTGTCGGTCAGCGGGCGCAGGGAGATGGCGATGGCGTCCTGTCCTCCCGGCCCGAAGGCGGGATGCTGCTCCGCGAACTCGGGGCGCGCGGTCGCGACGATCAGGAGTGGCCCGTCCGTCCGCCGCGCGATCTGGCCGATCATCTCGACCGCCGGCTCGCCCGCCCAATGCAGGTCCTCGATGACCCAGATGGCAGGCCCCGCCTGGGCATAGGCGGTCGCGAAGCGGGGCCAGGCGCGAGCCAGCTCCTCGACGCTCGCCGGCCCGACCTCCGCCTCCTCCGATCCGCGCCCGAGTCGAATGCCCACCGTCGTTGCGAGCGCCGCGATGGTGAGCTGCTCGTCCTCCGGCGAGAGTGCCAGGGGTGCCAGGATCTCGGCGAGCCCACGCTGCAGCCGCTCACGGACCACATCGACGGGCTCGTCCAGGCCGATCTGGCAGGCGCCGCGCAGGATTTCGCCGAGCGCCCAGTAGGTGATGCCGTGGCCGACGGCGAGGCATCGACCGCGCAGCACCCGGGTCTCGGGCGAGGCGTCGCGGGTCGACGCCAGGAACTCGGCGGTGAGACGGCTCTTGCCGATGCCAGCTGAGCCGTAGATCACCACCAGCCGCGGCCGGGCGCCCTCGATCGTCTCCTCCAGCAGGCCGGTCAGCGTGACGTGCTCGCGGTCGCGGCCGATCATGGGGGAGCTCAGACCACGGACCCCGCGCGGGGCGGCCTCGGCCAAAGCCTCGAGCAGCGGGTAGGCATGGACCGGGCCACTCTTGCCCTTCAGGTCGAGCGCCCGGGGCTCCTTGAACAGGAATGCGCGCAGGGCGGCAGCGTAGGTCCGCTCCCCGGCGAGGATCTCGCCGGGCTCTGCGGCCGCCTCCAGTCGTTGCGCGGTATTCACCGCATCCCCGGTTACGAACCCGTGCTCGGGCGTCGGGCCGACGGGGGTGACCACCTCGCCGGTGTTCACCCCCACCCGGACGTTGAGGGTGACCTGGTGTTGGCGCTCGAAATCGGCATTCAGCTCGACCAGCCGGTCGCGCATCTCGAGCGCCGCGCGGAGGGCCCGCTCGGCGTCGTCTTCGTGGACGATCGGCACCCCGAAGACAGCCATGATGGCGTCGCCGATGTACTTCTCGACCGTCCCGCCCCATGACTCGATGATCGACGACATTGCGGTGAAGAAGACGCCCAGCAGGGCACGCAATCGTTCGGGGTCGAGCTGCTCGCCGAGCGCCGTCGAGCCGATCACGTCGGCGAACAAGATCGTGACGACTTTGCGCTCCTCGCCGACGGCCATGCCAGCCATGGGCGGAGTCTAGGGCGTCGGCGAAGGGGTTACTACGACCGTGGCCGATGGGGTCGCCGTCCCTGCGCCCGAAGCCGAGGGCGCCGCAGACCCGCTCGCGCCCCCGGAGCCACTCGGCGCGACCGAGGCGCTGGGCGTCGGGCTGGGGCTCGGCGACGGGAAGATGGCGCTCGGCACCTTGGCGTACCCGAGCGCGAAGATGAGCACGAAGATGACAACCACAAGGAGCATCCAAGGCTTGGCCAGGCTGTCGGTGCGGGGTGCCAGCGCTCCGCGATAGCCGGGAGCCGGCGCAGGCGCACCGCGCTCCCCCGCGCCGCCGCGCCGCTGATCGCTCATCGGTCTCCCTTCAGGATTGCCGCAAGTGCGGCGGCCGGGCGAAGGGTAGCAACTTCTATCGGGCCCCGCGCATGGCGGGCACCAGCAGCCCACCGAGCCCGGCCGCGGCGATAAGGCCGCCGCCGAGCATCAGGACCGCTGCCGCGCCGATCACCCCGGCCAGGTAGCCCGCCGCTCCCATCGAGATCGCCATCGCCCCAAACGTGAGCGCCTGGCGGCTGGAGACGACCCGTCCGAACAGCCGCTGGGGGGTCAGCTCCTGGAAGAGGGTGATGGTCGGCACCAGGTAGAGCATGTTGGCGACGCCGATG
>JBDTQD010000058.1:0-8354 GCA_039932375.1 Chloroflexota bacterium | reverse complement strand
GCCATGCGGAGTCGCCGGCCCATCTCGTGAGTGGGCCATTGGGGCGCGAGTGTCGAGCGTAACTCATCGGTCCCCCCGATTAGGGCTATCGGTTTCCGATAGCGTGGCAGGGATATGATGCCATTCGAGAGGGGGGCATCCGCCCATGCAAGCCCGCGGCATCCGAACTCATGCGCATCTCGCCGTCGTGGCCGTGCTCCTGGCAACGCTCGTTTCGGCGTGCGGCATTTTCGCGAACGTCGGCGGCGACACTCATGAGTGTGACCTGAAGCCGATAGGCGCTGCCCCAACGGGCTCTGTCTTCGGCATCCAGAAGGTCGCAGCCACACTGTGTGCCGCGGTCGCCGAGGTGGACGGGCGAACCTACGCGACTGAGTGTGGGCGCTGGCTGAACGAAGACGCGCTAATCCTTGAGGAGTACGGGACCATCACGCGCGCAAACCAGCCGGTGGGCGACCCGGCGGTCTACGCATTGCGCGGCGTCGACCCGATTCAGCTGCTGCTCAGCCGTGCCGAGTGCAGTCCCGACGGCTCGTCCGCAGCGGGGAAGTTCTGGGTGCTGTTTGGTGAGGGCGCGCACCTAACGGGGGACATCTGTCCCTATTCGGATCCTGCCGACATCCAGTATCCGAGCGACGTCTGCGCGATGGCAACTGGGCGAAGCTACCCCGTGCAATTGATTGTCGAGTGCGGGCTCGACGTGCCGATCGGTCCGTTCGGCGGTGCCTACTGGATGGTCGTTGACCCGCCGACCGCCACAGCCGAGGGAACTTTCCCCGGGATGACCCTGTATATCGACTACGGAGATCTGGAGCTGGTGACCGCGAACGAAGCGACGTACCGCAGCGAGCAGGGCGCGGTACTGGCACTGCGACGCATCACCGACGCGGCCTCCGCGGTCACGCCGTGCCCTTACCCCACCAAACTCCCGTAGGTCCAGAACAATCGAATGGCCAAGCGGACGACAACCACGGGGGTGATCATCGGCCTTGGTGCGATGCTGTCAGGGGATTGCTGGCATCACCCTTGGTGGGATATCGGCTCAGGCTGGTTGGTGGCTTGTCGTCGTCGGCATCATTGTCGCCCTGGTTGGTCTGCGCGGCTTTCGCAGCCGCGGCGCTCCGTGACGAAGGCCGCCAATAACAGCTGGGCATCGGAGCGGTTGCCCGACTCGTAGCGGAAGATGACGTTGTAGTCGCGGTTGGAGCTGAGGCCGAGTCATCGAGCCTAGCGCTGCCAGTAGGGGTCGGTCAGGCCGATCTCCGTGAAGTGGGCGGCGAGCTCGGCGGCCGTGGGACGGGTGTAGTCGAGGTCGAACTTCGTGGCATAGATCGGTTCGCTGAGCGCCAGGACCTGCGCCGGGGTCAGGGAGGCGCCGTGCCCATCGGTCTCGCAGAGGCTCGAGGCGTCGCGGTGCTCCGCAGACGAGAAGAAGACCATCGTGTTGCCGCAGGTGGTGGTGATGTCGTCCCACCAGTGGGACGGGGTGCGGGCGAGGTACACCATCGCCCCAGCGGGCTCGACCAGTGTGGCCCGTCCCTCACTCAGATCGATCCGGACCGGCTCGGCGCAATGGTCGCAGAACGAGTCCACCTGGACGTTCTGCCGAAGCATCGTGTGGAAGGCGACCGCATCCCAGGCACAGTTCGCGAAGTACTGGTCGCCACCAACCGTGACCTTGAACGGGGTGGCGATGGCCGAGAACGGGAAAGCCATGAGGATCCGGGCCGTGCCGGGCACGAGCGAGATATGGTGGGCATCCTCGAGCTCGCGGAGGGTCTCCGTCGCCTGACCACGGGTCAGCGCGAAACGGGTCATGACCTGCTCCACGACCGGCGGGGTGCCCGACGCGCGGAAGCACTCGAAGATGTACTTCCTGACCCGCGCGGCGATCTTGTCGCCTGTCATCGGCCCGGGCGGCCCTGCCAGAGGACGTTCAGCAGGAGCCAGCGCTTGCCGCAGCGGGCAAGCTGCAGGTAGTCCATGTAGCCCGCCGAGAAGACTCCGACGGTCGCGATGTCGCCGTAGGCATCAAGGAGTAAGACCTCGTACGGCCCTGCGTCCGCGGCGCCCTCGCCCTGGCGTGTGAATTCGACCATCTGCTCGCGCGACAGGGTCTCGACGATGCAGCTCCCGGTCTGCGGGTCAGCGCTGACGGATCGCTTGACCAGCTCGGGGTGCATGCAGCCGGCCATGCGGTCGGCATCGCCAGCAAGCCACGATTCGATGTAGTCGGTGGCGGACGCAAGAACCAGGTTGCGGTCCTCCGCGGAGATCTTCGCTTCATCGGTCATCATTCGGTGGCCTCCTCGGGACCGATCACCCAGAACTCCCGGAATGGGGCAGTGATGTGCCAGACCGTGTTGGTGCCGGCCGGGAGAGATGCGGCATCGCCCGTCTTCAGCTCGAGCGTCCGTCCACCAGCGACCTCGATCCGCACCGCGCCCTGCAGGATCACGAACGATTCTCGGCCGGGAGGCGTCCACGAAACCGGCTCGGGGGCGACGTCGTAGCGCGTGAAGCCTGCCCACGTGCCGGGGACCTCACACAGAATGTTCATCAAGCCGCCGACGTCGGGATCGGGCTCCCAGCTGTCCGCGGAGAGGCCGGTCACGAACAGCCCGGGTTGCGGCTCCATCGCTTCCTCCTAGTTAGTCGCGGATTCGAGTTGAAGGGCGGGT
Organism: Chloroflexota bacterium; assembly: GCA_039932375.1. Classification (GTDB taxonomy): domain Bacteria; phylum Chloroflexota; class Limnocylindria; order QHBO01; family QHBO01; genus CF-167. The sequence goes on along the minus strand of JBDTQD010000058.1, from coordinate 5,673 downwards.
CGATCGCCATCCGTGAGCTGCGGAGTGCTCGCGGTTACGGGGTCAACACGTAGAACCGGAGCATGTCGAGCGCTGGCTCGTCGAGGCGCTCAACCCTGTTGAAACCTGCTTCGGATGCGAGACGCTCCATAACGTCCGCGCGGAGGAGGGTCCCGATAGCGGCCGTCGGGCGCTCGGTCATCGCCGCCGGGAGGCAGGTGAAGACGCTGAAGCCGTAGTACATCCGTTCGGTCTCATCGGCCGGCGCGGTGAAGCTGTCGGCGGTCTTCTCGTCAGCGATCAGGGCGACTCCATCTGGGCGGAGCATCTGGCGTACGGAGGAGAGCACGCCGACGGGTTGCGTCATGTCGTGGAGCGCCTCGATGATCACGGCGACGTCATATTGGCCGGTCTCGGCCTCTGCCACGTCGCGGACCGCGAAGGTCACGCGATCGCTCACACCGGCCTCGCGGGCATGCTGCTGCGCGAGGGCGATCGACGATTCATCCAGGTCGAACCCGTCGATCCGCACCCTCGGATAGGCGCGCGCGATCGAGATCGCCGCCCAGCCGACACCACAGGCCACGTCCGCGACTCGCACTGGCCGATCAGACACGAGCCGATTGTGGACGGCGGGGATCGCCGGAATGATCCCAGTCCCGAATGAGTTGACCAGCCAGGGGCGGTTGAAATCGCCCTGCGCTTCGATCATGTCCGGGCCGTAGTCGGCCCATGCGATGCCGCCGCCCGTCCGGAATGCCTTGATCAGCTGCGGCAACACCTTCGCGGACGCGACAAGCGATCGGGCCAGCGGGGCGATGGAGTTCGGGCTCTCCTTGTCGATGAGCGGCTCCACATATGCTTGTGGCAGGCTGAAACGGCGGTCGGCGGGTCCTGCGGCGAGATCGTCGACCTGCAGGATTCCTGTTGCCGCCTGCTGCTCGAGCCACTCCCGTGCGTACCGTTCGTCGATCCCGGCACGACCGGCGAGCTCCGCCGACGTGGCGGCGCCGTCGCGCAACGTTCGATACAGGCCCAGCTGGTCGCCGAGGTAGACGGCCATGATGTCAAACATCCCGAGGCTCGCCTCGAAGAGCCGCCCGACGAGCGCGTCGGGAGTCTTCTCGATCTCGGGCGGGATCACTGCCTGGGTCGTCACGACTTTCCTCCTCGGGCAAAAGGGCACCCTGCTCTCCGTCGATCATCGCGCTGCCATCGCCGGACGGTCAAGGCCCGACTGGCCCGCATAGCGCCCGCAACGCCCAATCGCCCAATCATTTTGTCGCGACTGCACCTTCCGACTCCTGCGAGCGCACAGCGTCAAGCCTGCTTAGGAGGATCGGCGTCAGGCGGGCTCGCTCCAGAAGGGCCGGACCTCGATTGGCATGCCGATGGCGGCCGAGGTCTTTGAAGCCCACGTTCGCGCCGCATCATCGTCAGGGGCATCGATCACGTAGAAGCCGCCGAGCGCCTCCTTCGCTTCTACGAACGGACCATCGGTCGTGATGACCTTGCCCTTGGTCGCTCGTACGACGGTTGCTCTGCTGGCCTCTACGAGTCGTCCGGACAGCACCAGTGCACCGGCCGACTGCATCTCGGCCTCCAGGCCAGTCACTGCCGCGAAGCCGGCGCGCATCTCGTCCTCGGTCATCTGCCGGGGGGCCTCATCGGCCTTGGTGTGGACGGACAGGAGATATCTGGCCATGGAGCTGTCCTCGTAGGCTGGCGGGCGTATCCCGCCGCTCACGAATACTACGAACGACGACCAATCGGATCGACATATCTGGAGACAGCCCGTTCTTCGGCTGCGACCTCCGAATCACATCCGCGGGCAGGTCACTCGTGGCATGACCGATGCGTAGACTCGGCGGGCGATGAATGCAGGCCCCCTGCGGCGACGTTTCGAGCGGTTCGTGTCGGCCGGCCTCGCGCCGGGCGATGACGAGCAGGAGCGACTTCGGAAAGCGACCCTGACGCTGGTTGTCGGCCTGGTGATACTGCTCTCGCCGGTCTGGGTCGGCACCTATCTGGTGCTGGGACGGCCCGTGTCTGCCGCTATCCCTGCGGCGTACATGGTGATTGCCGTTGTGCAGCTGGCGTTCTTGTTCAGGACCAAGCGCGGCGGCCTGTTCGCCGCCATCAACACCGTGCTGTTCATCGTGCTGCCGGTAGCGCTGCAGTGGAGCCTGGGCGGCTTCGAGCGCGGGTCGGCAGTTGCGCTCTGGGCATTCGTCGCGCCGCTGGCCGCGCTCGTTGCCTGGGGTTGGCGCACCGCTACATGGGTCCTGATCGCATTCCTCGGCGCAATGGTGGTGTCGGGTGCGGCAGAGCCGTTCCTCCGGCCGCTGGTGCCGCGCCTGCCTGATGGTGTGACGACAGCCTTCTGGGTGCTGAACGTCACGGTGCCGCTGACGTGCGCCTTCCTCCTGCTCGTGTACTTCATTCTCCAGCGCGATGCGGCAGCGGCCCGATCGGAGGAGCTGCTTCTCAACATCCTGCCGCCCGCGATCGCCGCGCGGCTCAAGGCGGGGAGCGGGGAGATCGCCGATGGGTACGCGTCCGCATCGGTCGTCTTCGTCGACATCGTAGCCTTCACCACCTTTGCTGATCGGACGCCACCCGAGCGAGTTGTGGTCCTGCTGGGACGTGTCTTTGGCGTGCTAGACGAGCTGGTGGAGGCCCACGGGCTCGAGAAGATCAAGACCCTTGGGGATGGGTATCTGGCGGTGGCCGGTGTGCCCACGCGGCGCCCAGACCACGCGCTCGTGGCGGCTGGGATGGCCCTCGCCACCCCCTCGGCCCTCCAGGGTGCCATGGCCCAGGATTGGCCCGATCTCGAGGTGCGCATCGGGATCGCGAGCGGTCCGCTGGTCGCCGGGGTCATCGGTCAGCGACGGTTCAGCTTCGACCTCTGGGGCGACACCGTCAACACGGCCAGCCGGATGGCCAGCCTCGCGGAGCCGGGGACGACCCGGATCACGGAGGCGACGCGCGAGATGCTCGGCGATCAGGTGTTGGTTGGCCCGGTGGCCCCGCTCGAGGTCAAGGGCAAAGGCCTCCTGCCCACGTACCGCCTGCTGTCATCGCGATTGGAGTTCAGCGCCGGGTCGAAGTAGGCTTCATCGTTCCGTCATGAGCGGGCCATACTCTGCAGTCCGAGATGGCCACGCTGCTTGTCGTTGATGACGACCCGAAGATTCGGGACCTGCTGCGCCTGTACGTCGAACGGGAGGGCCACCGCGCGGTCTTTGCTGCGGACGGGTTGGAGGCGCTCGCCGTCGCGCGTGACGAGCGGCCCGCCCTGGTGGTGCTCGACGTCATGCTGCCCGGGCTCGACGGTTTCGAGGTCTGCAGCCGGCTCCGGGACGAGAGCGACGTGCCGATCCTCCTGCTGACGGCTCGAAGCGGTGACTCGGATAAGGTGGTCGGGCTCGACCTGGGGGCGGATGACTACGTCGTCAAGCCATTCAGCCCGCGCGAGCTGATGGCCCGTATCCGGGTGCAGCTGCGGCGCCATGCCGCTCCGCCAGCAGACGAGCCGGTCCTCGTCGCCGGGGACCTGGTCGTGGACCCCAATGCGGTGTCGGTCGAGCTCAACGGACGCTCGATCACGCCCACACCCACTGAGTTCCGGATCCTGCACGCGCTGATGCGCCGCCACGGTCGGGTGATGAGCCGCGACGAGCTCATCGTTGCCGTGCACGGCGAGAACGATCCGGGGATCATCGACCGCACTATCGACGTGCACCTGGGGCGGCTGCGACGGCGACTGGATGACGACGCGGCGGCGCCGCGCTTCATCGTCACCGTCCGCAGCGTCGGCTACAAGTTCATCGGCCCAGTCGAACGCCGGGCACCGGCGGCCTGACCGATGTCGTCGCTGCGGGTACGGCTGATCGCGCTCTTCACCCTCCTGTCGCTGCTGGTCGCCGGCGTGATCGTGGCGGCGGTGCTGCAGTTCAGCGCCGAGCAGGTGCGGCACCTGATCATGGCCGGCAACCACACCGCCGCGCAGGCGCAGGCGATGTTCGACCAGTACGTGGTCCGCGTCCTGCTGATCGGCGCCGTGGCCGGAATCCTGCTCGGCAGCCTCCTTGCATGGTGGCTGGTGCGGCGTCTGATGCGGCCGCTTGACCAGCTGACGGAGGCATCGCGCTCGATCGCGGTCGGCGACCTGGCGGCGCGCGTGCCGGAGCCGCCCGACCCTGAGCTCAAGCGTCTCGCCCAGTCGTTCAATCGAATGGCGGCTTCGCTGGAGCACGCCGAGCAGCTGCGACGCGCACTGGTCGAGGACGTAGCCCACGAGCTGAGGACTCCGCTCACCAGTCTGCGTGGGTATACCGAGGCCCTGGCCGACGGCGTCCTGGCGCCCAGCCCAGAGATGCTGCGCACCGTCCACGAGGAGATCGAGCGCCTCACCCGCCTGGTCGAGGAGCTCGACCAGCTGGCGCGAGGCGAGTCGGGTGAGCGGGCGCTCACGCGCAGCGGGGTCGATCTGACCGCGATCGTGCGCAGCACCCTCGAGCTCGCGTCGCCCGAGCTGGCGGTGCGGCGCATCGAGGTCCACATCGAGGATGGCGAGGCGCTGCCGCTCATCTGGGCAGACGCCGACGCCGTCGGACAGGTGGTGACCAACCTCGTCCAGAATGCCGGCCGCTATACCGATCCTGGAGGAACGATCACCGTGCGCCTGCAGGGGCAGGGCGACCGCCTGCGCTGCGCAATCGAGAACACCGGTGCCGAGATTCCGCCCGAGCAGCTGGAGCTGATCTGGGAGCGATTGCACCGCGTCGACCGCTCCCGCGCTCGCGCCAGCGGTGGGGCGGGGATCGGCCTGGCGATCGTGCGCCAGATCGTCACGGCGCACGGTGGCAGCGTCGGCGCCTCGTCCGGACACGGTCGGACCGAAGTCTGGTTCAGCATTCCGGTGGTGGCTCCTGCGGGGTAGTCGGCGGCGGTCTTCATCGAACCGACACCCTCCGGTCATTCGCCTGACGCCGGTCCATCCCATCGTCAGGACGACGGCCGGAAACGCCGGCTCGAACCTGGAGATTGTCAATGCGACGCACGCTTCTCACGCTTTCTATGCTCGCCACCCTCACGGCGGTCCTGGCCGCCCCGGCCATGGCGAAGTCCTTCGGGACGGTCTACGCGGAAGGGTCCGCCTATCGAACGTTCGGCACCCCGGCGCGAGTCGATCCGGGCACGGGCACCGATCCGATCATCGCCTTCAGCAACTTCGACCAGGGCGGCGTGGCGAAGTACGCGCCCGGCAAGGGCTCGCACGGTGGGCGATGGCAGGTCTGGGTCGCCACCTGGGCGAACCCGGGCGATGCCCACCTGCTCACCGATTTCGACGATGTCATGGCGCTCGTCAATGCTGGCGATATCACGCTGCAGCGCATGCCGGCCGCAGATTTCCGGTGCCCGATCCTACCTAACCCTTGATCAGGCACTAATCGCGTTGCCGTCGGCCGCCATGCCCGGCGGCGACGCGATCGGGCAGGTTGCGGCCAGCATGTCGAAGTTGTCGCCGTGATGGAGGACGTTGGGCTGCATCGGCCCAGCGGTTGGTCGCGTCGGCAATGACGCCAATCCGGGGGAGCTCACCGCTGTGCCTTCGTACGGCGACGGGGCGTCGGAAATGGTCGGAAACATAGGAAAACCTATGATTCCAATTGACCAGGGTCGCGG
>JBDTQD010000057.1:0-8357 GCA_039932375.1 Chloroflexota bacterium | reverse complement strand
CAGTCGGGGGTCGATCACTCGACCATCTCCCGGCTGATCAAGGGTGACCGGATGCCGTCGCTCGGCACCGCCACCAAGCTGGCACGCGGCCTGCGCGAGATCCGTGAAGAGTCAGACGGGCCTGCCTACTTTGCCAGCGTGGCCTCCCGCCAGATGCTCCCAACAACCCGTGTCGAGTACGCCCTGCGTGGCGACGACGTCCTCACCGAGGCCGATGTCCGCGAGCTGATGCAGGTCTATATTTCACATCGAAGCCGCCGGCAGCGCGAGAACGGCAACGGTGGCAGCGGTGGCGCCTCGACCGGTGCGGCCAGCGCGCAAGCGCGCGGCGAGGCAGGCGGCCTGAACGGCCATGACGTGGACGCCGCGAGGCTCAGCCGGGGCGCTTGACCCCGGACCTAAGTCCCCTTCCCATCCGCCGCGCCGAGAGCGCTCGCGACGACAGGACCGGCAGGACCAGATCACCGGCGTGGAGCATTCGCGCGCGCCGCATATTGACCGCGTCGTAGCCCTCGTCCGTGCCGGGCGTCTCCATGACGAAGGTCGTGTGGCCCGACAGTCGCGCGTCGCGCAGCAGCGCGGACAGGCCAGCTGCCCCGATCTGCCCTGCTCCGACGTGCTGGTGCCGGTCGTTTCGGGAGCCGAGGAGCGACTTCGAGTCGTTGAGGTGCACCAGCGCCAGCCGGTCGAGCCCGATGAGGGCATCGAAGCGGTCGATCACCGAGGTCGCCCCCTCCGCGGTGGAGATGTCATAACCGGCGCCCCACAGGTGGGCGGTGTCGAGGCAGAAGGCCAGCGACGCGGGGTTGCCCGGCACCGCATCGAGGATTCCCGCCAGCTCCTCAATCGTAAACCCGATCGTGTCGCCACCCCCAGCCGAGTTCTCGAGCACCAGCCGCACCCCCGGCGGCACTTCGGCCAGGATGGTTGCCACCCGGCTCGCGATCCGCTCGACCCCGGCCTGCCGCCCCTCGCCGCGGTCCGAGCCGATATGCGTGTTGACCAGCGTTGCCCCGTAGGAGGGAGCCCGCTGGATCTCGTAGTTGAGGCCAGCCAGCGACTGGCTTGCGAATGGCTCGCTCTTTCCCGCCAGGTTGATCAGATAGCTGGCGTGGATCGTGACCGGGGAGATCCCCTCGCGTGCGCAGTACTCCACGAACGCGGGCGCGTCGGCCGGAGGCGCGGGCCTGCGCCGCCAGGCGGTCGGGTTGTCGCTGAAGATCTGGAGCGCAGTTGCTCCGATCTGCCGCGCTCGACGCGCCGCCGGAAGCAGCCCCTTGGCGACGGCCAGGTGGATCCCGACGCGAGGCGCGCCCGGCGGCCAGGTGAGCCGGCGACGAGGCTCGGGCCGTGCTACGGTGCGGCGCATGGATCAGGACTCAGGCGACGGCCCGCGGACCCTCGACCTGCTGACGATCGGCCTCCTGGTCTTCTTCCTGGCGCTGATCGGGATCGTCCTGGCGCTGCTCCTCCTGCCGATGCTCAAGCTGTAGCCCCCGGGCCGGGGCGGCCGGCGCTCAGATGCCTCTCCCGGGGGGCAGCGTGACCGGCTCGATCAGCCCGTAGCCGCTGCCGCCGCGCCGATACACCACGCAGATCCCGTTGCTCTCGGCGTTCAGGAACACGAAGAACGCGTGTCCCAGCTCCTCCATGCGAGCGATCGCGTCTTCCTCGAACATCGGCACCATGTCGAAGCGCTTGACTTTCAGGATCGACGGAGGCCGATCGCGCGCCTCTGATTCAGCGTCGATGGCGGCCGTCGACCCCGATGCCGCACGGACCAGCGCCTCGTGCGACTCTTCCGCGCGGCGCTCCCGCACGCTGCGCGGGCGTTCCCGCGCTCGCACGACCTGTCGCTCGAGCTTGTCGATCAGGCCATCCAGGGCGGCGATCATGGTCGGTCCGGATGCGGCGGAGCGCATCAGGCTGCCGTTGCTGACCAGCGTCACTTCGGCGCTGTTCGCCTTCGCCGACGCGCGCGAGGCGTGCGTGATCAGTTCCACGCTGGCCTCGGCGTCGGCATGGGCAATGCGGTCCAGTCGCTGCAGCTTGCGCTCGATCTGGCCGCGGAGCAGATCGGTCAGCTCGAAATTGCGGGCATTGACGGTCGTCCTCATCGGCAATCCCTTCGCTGCATGGAGGTTTACGGTAGCACCAGCCGCCGGGCCTCTCCGGGGCTATACCTCCCTGGCCACCGCGAAGCCCAGCACCCTGGACGCGCCATGTGCGCGGAGCACCTCGGCGCAGGCCTCGAGGGTCGCGGATGTGGTCAGGATGTCGTCCACCAGGATCGCCGTACAGCCAATCGGTGGCGGATCGCGTGGCCCGAATGCGCCACGCAGGTTGTGCAGCCGCGCTGCCCGGCCGAGGCCGTGCTGCCGGGTGGTCGGTCGGACCCGGACCAGGCTCTCGACCATCGGCACGCCGGTCCGATTCGACAGTTCGGCCGCGATGAGGGCAGCCTGGTTGTAGCCACGCTGGCGCAGGCGTTGGGGGTGCACCGGCACCGGGACGAGGACAGCCCCACCGTCGACCATTGCCAGCAGGTCGCCGAAGTCCGGCCGCGAAAGCTCCGACAGCGGGGCCGCCAGGCGAGCTGCCCCGCCGTATTTGAGGCGCTGGAGCGCACGCCGCATTGCGCCCTCGTGGACGAACGCCGCAAGCGCAAGCTCGAGCGACTCGCCGACCACGATGCCGGGATCGGCCGTGCTGAAATGATCCTCTGGCGTGCGCGCGCGCCGCAGCGCCTTCCTGCACCGTGAGCACAGGACTTCGCCGTAACGGCCGCAGCCGGCGCAGGCGGGAGGCAGGAGGAGCTCCAGGAGACCCATCGTCGCCAAATCGTGGCTCTTGGGCTGTTATTGCGCTGTTACGCGCCGCTTACGCCGCCTGAGGCGCTCTCAGGGCAATTCTTCGAAGGCCAACTGGTCGCCACGCACCGTATCGGTGCCGTCCAGGGCGCCAGCCCGCAGCTCGATGCAGTCGCGTGCGCCGCGCGCCCACCACACGAGGCGCCAGGGTTTCAGCCGGCTGACGGTGCGGGTCACTCGTCCCGAGCGGTCGACGAAGACGACGTCGATCGGGTAGCGCATGAACCACATGTGGATCGACGAGGTGCGCTCGATCAGCAGCCCCTCGCCAGGGAGCACCTCGGGTGTCCGCAGCAGGCCGACCACCCGGTCGCTCAGCGAGCTTGCGACTCGGATGCGCAAGGCGAGGCTGGTCTCGCGTGTGATGTTCGTGATGCGGAGGTATCGGTTCATCGCCAGGCCGATGCTAGCGCTCGGCGGGCATGGAGAACGCCCCGGTCCGGGGAAGGGGACCGGGGCGTTCTCATCCCTGGCGTAGAGCCGCGGCGATTACCGCACGAGCTGCACACCCAGGTTGTGCGGGATGTTGCAGTCCACTACGTCCTGTGGACAGGTGGGGGTGGTCGAGACTGGACCGTTGAAGAAGGGCAGTCGCCAGACTCCTTCGATGTTCTTTCCACCCGAGCATCCGGTGATCTGGAATCCGGCGTACCCCACGATGTGATACCACGCATTCGACCCGGTGCCGCCAGCCTTGTCCCAGATCGGAACCGTCACGATAAGCTGGTTGGTGATCTGGTATGAGCAGTCGGCGCTCACTTTATTGCCGGGGAGGCTGCCGATGTGGTCAAGGCTGCCGGACAGCCCCACCGCGGTGCAACAGCCGTACGACTGACTCGGAGGCCCGATCTCGCCCTGCAGGAACGGAACGTTGTTCTGACATCCGCCCACGTTGGCAGGTGGGTCCTGTCCGAGCCCGTAGCCGTTGCAGCCGAACTTCAGCCATCCGAACCCGCCGGGGACGTTGAGGTTGCCGGGTGTCAGGTGTTCCGGGTAGCACGCGTTACCCGGGACATTGCTGATCGGGCCATCGCAGGCGGGATAACTCTGGAAGAAGGCCAGCGAAATGCCGGCTGGGAAGAGCGTGCCTGGGAGTGGCGCGCCATTCGAGTAGCCGCCCTTTGCCGTGGCGGTGGCGCTGGTTGCCCATTGGTTGATGCCAAAGACGCCCAGGAAGAATGGCTTCCAGTTGCGGTTGGAGCTGAGCTGCACACCCGCGGCGCATCCGCTCGCATCGACGGCACAGGTCGGGCCTGGAATCGTGCCGGCCCCGACGTATCCAAGCAGGGCGCCTGCTCCGCTGACATACCGCGGCCCGTCGGGTGCGCTGAAGGTGATCGGATTTCCACCGTTTTGCGCGATCTCGTTGACGATCGCGGCCTGCACGTTGGCATCCGTTCCGGCGGCCGCGTTGCCGCCGATGTGCTGTGCCACCACGCGGGCCCCCGCCATGGACGCAAAGTCCGAGGCGTTCTGCGCGGCCCGTCGCTGCGCGAGCCCATTACCGCCGTCGATGACGAGGCCGACGGCGAAGACGACGACACCCATGAGCAGGCCGACGACGACGATCATCTGCCCCCTGGGCTCTTCCTTGGTTGAACGAAACAGCGAAAACATGTCTGGGCGCTCCTAATTGATGACCATGGTGGCGTAGGCCTGTTGGGTGATACCGGTGAACATCGCGCCGATGATCGGCGTGATCGGCGTGAATCGGAGGACGACGTGCACCGAGATGAGGCTGCCGGTGCTTCGAGAGACACAGGTCTGGTCGGTCCAGTTGGTCGTCGGCGGCGGTACTGTGGTCGTGTCGCAACGGGTATAAAGGTCCGCCGCCACGATTGGACCGAACGGGGTGAGCATGCGATTGGTGGCTGCCAGCACGTCTGCGCGGAGCGCGGCCACGTCGGCGGGGCAGACGGGACCGCCTGCCGTATTGCAGCTCGGGTTGTAGCCGGGACTGAGGGGATCGCCAGCTCCGACCCAGTAGGCCTCGACCGCGCCAACGCGGGCCCCTTCTCGCGCGGCCTGCGACAGCGTGCTATGTCCGTACACGAATAGGCCGACGTCGATTAGGCCAAAGATGATCAGGAGCACGATCGGCAGCGCAAGCGCGAATTCCACCAGGGCCTGACCGCGCACGCCACCTCGATGCCCGCGGCGCCCGTTCAGAGGAAGGATGCTTCTGGTCATCAGGTGTTCAGCGTCAAGCTGCTTGAGCCGGCGGCGTTCGTGACCTGGAGGGTCACCGGGTGGCCGGAGTTGTTCCCGTAGGACTGGGTGGTCGGGTTCTTTGCGTTCGATTGCGTGCCCAGGTCGGTGAACGTCCAGAGCCAGTTGGTGATCGGGCAATTCACTGGATCACCCACAGACGACGCGTCGCGATAGTCATACTTCCTGCTGTCGCCGCCGGGATGCGTCCACGTGAAGTTGACCGTCGGCTTCGCGCAGACCGGAGGAGGGGGCGGCGCGGGCACGGTGACAACGTGCGAGACGACGTTGGCCCCGCCCTGGTTGGTGACCTCGAGGGTGATGGTGTATGTCCCGGCGCCCGCGTAGAGGTGCTGGCTCCCGCTTGACGACCCGACGTCCGTGTTGCCGTCACCCCAGGTCCAGTTGAAGCCGGAGATGCTGCACGAGCCGCTCGACGGCGTGGAGGCCGCGGGGTTGACACTGATTGTGAGCGTCGAATCGGCATTGATGACGAAGGAGGGAGACGGGGGGCCGCACCCGGCCGGCGGGTTGCCGCCTCCCGAGGCGACGAAGCCGAAGACCGTCGCCGTCGAGTCGCGGCTCATCCAGAAGTTGTTCGCCCAGAAGGCATCGATGAATGGCGTCAGGAAGCTGAACTTCTCGCGGACCGTCACGGTGATCGTGTTTCCAGGCCCGCTCCCCAACTGATTGGCGGTCGCACAGGTGATTATCGTACCCGCCGAGTCCTTGCACACCGGCGAGGGGATCTGGAGCGCCGACTCGCCGTTCTGTGATTGCGCGTTTGTCTCGCGCTTTGCGACGGCAAGGATGGTCGCGGTGTCGGTCGGGTTCAGTGCCGCGTAGTTCGCCGCCTCGCGGGAGGCGTTCGTCACCTGGATGTTCGAGAAGTAGATCCGCCCGAAGTCTACGGTGATCAGGGTGAACAGCATCAGGAGCGGCAGCACGAGCGCGAGCTCGACCAGCGATTGGCCACGGCGAGACTTGCCGCGCGCAATGAGTCGCCTCAGGGTCCGCACGACGAATGTCGGGGACTGGGTGCTCGCATCCGAGTGATTCTGCATGGTGACCTTCCGTAGTTGGTGCTCGATCTCAAACGCCATGCTACGTAGTCAACCTTGCGACGAACCTTGCGGGCAGCCGGTCGTTGGGGGTGACCGCGCCCGTACATTGGTACCAGCCGGCCGGCGGCGGGGTCGCTAGGAGCGGTCTTCGCCGCCCCCGTCTCCGAGGGCTTCGCCGGGGAGGGAAACGGTCAGCGTGGTGCCTTTGTCCGGTCGGCTGGCGGCCGTCACCGATCCGCCCATGGCCTCGATCAGCCCGCGCGCCGCATACAGGCCTACCCCGCTGCCGTCCGGTGCAAGGCGCCTTGCCGCGTCAGACCGGTAGAACTGGTCGAATGCCAGCCTGAGCGTCTTGTGGTCCATGCCATTCCCCTCGTCGCGGACCTCGATCACCGAATGCAGGCCGCCATCATCGTCCGCCATGCCGGAGATCTGAACGGCGACTGGCGAGCCAGCGGGGCTGTACTTGACTGCGTTATCCAGGATCGCCCACAAGACCTGCTCGAATCGGTCGGGATCACCCACGGCAAGGTGCGGTTCGCCCTCCTCGGTGACGTACAGGGTCCGATCCGCACGCAGGGCGTCCCACGTGCGCCGCACGAGGGGCTCCACGCGAAAGACTTCTTGCCGCGGCGTGAGCGCCCCGGCCTCGAGGCGGGAGACGACCAGCAGCTGCGAGACCATGCGCCGCAGGCGCTCCGCCTGGTGGGCGATGGTGTCGAGGTCGGTGCGGCCGGCGTCGTCCAGCCTCGTGTCGCCGCGCAGCTCGGCGGCCAGGGCCCCGATGCGGGTGAGTGGGGTTTGCAGATCGTGCGTGACGCTGCGCAGGAAATCCGACTGCAACGCTGCCATTCGGTTCAACTCGTCGGTCTGGACTCGAAGTCGGGTGTAGAGCAGCGCGTGCTCGATGGCGGTCGCGGCGTGTTGGCCAAGAAGGCTGAGCAGCCCCAGCTCGGCCGGTGACGGTTGCTGGCGACCCTCCCAGGGAGCCATCAGGATTGCGCGAAGCTCCTCCCCAGCGGCCACATCGACGATGACGAAGGCACCCCATGGGCCGTTCGCGTGCCGCGCTCCTCGGGCAGGCTGACCCGGGCCTTCACTTGAAGCGAGTGTCGACGCCCAGCGGTGGACCTCTCCCACCGGGTCGGGAGGCGCGGCAGGATCCGCCCCGTACGCGCCCGCGGGGAGCGTCTCCGTGCCCGCAGCGCGCACGACGACCAGCAACCATGTCGGGTCTTGGGTGAGCATACGGGCCACGCCGGCCATGGAGCGCGCCACTGCTTGCGGATCGTCCGCGATCGGGGTGTCGTGCACCATCGTCGCCAGGTCGGCGATCTGCCGATTTCGCTCCTCCAGCGAGGCGGTCAGGCGGCGCTGAGCAGCCGTCAGCGACTCCTGGTTCTCTGTCTGGGGCGCAGCGCCGCCCCGTTCGACGAGCTGAATCATCGAGCGTGTTTCGCCTGTGGCGAACGGCGAGGCGAAGATGGCGACCAGGCCCGCCCACACCACGGTGACGGCGGCGCCGATGAGGAGCTGCATGCCGGGCCTCACGTTGTGGCCGGCGAGCCAATCGCCGGCAAACACTGCGATCGCCCCTAGGGCGAGGAGCGGCGGCAGCGCCACGAGGAGGATTGCCACCAGGAATCGGAGCATCGGCCGGTTGAGCTCCATTGGCGGCCCGATGTCAGCCCGCGGTCAGTGCAGTGGCGGCGGTGGATACCAGGCGATAGCCGATTCCTCGGTCGGTGAGCAGGTAGCGAGGGCGATCGGGGTCGACCTCGAGCTTGCGCCGGAGGCGGCGGACGCTGACCCACACGTACGACGGGTCGGCGCCGTCAGCCTCAGACCAGACGCGGTCCAACAGCGCCTCCGTCGGCACGGTGTGATCAAGTGAGGCGATCAGCACCTGCAGGAGGCGCACTTCCGTGGGCGTGAGAGGCGATGAGCCGGCTGCAGTCACGACGCGCCGGCCGGTCAGGTCGATCTCGAGCTCGCCGCCGTCGAGAACGAGCTGCGGACGCCCCGCGGCGGCACGTCGCAAGACACGTTGTATGCGCGCGACCAGCTCATCGGGGTTGAAGGGCTTGGTGATGTAGTCCTCGGCATAGTCCTCCAGAGCGCGTACCTTCGCCTCCGAGGCATCGACCGCCGACAGGACGATGATCGGCAGGTCGGCGATGCGCTTGACCCTTGCGCACAGCTCGAAGCCGTCCAT
>JBDTQD010000056.1:0-8478 GCA_039932375.1 Chloroflexota bacterium | reverse complement strand
CGGCGGGATCAACACCATGATCCGCGACATCATCGAGGCGCACGACCTGGGCGTGGAGCGGATCGGGCCGTTCCTGGTCACGTCGCTGATCCCGGACATGGGCGCCGGCTACGTGGCGATCTATGCCAACGCCCGCGGCCCGAACTACGCGACGGTGAGCGCCTGCTCGAGCGCCAACCACGCCATTGGCGATGCTGCCAACATCATCCGCCGAGGTGACGCCGACGTGATGATCGCCGGGGGGGCCGAGGCGGGGATCGGCGAGATCCCGATCGCCGCCTTCGCCGCCATGCGCGCCCTGTCGACCCGCAACGACGAGCCGCAGAGGGCATGCCGTCCCTTCGACGCCGGCCGCGACGGCTTCATCATGTCTGAGGGGGCCGGCGTGCTGATCCTGGAGGACCTGGATCACGCGCTGGCGCGCGGGGCGAGGATTCACGGCGAGTTCGCGGGCTATGCCGCCACTGACGATGCATCGCACATGACGCTGCCGGCCCCAGGCGGGCGCGGCGCGGTCGCCTCCATGAGCCTGGCCATGGCCGATGCGGGAATGACCGCCGCCGACATCGGCTACATCAACGCGCATGGCACCAGCACGGTGCCGAATGACAAGGCGGAGACCGAGGCGATCAAGACGGTCTTCGGCGATCGTGCCCACGACGTTCCGATCAGCAGCACCAAGAGCATGACCGGGCATCTCCTCGGCGCGGGGGGCGGGATCGAGGCGATCGCCAGCATCCTGGCCATCAAGAACGGGATCCTGCCACCGACCATCAACTACGAGGTGCAGGACCCCGACTGCGACCTGGACTACATCCCGAACGTCGCCCGCGAGGTGGCGATCTCCTCTGCCATGAGCAACTCGTTCGGGTTCGGCGGACACAACGCCACCCTCATCTTCCGGCGGTACGACGCGTGACCGCGCCCGCGGAACAGGTGCTCGCCGCCATCGACCTGCTGGCCCCCGCCTTCGACGCGAGTGGGCTGGACGAGCTCGAGGTCGAGGCCGGCGAGCTGGTCGTGCGCCTCGCCCGGCCGCATATGGCGACCGTGCCGGCTCCAGTCGTGGCGACCCCAATGGCGCCGGAGCAGGCGGGCACCGTGACGCCGTATGGCGAGCCGGCGCCGGGGATGCGATTCGTGACCGCCCCGCTGACCGGCGTCTGGTACGCGGCGCCGTCCCCAGGGGCGCGCTCATACGTGCAGGAGGGGGACGAGATCGGCGCCGGCGCGGTGGTCGGCCTGATCGAGGCAATGAAGCTGTTCAACGAGATCAAGTCGGATGTGGGTGGCAGGGTCACCCGCATCCTGGTCGAGCGTGGGACGCTGGTGAAGCGCCAGCAGCCGCTCGTCGAGATCGACCCGAGCTGACGACGGACACAGGAGGAGACGAACGAATGGCGCCGAACGCGGTGATCACCGGATGGGGGATGTATGCGCCATCGCGCGTGATGACCAACGACGACCTCGCCAAGCTGGTCGACACCTCCGACGAGTGGATCGTGTCGCGCACGGGGATCCGCGAGCGCCGAATCGCCGCCGACGACGAGAACACCACCACGCTGAGCGTTCACGCTGCACGCGATGCACTGGTCGTCGCGGGCGTCGACCCAGCGCAGGTCGACCTCGTGATCGTCGCCACCTGCTCCCCCGACTATCCGCTGCCGGCCACCTCGGTGACGGTGGCGACCGCCCTGGGCGCCACCCGCGCCGCCGGTTTCGACCTGCAGGCCGCGTGCTCCGGCTTCCTGTACGGACTCGCCACGGGCAGCAGCTTCATCCGCAGCGGCATGTATCGCCGGGTGCTGGTGGTCGGGGTCGAGGTGCTCAGTCGCTTCCTGAACTGGAGCGACCGGAACACGTGCGTCCTCTTCGGCGACGGCGCAGGCGCTGTCCTGCTTGAGGCGTCCGACCAGCCGGGGGGCCTGATCGGCTTCGACCTGTACTCCGACGGGACCGGCTACGAGGGGATCATCGTGCCGGCCGGGGGATCGGCCTGTCCTGCTTCCGCGCGAACCATCGCGGAAGGCCAGCACTTCATCCAGATGGCGGGCCGCGAGGTCTACAAGTACGCAACTCGCCAGCTGGCCGAATCTGCCAATGCGGCGCTGCGCAACGCCGGCACCAGCGTCGAGCAGGTCGACCAGTTCGTCTTCCACCAGGCCAACCTGCGGATCATCGAAAGCGTGCAGCGTCAGCTCGCGATCCCCGATGAGAAGCTCTACATCAACATCGAGAAGTACGGGAACACGAGCGCGGCGTCGGTGCCGATGGCCCTGGTAGAGGCGGTCGCAGCCGGTCGGATCAAGCCGGGTGACAAGGTCCTGATGGTCGCCTTCGGGGCGGGCTACACAGCCGGGGCAGCGCTGGTGGAGTGGACCGCCGACCCGGCACGGGCCTTCCTGGCGCCGGGCGCCCAGACCCGCCTCGGGATGCCGCAGGTTGCCGAGCCGCAGCTCGCCGCCGCGGGCTGAGGAGCCGAAAGATGTTCGACTTGACCGACAAGGTGGCCCTGGTCACCGGCAGCAGCCGTGGCCTTGGCCGCGCCATCGCCCTGGCCTTCGCCCGGCAGGGAGCCGACGTGGGGGTCAACTATCGGGGCAACGCGGAGGCCGCGTCGGCGGTGGTGACCGAGATCCGGGCCATGGGCCGCGCAGCGATCGCGATCAAGGGCGATACCAGCGCCGGCCGCGAATCCTGCGAGGCGATCGTCAAGGCCGCGCTCGACGAGTTTGGCAAGATCGACATCCTCGTCAACAACGCCGGGATCACCCGCGACAACTTGATCATGCGCATGGACGAAGAGGAATGGCAGTCGGTTATCGACACCAACCTGGCCGGTCCTTTCTGGATGACGCGCGCCATCGCCAGGCCGATGCTCAAGGCCCGTGCCGGCCGGATCATCAACATGAGCAGTGTGGCGGGCCGAATGGGGAATGTCGGCCAGGCGAACTACGCCAGCGCCAAGGCGGGGCTGATCGGCCTCACCAAGTCGGTCGCGCGCGAGCTGGCCAGCCGCGGCATCACCTGCAACGCCATTGCGCCCGGCCTGATCGAGACCGAGCTGACCGCTGACATCCCGGCGGCCGCTCGCGATTTCGTGATCAACAGCACGCCGCTGGGGTACGTCGGCTCGGTCGAGGACGTGGCCGCCGCCGCCGTGTACTTCGCGTCGGACGAATCGCGCTACATCACGGGGCAGGTGCTCGGCGTCGACGGCGGCATGGCGATGGGGAGCTGATCGGCGATCCGTCGGCAGGCTGCCTGCCGGATGCCTAGGATGGACGGCACACGCAAGTCCCGCCCATCGATGGAGGAGATCTAATGACCACCCTGCGCGCATTGCTGCGCCCGACCCGCATCGTGGATGCCCACTGTGACATCCCATGCGGAATCTACGACCCGGAGCAGGCCCGAATTGAAGCCGAGTCGTGCCTGCGCATCATCGAGAAACACGACGCCAGCGAGGACAAGCTCTTCCGGGCCCGATGCATCCACGTCAAGGAGGAGCGCGCCGAGCTCGTCAAGCACCACCTCGATGTCCTCTGGCACGACTACTTCAAGCCCGAGCACCTCGAGAAGCACCCCGGCATCCACGACACCTTCTGGCGGGCGACCAAGCAGGCGAGCAAGGTCAAGCAGTCGATGGACGTCGATGCTGCCAAGGAGCTGCTGCTGATGATCGATTCCATCGACGAGATGTGGAAGGCGACTGGCGGCCCTGCCAAGACCCGCGTCAGCGGACGCCCCTCCTAGGCCGATGTCACGGGGGAGCCGCCGCCCCATGGTGGCGCTCCTCGGCGTCGCGGCCGGCATCGCGGCCGGTGCCGCGGGGAGCCGCTGGCTCGACGTGGTCGAGGTCCGCGGTGGCTCGATGGCCCCGTCGCTGCTCCCCGGGGATCGCCTCCTGGTCGAGTCGCGGACATACAGGAGCCGCGCGCCGCGTCCCGGCGAGGTCGTGCTGGCGGCTGATCCGAGGAAGGGTGACCGCGAGCTGATCAAACGCGTGGCATCGATCGACGAGGCTGAGGAGGCCGCCGACTTGCGGGGTGACGCGCCCGAGGCGAGCACCGACTCGCGTGACTTCGGCGCGGTCCCGCTCTCGACGATCCGCTGGCGAGCAGCGTTCCGGTACTGGCCGCCAGCGCGCGTCGGCCGCCTCTAGCTCACCGGAGCCATCTGGAGCTCGTCAGGCGGCCCCGCACAGGCCGGCGATGGCGGTCACGCAGTCGTCGCGTCCCGCCGGCAGCAACTCCACCCGTTCGCCGGCCTCGGCCTGGATCAGCCATTCGGTGCCGGCTTGCGGACGGACGGCGAGACGTGCCATCGGGGCGCGGTCGCGCAGAAAGGCGACGACCGGCCCCAGCCCGGCATCGCCGAACTCCTCGCGAATCGCGCCGGTGTCGACCAGGACCAGGTCTGGCTGCCGCAGTACGACTGCTTGGTGCAGCCGCGCGGCATCGTTGTAGAAGAATGCGAGCGCCCCGCTCAGCCGCGCCTCGACCGCATCGGCGAGCTCCCGGTCGCGGGTCAGGCAGTAGACGAGCAGCTCGCGCGAGTCGGGATCCATGGGCCTGAGCCTAGCACCGGGACCCGGAATCCCGGACGCTACAATGGCTGGCCGATGAACACCACGCCCGCTCGCCGTGACGACACGCGCGACTTGACCGCGCCCGGCCACCGGGCGCTGGGGAGCCTTCTCGGACGCGTCTGGGCCGTCGACCAGGTCGGGGTCGAGGAGCGCGCCGCCTCGCTCGCCAAGCGCAGCATCAAGCGCGAGGCGAAGCTATGGGCCCTCGACCTGGCGATCCGGATGGTCGACCTGACCACGCTCGAAGGGAAGGACACGCCGGGCAAGATCCGTGCCCTGGCCGGCAAGGCCCGCCGCCCCGATCCGACCGACCCGACCATCCCCAGCGTGGCTGCGCTGTGCGTGTACCCGAACCTGATCTCCGCGGCCAAGGCGGCACTGAAAGGCTCGAGCGTCAAGGTGGCCTCGGTGGCCACCTACTTCCCATCCGGGCAGGCTCCGCTCGCGGTGAAGCTGGAGGACGTTCGGCAGGCCATCGCCGCCGGCGCGGACGAGATCGACATGGTGATCGACCGCGGTGCCTTCCTGGCCGGTCATTACGCCCAGGTCTTCGACGAGATCGTGGCGGTCAAGGAGGCGTGCGGCGACCATCACCTGAAGGTGATCCTCGAGACCGGCGAGCTCGAGACGTACGACAACGTGCGCCGCGCATCGGTCCTGGCCATGGCCGCCGGAGCCGACTTCATCAAGACCAGCACCGGTAAGGTCCAGCCGCCCTCGACCCTGCCGGTGACGCTGGTGATGCTGGAGGCGATCCGCGACTTCTACGCCCAGACCGGTCGGGCGGTGGGCATGAAGTCGGCCGGCGGCATCCGCACCGCCAAGGAGGCGATCTCGTACCTGACCGTCCTGTACGAAACGCTCGGGCCGGACTGGATGACTCCCGACCGATTCCGATTTGGCGCCTCGACCCTCCTCAACGACCTGCTGATGCAGATTCGCAAGGAGCGTACCGGCCGCTACTCCGGCGGTGACTATTTCACCCTCGACTAGGCCGATGCTGGAGGTCGGCCCCGGCTCTATCGTCGTGTTCAGCGACATCGGCTGTCCCTGGGCACACGTGGCCGTGTGGCGCCTGCACGATGCGCGTCGTCGGCTCGGCCTCGACGATCGCGTCGCATTCGACCATCGCGTCTTCCCGCTCGAGCTGTTCAACTCGCAGGCGACTCCGCGGGACGAGCTCGAGGCGGAGTGGGACGCCTGCGCCGCGCTTGCGCCCCGCGCCGGCTGGCAGCCGTGGAGCGCCCCGGCCTGGGCGTGGCCGTCGACCATGCTGCCGCCTATGGAGGCGGTGCAAGCGGCCAAGAAACAGAGCGTGGCGGCTTCGGAACAGCTGGACCGCGGGCTTCGCCGCGCCTTCTGGGGCGAGAGCCGCTGCGTCAGCCTGCGCCACGTGATACTGGAGGTCGCGTCCGAATGCGACGGGATCGACCTCGAGGCATTGGCGGCCGCGATCGATTCAGGACAAGCCCGGCACCTGATCTTCGAGCAGTACGAAATCGCTAAGACCGACGCCGTCAACGGCTCGCCGCACCTCTTTCTGGCGGATGGCACCAATCTCCAGAACCCCGGCATCGAGGCGGAGTGGGCGCAGGGCGACGACGGCTTCTGGCGTCCGACCATCACCCGCGATGACCTCTCGGTCTACGACGACCTGCTGCAGCGCGCGGCGGCCGGCTAGCACCTCACGAATTCATGCCTCGGGCCGTTTCATCAGGCGTGCAATTGCCGCCGTTCCAGGCCCTCATCGATGATCACGCCGCCGAGGTGCATCGGTTCCTGGTCGCCAGTGTTGGCCCGGCCGACGCAGAGGACTGCCTGCAGGAGACCCTCCTGTCGGCGCTCCGCGCCTACCCGCGGCTGCTCCACGCCGACAACCTTCGGGCCTGGCTCTACACGATTGCCCATCGCAAGGCGACCGATGCCATCCGGGTTCGGAGCCGGCATCGAGCTGGGGACCTGGACGGCGTTCCCGAGGATCGGCTGGCCCGTGCGCCAGATCGGTCTTTCGACGATGCGCTCTGGCGGTCAGTGCGTGGACTGCCGGCCAAGCAGCGCGAGGCGGTCGTGCACCGGTACGTCTTCGACCTCGCGTTTCGGGAGGTTGGCAAGCGGATGGGGATCAGCGAAGAGGCTGCTCGACAGAACGTCAGCGCCGGCCTCCGCCGGCTGCGCGTGGAGGTGGACCGATGACCGATCTTGAGCAGCAGCTGCGCGAGGCTCCTGCCCCGCAGGACCTTGACAGCGAGTCGGTCATCGCCACCCTGGCGCGCCGCGCTGCGGCGGCAGGGCTGTTGGACGTGGCCTATGGCGCGCTCGACTCGCCGCTCGGCCAGCTGACGGTCTTTGTCACGCCGCGCGGCCTGCTGCGGGTGGCCTATCCCAACGAACAGCCGGATGCCGTCTTCTCAGAGGTGGCATCCAGGGTCAGTCCCCGCATCGTGCGTGCCGCTTCTCGCACCGATCCGGCTCGTCGCGAGCTGGACGCCTACTTCGCCGGCAAGCGCCGCAGCTTCGACCTTGCGATCGACTGGTCGCTGGTACGTGGCTTCGCCACAGATGTGCTGCGGGCCACCGCCGCGATCCCGTTCGGCGAAGTCACCACCTACGGCAGCGTGGCCCGGACTGCCGGCTCGCCGCGGGCGGCGCGGGCAGCTGGCAACGCACTCGGCTCGAACCCGATCCCGATCGTGGTCCCCTGCCATCGCGTCCTGCACGCCGATGGGGGACTGGGCGGGTACTCCGGCGGCCTCGACCGCAAGCGATACCTGCTGGCCCTCGAGGGACACGCCGCGACCTGAGTCCTCCCAAACGTCGCGTGTCCTCCACGCCCGGTGGCATTGCGACGGGTGGCGGGCAAATTTGCCGCCACTTGACCAAGCAGCGTGGCGAACCGTAGGAGGAGGCGCCCCTTCCGATCGTCCCTCCTTCGTACGGCCACGCAGCATGGCGCGCGACGCGGGAGACGAGACTCCGTACTCCTCAGCGGGATCGGCAGTTCAGCCAGCGCGGCGAGGTCGTTCTGGGAGGGCCAGCCCACGATATCGCGGGCTAGCTGAGCAGGACCGCCGCCAGCCTCAATGCGGCCGGAAGGACCTGGACGACGACGATCCGCGGCGACACGGTGATCGCGCCGTAGATCCCCGCCACGACCACGGCACCCAGGAAGAAGACGCGGAAGGCGAAGGTGGTCGGCTCCGGCGCCATGAGGCTCCACGCCAGGCCTGCAGCGAGGATGCCGTTGTACAGCCCCTGGTTGGCGGCGAGCGTCGCTGTGGTCGCAGCCTGTTCCGGCGTGGTGCCGAACGCACGCATCCCGGTCGGCGTTCGCCACAGGAACATCTCGAGCACCAGGATCCATCCATGGGTGAGCGCCACCAGCACGATGAGGACGATGGCAACGACGTTCATGCCCCTCATCCTCCTCCGGTCTCGAGCCGGCCGAGTGCGATAATCGGCGCAGATGAGCCTGACCAAGAAGCCTGAGACCCGTCCTCCGGCAGCCTCGTGGGGGCTTGCCGCCCGGCCGGGGGCAGCCTGGGAATACGCCCCCGCGCCCGAGTCGACCGACCACATCCAGATCCGCCGCGAGTACGGCCTCTTCATCAACAACCAGTTCAGCCCGAGCCGCCCCAAAGCCACCTTCCAGGTGATCAACCCAGCCACCGAGGAGCCTTTGTCGCGCGTCGCTCGAGCTTCAAAGGCCGATGTCGACCGGGCGGTGAAGGCGGCCCGCAGAGCCTACGAAACCACCTGGTCGCGACTCCCCGGCAGCGAGCGGGCGAAGTACCTGTATCGCATCGCGCGGATCATGCAGGAGCGCTCCCGGGAATTCGCCGTGGTCGAGACGATGAACTCGGGCAAGCCGATCAAGGAGAGCCGCGACG
>JBDTQD010000055.1:0-9715 GCA_039932375.1 Chloroflexota bacterium | reverse complement strand
TTTGCGTCGTCGTCGGGCTCGCTTGGGACCGGAGCTCCGCTCCCCTCGGAGGAGCCACCCAACTCGGGACTGACCTGCCCCCGGAAAGTCAGGCCTCGGAGGGCCACCAACAGGCCGATCACGATGACGGCCACCGGCAGGACCCACCGCGGGAGGGGCAACCGGTCGCCGCTGATACCGATGATCCCCTCGAAGAAGACCAGCCCGACTGCGAAGATCCCCAGCGCTGCGAGGATCGTCCAGAAGCCGTCGCGCGCCATCTTGCGATCGCCCGTGCGGGTGCCGTACAGCAGCATCCCGATCCCGCTCCCCCCGGGACCGACCAGTGCCCAGGCATATGCCCAACTCTCGAAGCGATTGTTTGCGTTCTGGTAGAGCAGGACCAGGCCGATCATGGTCACGACGCTTCCCGCGATGGTGAGGCCGGAGCCGCGCCGCTGCGTCAGGCCGAGTGTCGCCAGCGCCAGGCCAGGCGCAATCACATAGAACGGCCAGGCGGCCCGCCCGATGTCAAGGTTCAGCTGCTGAGCGGCGAAGAGGATCAGCCCCAGCACGATCAGGGCGGCACCAAGCACGGCGGCCCCCGGACTACCCGAGCGATGCCGCGGTGCGACCGGTTCGGTCATGGGCCGATGCTACCCCTCGGCCAGCACGTGGCGCAGCGTCTCGCCGTCCACGTTTCGGCCGGTCAGGACCACGGCGACCCGGCGCGAGGCGAGGCCCCCGAGCCCCGCTCGCATCGCGGCGATCCCGAGGGCGCCACTCCCCTCGACGACCAGGTGGTGGACATCGAGCGACCAGCGCATGGCATCGGCGATCTGCTCTTCGTCGACGACCACCACCTCGTCCACGAGCTGGCGACACATCTTCCAAGTGATGCTCTCGCGCTCGATGTTGCCGGCAACCCCGTCGGCCAGGGTCGGGGCGATCGGCATCGGCTTGGTGGAATTCGACTCCAGGTAGGCGTACATGGGTGGTGAGGCCGATGGCTGGACCCCCACCAGGCGCAGGTCCGGTTTGACCGTCTTGGCCCACAGGCCAACGCCGGCGATCAGCCCGCCGCCCCCGATCGGGACCACGATGGCGTCGCAGGCCGGCCAGTCGTCCAGGATCTCCGCGCCGATGGTGCCCTGCCCGGCGATCACGTCGGCGTCGTTGTAGGGCGGGATGTAGACCGCGATCCCGTCCGTGTCTCGTCGGCGTGCCTCCGCCTCGGCGTCATCGCTGTCGCGACCGCAGATTTCGACGACGCAGCTGTCCGATTCGAGCGCTCTGAGGCGCTCCAGCTTGGCCGGCGAGACGGAAGCACCCACCAGCACGGTCAGCCGCATCCCGTGGCGTGCCGCTGCTGTGGCGACGGCGATGCCGTGATTGCCTGAGGACGCGGTGACGAGGTTCGCATCCGGGTCGGCGGCGGCCACGAGGGCGACCTTGTTGTGCGCGCCGCGCGTCTTGAACGAACCGGTCGGCTGGAGCAGCTCCAGCTTCAGGCGCACCCCAGTGGCCCCGCTCTCATCCGCCAGAGTTGGCGAGTCCTCGAGGGGCGTGTGCAGCGCGATGCCATGCAGGCGTCGGCGCGCCTCGAGAATGTCGGCCAGCAGCGGGTGGCGGGGCATGCAGCGGAGTGTAGGGGCGCGGGTCCAGCGCCCTCGGCAGGGGCTGGTTAGTTCGGCCGGCCGCCACCACTGGGTCCGCGGTCTCCATCATCCGGCCCGCCGTCACGCAGGTAGCGCTCGATGTCGGCGATCAGATCGTCGCCCGACGGGGTGCCGGCAGCATCGGCCGCCTGTTCGAGGCTCTCAATGTACGTTCGGGTGCGTTCGTCTCGCGATGTGGCGGCATCGAGGAGAGCCCGTGTCTCGAGCGCCCGGCGTCCCAGGTCGCCGATTGGCAGCTCAATGGCGAGGTACTCCCCGACGCATCGCAGCAATGCGATCGCCGCCCCCGGGAAGCTGCCAGACGCGTAATGCGGGACCTGGGCAAAGAACCCCAGGGCGGGGATCCCCGCGCTGGACACGGCGAGTTCGAGGACCGACAGCGCGGCCGCGGGGACGCGCAGATGCCCGATCGGTCCCTGGCTGACACCGGGTGGCAGCAACCCGCTGGATGAGGCGGTGCCGAGGACCGGTACCGGGCGGGTGTGGGCGACGGTCGATGGAATTGCGCCGAGGCTGACCCAGCTGGTCACCCCCAGCCGCTCGGCGAGGGCGCGGACGGCGTCGGCGACCTCGTTCCAGGCGAAGTCCGGCTCCGCCCCGGTGAGCACCAGCAGGTCCCGGTCCTCGATGCGGGTGGAGGTCAGCTGCAGGCTCGGCCACTCGAGGTGCGCCAGCTTGCCGTCGATGACGTCGAGCGTCGGACGGCGCGATCGGAAGTCAAAGAGCCGATCCGCGTCGAAGGTCGCCACCACGCGGCCGTCCGAGGCGAGCTGCTCTGCCGCCAGGGTGCCTGCCTCGCCACTGTTCACCCAGCCGTCGAGGGCCGCGATCAGCACGGGTGTCTTGGGGATGATCGATTCGTCCAGGTGATAGAACGGCATCGGCACAAGCATAGGCCGCACCGCTTGCGAAGGGATCAGGCGGCTCCTGGCTCCGTGTTGGCAGGCTCAGCGTCGCCGGGTCCCTGCGGGCCGTGGACGAAGACATTGAGACGGCGCGCGATGCGCATCAGCGCACCGAGCCGATCGGCGACACGAGCGCGCTCGACCGGGGTCGCCCAGTGCCGGAGGGTGTAGTCGATCTCGTGCTTGTGACGCGTGGCAGCGGTGTTGAGCTCCTCGACCCGCAGCCAGAGCTCCTCGTCGGGATGCGATGCCTGGATCTGCCGCCGCAGCTCGATCACGTCGAGGTAGTACGACGTCGCCAGCCGATCAATGTCGCGCTGGGCATCGTGCTGCCACGGCTCAGGGGGCCCGCCCAGGCCGTATCGGCGCCATTCGCGGGGTTCAACTGCTGTAGTCATCGGTGCTGTGCCGACCTCTAACGGGGCCGTTGGTTGATGTGCAGAACCTACCGGTGAGGCCCCGCGATCGCCACGGCCAATCCGGGCTAGTGGTCCCCGGACCTTAGGACGCAAGTTCGGTCATTGAGGGGTGGTCTGGTAACATCGGCGGGCTGTTGGGGTGTGGCCAAGCGGTAAGGCGCCTGACTCTGGATCAGGAGATCGAAGGTTCGAATCCTTCCGCCCCAGCCAATCCCACAGGGTGTACGACGGCTTCAGCTGAGTGATCTGGCGCGCTGGCCGAGGCGGGGCATGGGCTCAGCGCATAACTGCCCGAGTCGCCTGAGTTGGCGGGCTCAGGATCGTGAGCCCGTCTCGCGCGCTCGGTCGCCGATCTTGCGGAGCCGCTCATGAGCTCCGCCCATCCAGGGGGTATCCCGCGGCAGGTAGCGCTTCGGCATCTTCGCGACGATGGTGTAGTTGGCGTCGCACACGTTCGCGATCGGCGAGCGAGATGCCTGCGACACGAGCTGGTAGGTGTCCATCTCGGACAGTCCGGTTTCGGACGAAATCCAGCGGATGAGTTGCGTGTGTGCGATCCGGAAGGCGTCTTCGAGCGGCCGATACGAGCCAGCGACCATGATCCAGTCGTCGTCCTCGAGGCGCGGCCACTCGCTGTACACGCCCTTGATGACTTCGACACTGAGCAGCGTGTTCATGGCGCCCTCGACCGCTACGCCGCATGCCTCGCCTTCGCCCATGGTGTAGTGACCGTCGCCCAGCGAGAACAGCGCGCCCGGCACGTTCACGCCGAGGTAGATGGTCGTCCCGGCCCGAGCTTCGCGGGTGTCCATGTTGCCGCCGAACGCCTCGGGAACCAGGACGTTCCGAACCTCGTGGGCGGCCGGGGCGACGCCGATCGTGCCGAGGAAGGGCTCGAGGGGGAGGCGGACTTCGTGGGTGGAGTCGAGCGCCTCATAGACAAGCTCCCCGGCCGATGCATCCACGCGGTAAACCCACGTTTTCTCGGGCAACGGTGCCTGGAGTGTCGCGGTGTATTTCGTGCCGGTCAGGGCTCCGAAGAGCGCAACGGTCGTGCTCACTGCCCAGTCGCGGGCTGGCTGGACGTCAATGAGGTGGATCGCCAGCGTATCGCCGGGCTCGGCGCCCTCGACGTAAAACGGACCGGTCTGGGGGTTGATAAACGGGTATTCGATGGAGCTGCTGGGTAGGTCCGCGATGGTCCGAATTCGACCCGCGAAGCAGTCCTCCGTGAACAGGTCAAGGACGTCGCGGGGCCGAACCCGCATGACCGGGTCGTACCCCCCGAAAGTCCAGACGTATTGGGCGGGGGTCGGAACGAATCGGGTAACCGAGGTGCGGTTGGCCACGATGGTTCCTCCTTGCGCAGCTGCTCTTGTGCCTGCCGAACGGCCTGCCGTCGGTGAATCGTACGAGTTCGACGCCCTCATTCGCCGCGATTCCGGCTGCCCCCGCGGCCGGGATCGCTCGGAGGCCTTCCCGGCCCGCACGGCGGGCCGGTATCATGTCCTGCCGGACCGTTCAGAATCCGGGGATCGAGTAGGGTGCATGAGGGAGAACAGGTGATGGCTCATGGCGCGTCGCTGAAGTTCGCCGCCGGGCTCGCGGCAATGATGTTGCTCGTTGCAGCCTGTGGTGCCCAGGGTCCGGGTGCGTCCGGCCAGCCGAAAGGTGACACGATCCTCATCGGCGGCGCGTTGAGCCTCACGGGCATCCAGGCGCCCCTTGACGAGCCGGGTCTACGGGGAGCAAAGCTCGCCGTGAAGGAGCTGAACAAGAAGGGCGGAATCCTCGGCAAGCAGGTCAGCCTCACCAATCTCGATGGCAAGAGCGATCCGGTCGTCGTCGGGAACGTCGCCGTCGAACTGATTCAGCAGGGTGCGAAGGCGCTCATCGCCCCGTGTGACTTCGACTTCGGCGGACCCGCTAGCCGCGAGGCGCAGAAGGCCGGCATCGTCGGGATCTCGACGTGCGCGTCCTCGCCCCTGTACGGCTCGAAGGCGCTCGGCGACAAGCAGTTCACGCTGTCGATGTGGAACACGACGATGGGCGCCTCGAGCGCCGAGTGGGGCTACACGAAGAAGGGTTGGCGCACAGCGTACGTCGTCACCGACACCTTCATCGACTACACGAAGTCGCTCAGCCGCTACTTCATCGCGACGTTCAAGCATCTCGGCGGCGAGGTTTTCGCGGAGGACACCTACACCCAGGGCGCTCAGGACTTCTCGGCCCAGCTTCAACGGATCAAGGCGCTGCCGAAGCAGCCGGACTTCCTGTACATCTCGTCGTACATGCCAGATCTTGGAACGATCATCAAGACAATCCGCGCAGCGGGCATCGCGACGCCGATCATGGGTGGCGACTCATACGATGATCCCCAGCTGTCGCAGGTCCTCGGTCCGACCTACGGCACCAATGTCTTCTACGCCACGCACAGCTTCATGAGCGCTGAGGCGGGCGCCAACGTGAAGTCATTCCTCGACCTCTACAAAGCCGAATACAACAAGGATCCCGACACCTCCTTCGTCGTAACTGGCTGGGACGTCGTGAACGTCCTCGCCCAGGCGATGACCAAGGCGCGTACCACCGATGGTGCCGCCGTGGCGAAGGCGATGGAGGGCACCCCGTTCGACCTCCTGACCGGTCATCTCACCTGGTCAAGCGCCGCCGACGGTCACCGACCGGACATAGAGGCTGCGATGGCCGAGATCACCGGCGGAACGACGGCCTTCGACGGTTGGTTCCTGCCGACCTGGCTTCCTGAGCCCTGATCGCGGCCTGAGGGCCTCCCAGATCGGCTGCTCGGCAGTCGATCTGAGGCGCCCGCGCGCATGCTCGTCGTTGAGGAGCTGACCAAGGACTTCGCTGGCCTGCGCGCCCTGGACGGGGTGAGCCTCACGTTGGCCCCAGGCGAAATCCTGGGGCTGATTGGGCCGAATGGATCCGGAAAGACCACCCTTGTCAACGTCGTGACCGGGCTCCTGGCGCCGACCCATGGACGGATCGTGGTTGATGGAGTTCAGGTGGCTGGCCGTCCGGCGCATGTGATCGCGCGGGCCGGAGTGGCGCGGACGTTCCAGTCGGTGAAGCTGTTCCGGAGCCTCACGGTCGCCGAGAACGTCGAGGTTGGAGCCCTCGCCACAGGCAAATCACGAGCCGTGGCGTCGCGCAGCACGCGTGATCTTCTGGGGCAGTTCGGTCTTGAGGGCTGGCGCTGGACGCTGGCCGGCGCGCTCCCGTTTGGGCTGGAGCGAATGGTCGAGATCGCGCGCGCCCTGGCGACGGGATGTCGGTATCTCCTGCTCGATGAGCCGGCCGCCGGCCTGGACGAAGACGAGACCGACGCTCTGCTTGATCGGTTGGCGACGATAACCCGGAGCGGCGAACGCAGCCTGCTCGTGATCGATCACGACATGCGTCTGATCATGCCGCTGTGCGACCGCATCCAGGTTCTTGCACACGGTCAAACAATCGCCGAGGGTCGGGCCACGGAGGTGCAACACGACCCCGCGGTCATCGAGGCATATTTGGGCACCTCGACCGACGGCGTTGAGACGGCCGGCTGATAGTGCTCAGGGTCCAGGGACTTGAGTCTCGCTACGGGCCGATCACTGCCGTCCGTGACGTCTCCCTTGAAGTTCGCGAGGGCGAGCTTGTCGCGCTCATCGGGGCGAACGGTGCCGGCAAGTCGACGACGCTGGCCTCCATCGCAGGAGTCGTCAAGCCGAGTCGGGGTCGGATCATGTTTTTCGATGAACCGATCACCGGCCGGGCGCCCGAAGAGATCGCTCGGCTCGGCGTCGCCATGGTCCCCGAGAACCGGGGGATCTTCCCGAGCCTGACGGTTGTGGAGAATCTCCGTCTCGGGGCATACCTGCGACGCGATCCCGTCGCGGTCCAAAAGGACCTCGAGCTGCTCTTCGAACGCTTCCCGATCCTTGCCGATCGCCGTACCCAGCGCGCCGGCACCCTGTCTGGCGGCGAGCAACAACAGCTCGCGATCGGTCGGGCGCTGCTGTCGCGACCACGGCTCCTGATGCTTGACGAGCCGTCGCTCGGCCTGGCACCTGCGCTCGTTGATCGAATGTTTCATCTCGTCAAGCAGCTGAGCGACCAGGGGGTGACGGTCCTTCTGGTCGAGCAGAACGTCACGCGCACGCTCGAGATCGCCCACCGGGTATACCTGATGCGCACCGGCCGGGTCGAAGTCAGCGGGACGCCCGACGAAGTGCGCGCGCAGGTCGATATCGCCGGGGTCTACCTCGGTGGCCGCAGCGCCGGGGCGGTCTGATGGACGTCGCCGGTTTCGTCCAGTTCGCCCTCAACGCTCTCAGCCTGGGCAGCCTGTACGCGCTCATGGCGCTGGGGATGGTGGTGGTGTATGGCGTTCTTCGGCTCGTCAACCTCGCGTACGGTGAACTGCTGATGGTCGCCGGCTACACGCTGCTCGTGCTCGGCGACGGCCCGTTTCCGTGGCTGATCGCCGCCGTGCTGGCCGTGATTGCCGCGTCCGTGGCAAGCCTGCTGACCGAGCGAATCGCGTTTCGGCCCGTCCGGTCCAACTCGCTCAGCGCGATGATCATCACCTCGTTTGCAGTGAGCACCCTCCTCCAGAACGGTGCCTTACTTCTTGTCTCACCCCGTGCCCGGGCCGTTCGGATTCCCGAGATCCTGACCCAGAACGTGACGGTCGCCGGAATCTCCATCGGCGTCGCGAATGTGCTGACGCTGGTGGTGAGCATCGCCGTACTCGCCAGCCTGAGCCTGGTGCTGCGCCGCACGACGCTTGGGCTCGCGCTCCGGGCGGCCGCGGACGACTTCGTGATGACGCGACTGCTGGGTGTTCGCGCGGATCGGGTGATCGCCACGGCGTTCGCGATCAGCGGACTGCTGGCCGGGGTCGTCGGGCTGTTCTGGATCGCCCGCATCGGCTCAGTCACGCCGGTCATCGGGGCCGGTCCACTGCTGATCGCCCTGATCGCGATCGTGATCGGCGGCATGGAAACGATGACTGGCGCCCTCGTCGGGGGTTATCTCCTCGGGGTCCTGACCGTCGGCATGCAGCTGATGCTGCCGCAGGGCCTGCTCGACTTCCGCGATGCGTTCACATTCGCGATCGTCATCCTCATTTTGCTCGTTCGGCCGGAAGGGATCGTCAGCGGCCGGGCGACCTCCCGGAGGATCGCATGACGGGCGCGGCAGCGATGCGTGCCTCAACTCGGGTTGTCGTCCGGCACCGGACCCTGTTCGTCCTCGCGCTCGGTCTACTTGCGGTTGCGCTTGCGACGTCAGTGATCGACGATCCGCTCATCCGGCGCATCGGGACGGACCTGTTCATCAGCCTGGTCCTCGTCCTTGGCCTGCAGCTTTTCATCGGCAACTCCGGGATCCTGTCATTCGCCCACATCGGCTTCATGGGGATCGGGGCGTACGCCTCTGCGATCCTCACCATGGGCCCGGATGCAAAGGCGCTGGCGTTGCCGACCCTCTACGCTCCGCTCGTCGGTATTCAGCTGCCGTTTCTGCCGGCGGCGCTGATCGCCGCCGGCATCGCGGCGCTGTTTGCGGCCGTGGTCGGATACCCGCTTATGCGCCTGGCCGACGCGACAGCCGTCATCGCGACGTTCGCCCTGCTGGTCATCGTCCACGTCGTGCTCGCGCACTGGAGCGACATGACCAACGGGCCGCGGACGCTGTTTGGCCTTACGGCATACACCGACCTGTGGACGGCGGCCGGCGCCGGACTGGCGGTCCTGGCGTTCGTCTACGCCTTTAAGGAATCAAGGCTCGGGCTCAAACTCCGGGCGTCCCGGGACAGCCCGTATGCGGCGGCGACGATCGGCATCGACATCGTCAAGACGCGCTGGGCCGCGTTCGTCGTCTCGGCATTCATCGTCGGCTTCGGTGGTGCGCTGTGGGCCCACTTCATCACGTCCTTCTCGCCGAGCGCGTTCTATCTGACAGAGACGTTTGTCGTCCTCACCATGCTCATCGTGGGGGGCCCCAAGACGGTATCCGGGGCGGTGATCGGGACTGGCATCGTGACGCTTGTGTTCGAGGGGCTTCGGCGGGTGGAAAATACGCTCAACATCGAACAGATCGTGCCGTTTCAGGTCGTGGGCCTGACCGAGGTATCACTCGCCATCGCACTGATCGTGATCCTTGCCCGGCGGCCCGGCGGGCTCATCGTGGATCGCGAACTGTTCGCGCCCGGTGATGAACTCGAGACTCCCGCCGGTCCGACTGCTCCAGGGTCGCCGGACGGCTGACGAATACCTCAGGCATGCGACGAGGACACGGCCCAACTCGTGCCCTCGTGGCGGGCGGTTTGGTCAGGTAGGCGTAGGTCGCCTCGGCCGATAAGCCTGGGGGAAGGTGCCGATATGGAGGCCGGTCTCCGGGTCGATCTCCTCGCCGTACAGGTCTGATTCTCTCGGTTTCTGCGTGGGGCACCTGACTCCCCGGAAAATGGAACATGCGAGGACGCGGCGCGGGCCGGGTCGGAGCACGAATTCGGGCTGGCGACGGCCGTTCGGACGCTCCGGACGGCGCCTGACTCTGGATCAGGAGATCGAAGGTTCGAATCCTTCCGCCCCAGCCAATCCCACAACCTCAGTGGTGCTGGCGGGTCAGGCGTTTGGACGGCCGCCGTGGCACCATTTGTACCTTGCGGAGCGCTAACCCGACGGCCACATCGACATCCATCGTGTTGCCTCGTCGCCACGCCGAGCGC
>JBDTQD010000054.1:0-9940 GCA_039932375.1 Chloroflexota bacterium | reverse complement strand
GGCTTCTACGACGACCCGCGCCACGTCCTGTACCAGTACGAGGCGACCCTCTTCCGGGCGGCGCGGATCGTGGTCGACACGAGCCTGCACCTCGGCGAGATGACCCACGAGGAGGCGGTCAGCTTCATGCTCGAGCACTCCTCGATGACCGAGCCGACCGCCATCGCGGAGGTGACCCGATATTGCTCATGGCCGACCCAGGCCAGCTCGTACCTGACCGGCTGCCTGGAGATCCTGCGCATCCGGGACCGATTCCTGACGGCTCGTGGAACCGACCGGAATGACGTCGGCGCCCTGCGCGACTTCCACGACGCCATCACCGGCGCCGGCACGCTGCCGATCGCCCTCGCCGAGCGGGCCGTGATGGCCACCGCGTGAGCTCCGAGCTGGACCGCCTGGCGGATGAGTTCTGGGACGCGGTCCTGGCGGCCGATCCGATGCAGGGCACCGCGATCGGGGATCACCGCTACTCCGACCGGCTCTCGGACATCTCGCTGGCAGGGGTCGCCGCGGCCGCGCGCCGTTTCGAGGAGATCGGGAAGGCACTCGCCTCGCTCCCGCCCGAGACCGATCGCGAAGCGGCCCTCACCCAGTCCTCGCTTGGCCAGTCGATCGAGGCCCGGCTGACCTTCCTGTCGGCCGATCCGCGGGCCTACACCGTCGACGCCATGAACGGCCCGCAGACCGCCTTCCTGGACATTCCATCGCTCCAGCCGCTGCGCGACACCGCCGAGGGCGAGGTGATGCTCTCCCGCTGGTGGGCGATGGGCCCGTGGGTCGATGAGCAGATCGTCCAGCTCCGCCGAGGGCTGGGGGAGGGTCGGCCCCCGGTTGCAGGGTCGGTTCGGCGTGTGATCGCCCAGCTCGACGACCTGCAGGCGCGACCGCTCGACGACTGGCCGCTTCTCGAGCCACTCAGCCGGGAGCACGCCAGCTGGAGCGACGGGGCGTGGCGCGCCTTCGAGGTTGGCCTCGCTGGCGCGGCGCGTGACGGCCTGCGTCCCGCCTTCGCCCGGTATCGCAGCTTCCTGGCCGACGAGGCGCTGCCGCAAGCACGGGACGAGGCGCACGTCGGGATCTGCCATCTCCCCGGTGGGACGGAAACGTATGTGCGGCTGGCTCGCGCCCACACGACCGTCGATCTCACCCCGCAGCAGATCCACGAGATCGGGCTTGCCGAGATCGCGCGCATCGATGCCGAGATCACCGAGCTGGGCGGCCCGGTGCTGGGGACGCGCGACCTGCCCGCGACGCTGGCAGCCCTGCGGGGGGATCCATCGGTCCATTTCGCATCCGGTGAGGAGATCGTGGCGGTCGCCGAAGCGTCGCTGGCCCGGGCGAACGAGGCCATCCCTGCTTGGTTCGGCCGTCTGCCGCAGGCTCGCTGCGAGGTCGTGCGCATGCAGCCGCACGAGGAGCAGCACGCGACCATTGCTTACTACCGCGAGCCTCCGCAGGATGGGAGCCGCCCGGGGCGCTACTACATCAACACCTACGGGCCAGAGACGCGGCCGCGTTACGAGGCGGAGGCGCTCGCCTTCCACGAGGCGGTGCCGGGGCACCACCTGCAGATCGCGATTGGGCAGGAGCTCGACCAGCTGCCCGCTTTCCGGCGCCACAGCGAGACGACCGCCTTTGTCGAGGGCTGGGGCCTCTACGCGGAGCGGCTTGCCAACGAGATGGGGCTGTACAGCGCCGACCTCGATCGGATCGGGATGCTCTCCTTCGACGCCTGGCGCGCGTCGCGGCTGGTGGTCGACACCGGGATGCATGCGCTGGCCTGGTCACGGGGCGCGGCGATCGACTTCATGGTTGCCCACACCGCCCTGGCGCCGAACAACATCGCCAACGAGGTGGACCGATACATCGGCTGGCCCGGCCAGGCCCTGGCCTACAAGATCGGCCAGCTCGAGATTCGCCGCCTGCGCTCCGGGGCAGAGTCCGTGCTGGGTTCAGCGTTCGACATTCGCCGCTTCCACGACGCGGTACTGGATCACGGAGCGCTGCCGCTGTCCGTGCTGCGCGACTCGGTCCGCTCCGATCTGGGGCTCGCCGCCGCCGCGCCCGAATCAGGCGTGAACGCTCAGCGTTCATAACGGCCACCTTCGGCCGTTGGGGCGGTGATTCCAGGCACCAACTTGGCCACTGCGAACGCTGGCCGTTCAGGGCGGCCAACTTGACGGCTCCCACCACCCATTCTTGGCCGATATGAACGCTCCGCGTTCAGAGGACCTCGCAGCTAGGTGGGCGAACCGAACGCGGCGCGCTCGTCAGGGACGTCGGGCAGGACCTGGGCGATGAAGCTGGCGACCGCCTCTGCCATCCCCACGTCGTGGCCAGCTGCCTCGGATCGGTACCAGCGGTGGTTCAGCAGCTCGTGGAAGAGCTCGGCCGGCTCGCGCTTGGCATGCAGCTCGGCCGGTACGGCCGCCACCGCAGGCTCGAAGACCTCCGCCCGCCATCGGTAGCCAACCACCGAATCGGGCAGGCTGCGTCCCTCGTCGGCCGCCAGCTCGGCGCGGTATCGGGCAAGGTCATTGAGGAGCCGGCGTGCCTGGTTCTCGCCGACGTCCAGGCCTGTCAGCGACAGCAATCGGCGCCGATGGTGCCCGGCCTCGACGACCCGCGTCGGCAGGCGAAGCCGGTAGCCACCCTCGACGGTGAGCAGCTCGACCTCCTCGACGTCGAAACCCAGCTCGTTGAGGCGTCGCAAGCGCTCGTCGATGCGATATCGCTCATTCGGGCCGAACACCTCGTCCTGGGTCAGCTCGCTCCACAGCCCCGCGTAGCGCGGTCGCAGCTCTGCGGCGATCGCCAGTGGATCGTCGATCGGTGGGCTGGGGGCCTCGCCGCGCTCCGCAAGCGCCGCCATCACGTCGAGCAGCTCGCCGGCGAAGTTCTCCTCTGCGATGGCAAGGTCGTAGCCGCGCTGGCCATCGGACAGGGACGGGTGCATCTCGCCCGTCTCGGCGTCGACCAGGTAGGCGGCCAGCGACCCGGCGTCCCGTCGGAAGAGCGTGTTGGAGAGCGAGCAGTCGCCCCAGAAGAAGCCGGTCAGGTGCAGGCGCACCAGCAGCTCGGCCACGGCGTCGAGCAGGCGGTTGTGCAGGTCGCTGATGCCGTGCACCGTGAACAGGGTGCGATACGGCAGGCTGAATTCGAGATGACGCGTGATCAGCACTGCGCCGAGCTGGTCCCGCCCGCTCACCACGCCCACCACCTCGACCACCGGTACCGAGGCCGCCGTGAGCTCCCGCAATAGCCGATATTCCCGCTCGGCGAGCGGCTCAGGCAGCTCCTTGAGGGCGTACAGGGCGCCGTCGTAGTCGACGAAGCGAACTACGTGGCGACTGATGCCGCGGGCCACTTCAACGATGCGCGGCGACTCCCACGTCTCAAGCGGCTGCGACCACGGCAGGTCCAGGAAATCGGGCCATGATCCGCGTGGAAGCATCTGAAAGCGCATCGGTTGGGATGGTAGACCCATCCTCTCCCACTCCGGATTCGGTGGCCAGGAGCTCCGATGGCGCCCGCTCTGTGCAAGCTCACGCGCCCTGAGCGCTCATCGGCCTGGGCTTCGCGGGGGCCGAAACCGGCCGCTGTGCGACAATCGAGGCTCCCATGACGAGCTCAGCCCCACTTTCCGTGCCCGCCGCGCCTCCTGCCGAGGCGACCGCCACGCGCCCGGATCTGCGCAACCTGGCGATCGTGGCGCACGTCGACCACGGCAAGACGACGCTGGTCGACGCCCTGCTGCGGCAGACGGGCACCTTCCGCGCCAACCAGGCGCTGGTCGATCGGGTCCTGGACTCAGGCGACCTCGAGCGCGAGAAGGGGATCACCATCCTCGCCAAGCAGACGACGGTCGACCACGGCGGGATCCGACTCAATATCGTCGACACGCCGGGCCACGCCGACTTCGGCGGCGAGGTGGAGCGCAGCCTGCTGATGGTCGACGCCGTGCTCCTCCTCGTCGACGCCGCCGAGGGGCCGCTGCCGCAGACCCGCTACGTGCTCATGAAGGCGATGGACCGCCACCTGCCGGTGATCGTGTGCATCAACAAGATCGACCGCTCCGACGCCCGAGCCGGCGAGGTGCTGGACGCCGTCTACGAGCTGTTCATCGACCTTGGTGCGACCGATGCCCAGATCGACTTCCCGGTGGTCTACACCAACGCCAAGCTCGGGACGGCGACGCGCGACCTGGCGAATCCCGGCACCGATCTGCTGCCGCTCCTCGACCTGCTGGTCGAGGTGACACCGCCGCCCTCGTACGTCCCCGACATGCCGCTCCAGCTGCTCGTGACGAACCTGTCGGCGAGCGACTATGTCGGGCGCATGGCAGTGGGCCGGATCTGGAGCGGAACGGTCAAGCCAGGGCAGCGGGTCGCGATCGTGCGCGAGGAGCCCGAGGAGAACGACGGCTCGATCGAGCCAGGACGCACCGTGACGCTGACCGGGACCGTGACGAGCCTCACGACCGCTCGCGGGATCGAGCGGGTCGACATCGCAGAGGCAGGCCCGGGCGACATCGTCGCGCTCGCGGGAATCCCCGAGGTGACGATCGGCGACACCATCACCGACCCTGCCGACCCGCGTCCACTGCCGCGGCTCGACGTCGATACGCCGACCCTGCGCATGACCTTTGGGGTCAACACTTCGCCGCTCTCCGGGCGGGACGGCCGCTACGTGACGAGCCGACAGATCAAGGCGCGGCTGGAGCGCGAGGTGCTCGGCAACGTCTCGGTCGAGGTCTACCCGACCGAGTCGGGCGACACGTTCGAGGTCCGCGGCCGGGGCGAGCTGCAGCTGGCGGTCCTGGTCGAGCAGATGCGGCGCGAGGGGTTCGAGCTGCAGGTCAGCCGCCCCGAGGTAATCCTGCGCACCGTAAACGGGCAGACCCTCGAACCATACGAGCGGATCACCGTCGACATCCCGCCCGAGTTCATCGGTGAGGTGCAATCGGCGCTGGCAGGCCGCAAGGCGAAGCTGGAGCAGATGTCGACCGATGCGGACGGACGCGTGCGCCTCGAGTTCGTGCTGCCGGTCCGAGGGCTGATCGGGTACCGCGGCCAGCTGCTCACCGAGACGCGCGGCACGGCGCTCCTGCACCAGATCGGCGAGGGCGACGGGCCCTGGGCGGGGGAGGTCACGCATCGGACCGCCGGCGTGCTGGTCAGCGACCGGGCCGGCTCCTCGAACTCCTATGCGCTCTTCGCGCTGCAGGAGCGGAGCGAGCCATTCATCGGCACCGGCGTCGAGGTCTACGAGGGGATGATCGTGGGCGAGAACAGCCGCCCAGGCGACATGGACGTGAACCCGACCAAGGAGAAGAAGCTCACCAACATGCGCACCCACGCGCATGACGAGGCCCTGCGCCTGACCCCGCCACGCCTGATGACGCTGGAGTCAGCGATCGAGTACATCGCGGCCGATGAGCTGGTCGAGGTCACCCCTGGCGCCATCCGGCTGCGGAAGCGGATCCTGACCCAGCATGGCCGGCGGCGCGCGGCAGGCCAGGAGCACGATCGAACCGTCGCCGCCGAGCGCTGATCGCCCTCGACCGTGCTCATGAACGCTGAGCGTTCACATCGGCCAAGTTGCGCCAGAATCCAGCCTCTTCCTGGCTGCCCTGAACGCTGAGCGAGCAGGAGGGTCACGTTGGACCGGAAATCAGCCTGTTCTTGGCCGATATGAACGCTCAGCGTTTATGCGCCGCCCCTAGGCGTCCAGGACCGCGATCCGGATGCGCTTGTTGATGCGCCCCTTCGACTCGTAGCCGGTCACGTGCACCCGCCCGATCTCCCCAGTCCGCGCTACGTGCGTCCCACCATCAGCCTGCAGGTCGAGCCCAACGATCTCGATGGTGCGCACCTCGGTGATCCCCTCGGGGAGCAGGTTGATCTTGGTGCGGATCAGGTCCGGGATAGCGAAGGCAGCGTCGCGTGGGAGCACGGCCACTCGGATCTCATGGTCCGCCGCAACCTCTACCGCAACCTGTCGCTCGATCTCGGCCACCAGCTCGCCGGCCATCGTCTCGAACTCGAAGTCCATGCGGCCCGCCAGGGGCTCCATGTTCCCGCCCGTGACCGACGCTCCCCAGTCACGCCAGACCACGCCGCACAGGACGTGCAGCGCGGAATGGGTTCGCATCAGGGCATGGCGCCGATCCCAGTCGATCTCGGCCGTCACCGGGGTGCCGACCGCCGGCAGCTCACCGTCGAGGAGATGCCACACCTCGACCCCTGCCTTGCGCGCGCCGTTCACCTGCCATGCCGCGCCACCCTCACCCCGCAGCCAGCCGGTGTCCGCTGGCTGGCCGCCTCCGCCGGGATAGAAGACGGTCCTGTCGAGGAGCACCGCACCGTCATCGGCTTCGACGATGCGGGCTGAGACGGACCGCGCGTAGGCATCGGTGTAGGCCAGGTTCTCGCTCACCCTGCGCAGGCTAGCAGCCGCTACCATGCCCATGCCATGGACTTCGCCGCCCTCGTCGACGAGCTGCTCGCCGACTACTACCAGCTCCAGCCCAGTCAGGCCACAGAGCTCGGACATCACGCCTATGACCACCATTGGCCGGACTTGACCGATGCCGGTTATTTGGCCTGGTCCGATTGGCTGCGCGACGCCGAGGCGCGATTGACCGCCGTTAAGGCCGGCGGGCTCTCGCACGACGACGCCATCGACCGGCGGATCCTGCTCGAGAACCTGGCGGCCATGCGCTTCTTCGCCGATGAGCTGCGGGAGGCGTACTGGAACCCGATGAGCTACGTCTACCTGTTCGGCGGCGCGATCTTCACCATGCTGGCGCGCGAGTACGCGCCGATCACCGAGCGCCTCAATGCGCTCGCCTCGCGCCTGCGCGGGCTGCCCGTCGCCCTCGATGGAGCGCGCGCAGCCCTTGGCACTGGGGAGGGGCGCCCAGTCAGCCGCTTCCACGCCGAGAAGGCGGTCGAGCGGATGGCGGGCGTCTCGGACCTCGTCGCGCTGGCCGTGCTGGAGGCCGAGGGATGCGGTGATGCGGCAGTGCTCGCCGAGGTGCGGGCCGCGGCCGGCGTGGCGACCGACGCGATCAAGGCCTGGATCGACTGGCTGCGCGACGAGCTGCTGCCCACGGCGGACGGCGACTTCCGGCTCGGCCCCGAGCTGTACGCCGCCAAATTCCGGCACGCGCTGAAGACCGCGGTCACGCCCACCGAGCTCGAGGCGATGGCGCTCGCCGAGTACGAGACGGTCAGAGCCGAGATGACGCGGATCGCCCGCACGATCTGGACCGACTGGATGGGCGAGGCCGAGCCGCCGGGGAGCGACGACGAGGCGGTGCGGGCCGTCCTCGACGCGATCGCCGTCGACCATCCGCGCGCCGAGGAGCTGCTCGACTTCTGCCGCGCCGAGAACGAACGGATCGAGGCCTTTGTTGCCGAGCGCGACCTGGTCGGCCTGGCGGATGAGCCGATGCAGATCATCTGGACCCCCGGCTTCATGCGCGCCTTCGGCGGCGCCATGCTGATCCCGCCCGGCCCGCTCGACCGTGGCCTGGCCAGCTTCTTCGCCATCACCCCGGTCAACGAGGCCTGGAGCGCGGAGCGGCGCGAGTCGTACCTGCGCGAGGCGAACGCTCGCTACCTGCGCCTGCTCACCATCCACGAGGCAGTTCCCGGGCATTACCTGCAGCTCGCCTATGCGAATCGATCCCCGTCGCTGGTTCGGGCCATCTTTTACTCGGGGGTCTTCGCCGAGGGCTGGGCGGTCTACATCACCCAGGTGATGATGGACGTCGGCTACGGCGCCGATGACCCGGCCCTGATGCTCGCCCACTGGAAGTTCTACCTGCGCTCCATCACCAACACCCTGATGGATATGCACATCCATGCGGGCGACATGGACGAGGCCGCGGCCATGGAGCTCATGGTCCGCGGCGGCTTCCAGGAGGAGGGCGAGGCGGCCAACAAGTGGGATCGCGCCCGCCTCTCGTCGACGCAGCTGTGCGAATACTTCCTGGGCAGCGTCGAGATGCTCGGCCTCGAGCGCGAGGCGCGTAGACGGGCCGCTGACGAGGGCCGCGACTTCGTGTATCGGCCCTTCCTGGAGTCGGTGCTGGCCCACGGATCGCCATCGATGCCGGTGATCCGGGACATCCTCTTCGGCGCCTGAGGACTCGCGTCGGTCAGTTCGGGGAGAGGCCCTGCGCGAGCGACAGGATCGATTCCGCGCCGGCCGCCCGGTGGGTGAGCAGCGCAGTCGGGTCGAAGATATGGCCGGCCGCCAGCACCGCGAGGGTCAGGTGCGCGCCGGGCACGTGCACGAGCAGCGTGGTGTAGCCGCGCAGCAGACCCGAGTGTCCGTAGCCGGGCAGCCCGCCGAGGGTGTAACGCTCGGCACCCATGCCGTAGCCATCGGCGTTGAAGTCGAGCATCGACGCCAGGCTTGCCGGGCTCAGGATGTCGCCGCCGTACAGGGCGTCACCCCAGCGCACAAGGTCGGACGCATCGGAATCGAGCGCGGCCGATGTCCAGAAGGCGCTGGCCCAGGAGGGACCGAGGAGGTTCGGGTGGCCGCCGTTCTCGGGAAAGCCGGTGCCGAGCAGCTTCAGCGGTCCGGTGATGCGGCGCTCGAGCTCATCGGCAAAGGGGTTGCCGGTGACACGCTCGACCAGCATCCCGGCAATGACATAGTTCGAGTTCGAATAGCCGTAGCTGCTGCCGGGCGCGAAGGCCGCTGGGCCGATGAGGGCCAGCACCTCGGCCGGCTGCCAAATGCGCCGCGGCTCCGCGTTGAGGCGATCGCGCATCGGCGCCAGGAGGTCGGCGATCCCCGATGTGTGGCTGAGGAGCTGCTTCACCGTCACGCCATGGGCGATGGCCACCTCCGGCAGGTAGTCGGTCACCTCGGCTTCGAGGTGGACGCGCCCCTCGTCGACCAGCTGCAGCACGATCGCGGCGGTGAAGGTCTTGGTGACGCTGGCGATGGCGAACGGCGTGACGCCGCTCAGCGCCGTATGCCCGTCGCGAGCCGGCCCGGAGGCACCGCTCCAGCCAAGGGTCGCATCAGCTGATATGCCGACGGCCACGGCGCCCAGGCCGAATGCCGCGCGTGCCCGATCCACGGCGGCCTGCAACGCAGTCGACGCAGACCCGGTGACCGCCCGCAGGTCGATCGCCAGTGCCGACCCTCCACCCGCCGGATGCGGCACCGGCCAGTAGGCGTGCGGAAGGTCCGATTGCTCGTCGGGTCCAGCCGGAGGACGCGGCGTTCCCTGCGCTCCCACGCTCGCGGCGGGCAGCTGCTGCCCCGGGGCGATTCCGGCGGGAGCGAACGCCAGCGAGGCAGCGACCACCACGGCCAACACGGCCCCGACACCGG
The DNA here is from genome assembly GCA_039932375.1 of Chloroflexota bacterium. Taxonomy (GTDB): domain Bacteria; phylum Chloroflexota; class Limnocylindria; order QHBO01; family QHBO01; genus CF-167. The sequence continues at coordinate 577 of JBDTQD010000054.1, read as the reverse complement.
TCAGGTGGGCGATGGAGCGTCGCATTCGCACGGAAGCATGCGGCATCGGGGCAGGTGAATGGAGGTCGGCGCGGCTCTGTAGCATTCCCGCCGATGCTCAACATGGGCCAGGGCTTCGCTGCCGTCCGCCATCGAAACTTCCGTCTCTACTGGATCGGCCAGATCATCAGCCTGGTCGGGACCTGGATGCAGAGCGTCAGCCAGCCGTGGCTGGTGCTGCTGCTACACGGGAGCCCGATCCAGCTGGGGCTGGTGCTCGCCTTCCAATTCGCGCCGTCGCTTGCGCTGGCGCCGCTCGGCGGCGTCCTGGCCGATCGGGTCGACAAGCGCCGGCTGCTCATCTTCACGCAGTCAGTGGCCGCGCTGCAGGCGCTGGTCCTATTCGGCTTGACCGTGACCGGGGTCGTGCAGATCTGGCACATCATGGCCCTCGCCCTGGCGCTCGGCTTCGTCAATGCCCTGGACATGCCGGTCCGCCAGGCTTTCGCCGCCGAGCTGGTTCCGCGCGAGGACCTGATGAATGCCATCACCCTCAACTCGGCGTCGTTCAACCTCGCGCGCGTGATCGGCCCAGCCG
>JBDTQD010000053.1:0-10144 GCA_039932375.1 Chloroflexota bacterium | reverse complement strand
CGATCGCCAGCCAATCGCGCGACGGCCCGTGCGCCGCCTTGGTGGTGATGATCTCGACGATGTCCCCGTTTCGCAGCCGGTAGTCGAGCGGCACGAGCCGGTTGTTGACCTTGGAGCCGATGGTGCGGTGGCCGACATCGGTGTGGATGCGGTAGGCAAAGTCGAGTGGAGTGGCACCGGATGGCAGGTCCTTCACATCACCCTTGGGGGTGAAGACGAAGACCTGGTCCTGGAACAGGTCGAGCTTGAGACCCTCCACGAACTCGGTGGCGTCGACCACCTCGCGCTGCCACTCGATCAGCTGCCGCACCCAGGCCAGCTTCTCGTCGTAGCGGCGGTCGCCGCGCGAGCCCTCCTTGTAGCGCCAGTGCGCGGCGATCCCCGCCTCCGCCACCTCGTGCATGGAGCGGGTCCGGATCTGGACCTCGAGCGGCTTGGCATCGGGCCCGATCACCGCGGTGTGGAGGGACTGGTAGAGATTGGCCTTGGGCATGGCGATGTAGTCGTCGAACTGCCCGGGGATCGGTCGCCAGATGCTGTGCACCACGCCCAGCGCCGCGTAGGTGTCCTGCACCTGGTCGACGATCATCCGCACGGCGTGCAGGTCGTAGATCTCGCTGAACTCGGCCCCCTTGCGCTCCATCTTCTTGTAGATGCTGTACAGGTGCTTCGGGCGGCCGCTGATCTCGGCCTCGATGCCGACCTTGGCCAGCTCCTTGCGCAGGATGCCGATGCTCTTGTTGATGAACGACTCGCGCTCGCGGCGCCGGTCCGCGAGCATCGTCACCATCTTGCGATAGGTCTCCGGATCGGTGTACTTGAAGGCGAGGTCCTCGAGCTCCCACTTCCACTGCCAGATCCCCAGCCGATGCGCCAACGGGGCGTAGATCTCCATCGTCTGGCGGGCGATGCGCACCTGCTTGTCGGGCGGCAGGGCGCCGAGCGTGCGCATGTTGTGGAGCCGATCGGCGAGCTTGATGATCACCACCCGCACGTCCTCGGCCATGGCCAGGAACATCTTCCGGATGTTCTCCGCCTGCTGCTCCTCCATCGATCGGGCCGATCCGAACTTGGAGAGCTTGGTGACGCCGTCGACCAGCCGCGCAACCTCGCGCCCGAAGCGCTTCTCGAGGTCCTGAATGGTCAGGTCGGTGTCTTCAGGGACGTCGTGCAGGAGGGCTGCGGCGATGCTCTCGGCGTCCATCTGCAGCGCTGCCAGTTCATAGGCGACCGCCACCGGATGGGTGATGTACGGCTCGCCCGATGCACGCAGCTGCCCCTCGTGCGCGGTCGCGGCCACGGCATGGGCACGTTCGATCAGGCCGACGTTGACGCTCGGCCGATGCCGTCGCGCTTCCGCGACGACCGTTTCGATGGTGGGCGTGCTGGCCGCTGGCTGGGCATTTCCAGAGATGCGCTTCGCCACGGCGGCCGGGGCCGCCCGCAGGCGTGCCAGGTCCATGGTGTGAACGATGGTAGCAGTCCGGTCGGGGGATCAGGATGGACCGATGTGGGATGCCGCGAGCGACCACCCCTTGCGCGGCTGTCGCAACGCGCTGCGGGGTCGCCGCTCGCGTCCTACCTCATTGCTTCTCGAGCTCGCGACCGCGCGGCTACACCTCTGACATGTCTATGGCCGCTTCATCGGAGGCTCGCAGACCTAGCCTCAACGTCCGGGTCAGCCGCGAGGAGAGCGTTGGAAGCATGCAGCCATTCCTTGTCCGTAGGAATCGCATGATTGATCCAGTCTGCCGCAGCAACGATAGCGGCAAGCGAGGCGATTCCATCTCGGCGCCCGACGACGATGGCAAGGAAGATCCAAGCGGTGACCTAAGCGCGAGTCAGCATGCCTGCCCATCGTAAGAGCTACAGCCGAGCGAGATCAGGGTTCAGACGTCCCACACGATGCGGCGTAGTGCTGCCCGCAATCGGGCCAGCGGTACCTTCTTACCGGCCAGGGCCGCTATGCGGCAGTTCCTCGAGGGCTGCTGGCTCTTGCCTTGGCGTACGGATTCGGATCAAGGTGATCGCTGAGAGGTGGCCTGCATGACTGGCACTGCGATCCTCCGGGGCGTGGTAGTTCCCTTCGGGATCCTCGTCTTGGCATTCAGCGTCCTCTTGTTCGCCGGCATGGCCGGCTCGCTCGGTCCACTGGACCTTGCCACCGCGCAGTGGTTCATCCTTGCTCTCTGGGTTGCGGCCCCGGTCGTCGGCGGCATTTCGTCGCGGGGCCTCGGCGACCGCCAGATCGCCCTCGCCGCCACCGTTCTGGCGGTGGTGCTGGGTCTCGCTGTGGCAACTGTGTTGTTGACGGGTGCCGGGACCGCTTCGTCATGTCAGGTTGCAGGTAGCCGAAGCGCTGCCGGCTTTGTGGGGGGCTGCCTCGGAGTCGCCGCGATCGTCGGGATCGGGATGGGGGCCAGCCTGCTTACCGCGGCTCGGCTCGCGCAGCGCGGTCGGCGGCCCCTCGGGATCATCCTTGGGGGAGGGGTGAACATCTTAGCCAGTGCCGGGGCCTACTTCCTCTTCTACTCGGTCGTCACCTGTTTGCGCCCCTAGTCCCGCACCTTGAGGTGCAAGAGTCGCAGCCGAGCTTCTCGCAGGCGATACCAGAAGGAATCGGTCACGAGGTCGAATAGGCCCGGGTGCCGGAGCGGGGTGCCACCGAAGGTGCGCTTGAAGTCGGAGAAGCCGCGCCAGGCGGGATCGGCGGTGGTGTCGTCAGGCTCGACGACGCCCCACATGTCGGCGGTCGTGCAGCCATCGGCGGCAAGAGTGCGAAGCATGGTGGCCATCACGGCGTGGGCGCCGTAATGGTGCTTGTACTCGGAGTCGCGGCGGAGCGCGCCGTACAGGTAGTAAGCGCGGTTGCCAATGCGCGGGAAGGCCATGGCGGCGATCGGGATGTCGTCGACACGTGCGATGCCGAGGTACCAGCCGTTCGAGGCGCTCAGTTCTGAGGCGAGGCGCTCCAGGAATGCCTGCGAACGGACGCGGAAGGCGCCGCGCTCTGCGGTGGTGATCAGGAGGTCGTGAAGCGTCGCGATGTCGTTGGGATTTGCGTCGCGGGAAATGGTGACCTGGGTCCCCTCTCGCTCGGCGCGACGCGAGAGGCGGCGAGCGTCGGCGTGCCAGGAGGCATCGGGCTGGTCGGCGCCGTGCAGCAGTTCGACGATCCGAGTGGTTGGGGCCTGGAGGTCCGGAGCGCGGCGCAGGTTGTGCTCCGTTGCAAGGGCCGCCACATCGGTTGAGTCGCCGGGCTCGGCGCGGGGATCGAGCTTGACGACGAGCGCCTTCTCCTTGCGGGCGAGCGTGCGCAGGCCCTGCAGCAGCCATGTGAAGAGTCGGTCGGCATCTGACGCCGATCGGTCCCAGATCGGGCCATGAGCAACGTAGGCAACCTGGCGGCCGAAGCCGGCAGGACGGAGGAGGGCCTGGGCGACGCCGCGGATCTTGCCGGCGTCCTCGAGGATGATGCGGAAAGGTGGCTCCCCGGCGAGGGCCGTGCACTCGCCCCAGGCCCAGGATTGCAGGAGATCGGCCTCGGGGCGTGCTTCGATGAAGGCGTCCCAGGCGGGGCGGTCGGTGTCGTCGGCGCGGCGAACGAGCGGAGGCATCGGCCTCAGACTAGCGGCGTTCGCGGCTCTCGACGTACGCGAGGCGGGCCTTGACGAGTTTCGTCACAACGCTGGCAGGAATCGGCTTCTCCGGCGTGAAATGGATCGAGCCCTTCGTCGTCTCGAAGCCGCTCAGATCCAATTTGAAGTCGTTCAGCACCGCCCCGGGGTAGAACGAGAGGTGCTTCTTGGCTGGCCCGAAGCTGAGCAGGTATTTGCCCCGAAGTCTGAGCGACGGCAAGCCATAGGCGATCACCTCGGTCGCCTCGGGGGCGGCGGCTCGGACCTGCTTCCGAAGCTCCTCGAGCGCGGCGCGTTGCTCGTCGGGAACGTCGGCGAGGAATTCGTCGATGGTGGCGGCTTTCTTCATGGGCGGCAATGCTAGGGGTTGAGGAGGAAGTCGATCAGCCCCGGGACGTAGTTCTCAGCGTCGTCCCACATCGCCAGGTGGCTGCCGTTCGAGCAGCCCAGGTAACGCCCGTGCGGAAAGCGGCTCGCCATCGCCTCCATGTGCACCGGATCCATGGTGTCGTGGCGGGCACCGATCACAAGCGTTGGCACGTCGATGCGGTGCAGGTCCTCGGTGCGGTCCCAGTCGAGGAGCGTGCCGCTCATGCCGAGCTCGCTCGGCCCCTGCATCGGCACATACACGGCGGGGTTGATGTGCGCGAAGCTGCGGTTTACCGCGTCCGGCCACTCCGCGGCTGGCATGCGGAGGATGTGGTGGACGTAGTGATGCTCCGTGAGCAGCGCCATGTAGCGTGGATTGTCGGTGTCGCCGCGCGCCTCGAGCTCCTTGATCTCGGCCAGCGCCGCCTGATTCATGGCCGGCATCAACACCTTCTCCGCGTACCGGTTGTACGCACGGCAGTCGAACATCATGTTCGAGATCACGAGCCCCTTCAGGTGCTCCTGGTGATGTAGCGCGTACTCCGTTGCGAGGATGCCTCCCCAGGAATGGCCGAACAGGAAGAAGTTGGTGCGGTCCAGGCCGAGCGCGGAGCGGACCTGCTCGAGCTCGTCCACGAACCGATCGAGCTGCCAGAGGTCGGGCTCATCGGGCTGGTCGCTGTTGCCCGCGCCGAGCTGGTCGTAGTGGTAGTACTCGATTCCCGCCGCGGTGAAGCGGCTGTCAAACGCCTCGAGGTATTCGTGTGTTCCGCCAGGCCCCCCATGCAGCAGCAGCACCTTGATGTTCGGGTTGTCGCCGACGCGCTTGGTCCATACCCGGAAGTCGCCGTTGGGCGTGCTGATCGGGATCATCCGGACGCCGGCGCCGTCGTCGATTCGTGCGTCAGGGGCCAGCATGTTTGCGGATCCTAGTCGTCGCTGCCGGCGAGCTTGCGACCCGAGAGTCGGAGCCGGGCGCGCTGGGCGATGCCATAGGTGGGCAACAGGAGCCTTAGCGCGGCAGCGTGGAAGGGGCGTAGCGGCAGGTCGCGGGCTCCTACGTATGCAACCTCGCGGCCGCCGAAGCCCTCCTTGAACTGGGTAATACCTCCCGTGGCCAAGCCCCACAGGTCGTAGGTGGCGAAGCCCTCGGCGCGGAAGGTGCGGATCGCCTCCCACTTGAGCAGGTAATTGGCGCGCGAGTCGGCACCGGTATCGGTCATGCCGCCGTAGACCTCCGTGGCGCGGTCGCCGCAGGTGAAGTGGAAGAGCGTGGCGACCCGCCCTCCGTTGAGATTCGCAAAGAACAGGCGGGCATGTCCATTTGGAGCGAAGAGCTGCCAGACATGCTCGTAGTACTCGGCGACGCGGGCCACGAAGCCCGCGCGCTCGGCGGTGTAGGCGTAGATGCGGTAGAAGTCGGCGAGCGCCCGCGTGGCCGCCCGGTCATCAGCTTTAGCGTCGAACTGTTCGATACTGACCCCGTCGCGCTGCGCCTTGTGCACGTACTGGCGATGCTTCTGACGGAGGTTGGCGAGGAGGGTCTCCTCGTCGTCAGCGAGGTCGATGAGGCGCGTCCTGGGCGGCTGCACCTTGGCGGAGGGGCGCCACGGGGGCTTGACCAGAACGGCGCCGAACGGGTCGTCGGCGGTCGCCTCGGGATCGACCTTGAGCGTGGCTATTCGCTCCGTTCTTGCGAGCTCGCGGAGGGCCGTCAGGAGTGCCTTGCGGATGACGGGGTCATCGAGACGGCCGATGGGGCCGCGCGGGGCGTACGCAAGACGCCACCCAAGGAGCGGCACTTCGCGGATCAGCACCTGGGCGCCGGCAAGTGGCTGGTCCGGTTGAGGGCCGACGGCTAAGCGGATCGTTCGCCAGCCCGCCGATTCACGCAGCTCGCCCCATTCCCAGAGCTGCGGAAAGCTCCGATGCGGCGCGTGCTCGACAAAGGCGTTCCAGGCGTCCCGGTCGGTGACGCGCCAGGTGGCGAGCTCAGACATCGGGCTTGAAGCCGGCCGCGGCGAGCTCCTGGCGGGCGACCTCGCGCTCGTCCCACCACCGCTTTTCGGTGCCGTAGAAGATGCTTCGCTCATGCCCCTTGCCGGCCAGCAGGAGCATGTCGCCCGGCTTGGCGAGGCCGACGGCGTGGGCGATCGCAGCTCGCCGGTCGTCGATCACCCACAGGTCGATGCCGTCGCGAGCACCCGTGGCGCGGGCGCCCTCGGCGATGGCCTCGTTGATGGCGTGGCCATCCTCCAGGCGCGGGTCCTCGTCGGCGATCACCGCCAGGTCGGCCAGCTCTGCGGCGACCTTGCCCATGGCGGGGCGCTTGATGCGATCGCGCTCGCCGGCCGACCCGAAGACCACGATCAGCCGGCTGGAGGTCAGCGGGCGCAAGGTGCGCAACACTTTCCCCAGGGAGTCGGCGGTGTGTGCGTAGTCGACCACGACGCCGAACGGCTGGCCGGAGTCGATCCGCTCCATGCGGCCCGGGACGCCGGTCAGGCCGCCGAGCGCCGCCGCCGCAGAGGCAGGATCGATTCCCTCCACCTCGGCCAGCGCCAACGATGCCAGCGCGTTGTGCACGTTGAAGGCGCCGGGAAGGCGAAGCTGAACCTGCCCGCTCCAACGCGGGCCGACGACCGTAAAGGAGGTGCCATTCGGCCCGGCGCTGATCTGCGTCGCGGTGACGTCAGCGGGCCCGTCGACCGCGTAGGTCACGACTCGGTCGCGGGCACGGTCGCGGAAGTAGCGGAAGGAGGGATCGTCGGCATTCAGGATGGCGACGGGCGCTTCCTCGACGAGCATCGCCTTGGCCGCCCGATACGCCTCCAGCGTGCCATGGAACTCGAGGTGCTCGCTGGTGACGTTCGTGACGACGGCGACCATGAAGCGGCAGTTGCGCACGCGCGACTGCGCGAGGCCGTGGCTCGTCGCCTCCAGCACCACGCAGTCGTTGCCGGCCTCCTTCATCTCTGCCAGCAGGGCCTGCAGCTCGAGCGCCTCCGGGGTGGTGTTGCGATCGTCGTTCGAGCGCTGCTCGTCGCCGACCCGAACCGCCACCGTTCCGATCATCCCCGGCCGGCGACCGCCTGCCTGCAAGGCGGCGACGGCCAGAAAGGCAGTCGTGGTCTTGCCATCGGTGCCGGTCACGCCGATCACCTCCAGCCGCTGCGAGGGTCGTCCATACCACTCATCCGCGGCATCGGCCAGGGCGTCGCGTGTTCGGGCCACGATGAGCTGGGGCACTGCCAGCCCGGGCGTCTCGCGCTCGGCCACCACCGCGGCGGCTCCTCGCACGACCGCATCGGCGATGAATTCGTGGCCGTCGACGTGGTCGCCCGGCACGGCGAAGAAGAGGCTGCCCGGGGTCACCTGGCGCGAGTCGTAGGCGATCGAGCCGATCTCGCCCACCGGTATGCCGATGACCTGTATCGGACCGATGGCGTCGGTCAGCTCACCGAGGCCCATGTGACGCGGCGCGCTCATCGGGTCCGCCTGGGGATGGCGTGGCGCGCCATGGCGATGGCCAACCGGAGCCGGTAGAAGCTCGGATCGATGACCACATCCCACGTCCCTGCCCAGCGCACCGCGCGACCGCCGAAGCCCTTCTTGAAGAGGCCGACCCCGTGCCAGGCGTGATCGGGACCGGCGTCGGCCGGAGCGATCCCCCACAGGTCGTGGACGCGGCTGCCAAGGTCGCGCGCGCGGCGCATCATCTCCCACTGCAGCAGGTATGAGGCGTAGTGCTTCGGCTCGCCGGGCTCCTCGCGCCGCGAGCCGGCGAACAGGTAGAAGGACCGGTCGCCCTCGACCACCAGCATCCCCGAGGCGAGCAGCTGGCCGCCGCGACGTGCTTCGAGGATCGAGGCGCGCCCGGCTCCGCCGAGCCCCTGCCAGGCGATCCGGTAGCGCTCCAGGGACGGCTTCGGAAAGCCGGCGCGGCGCTGCGTGTCGAGCACCAGGCCGTGGAGGGCGTCGATCGGGGCCGTATTGGAGGCGTCGGCCAGGACGCGGACCTCGACTCCCTCGCGCTGCGAGCGGCGCACGGCGTACCGTGTGTCCTTGTCGAAGCTGCTCAGCAGCACCTCGTCGTCGCCCAGGTCGACCAGTCGCGTCTGCCCGACCTGGACTGGCCGTGGGTCAGGTCGCAGCCTCCCGAAGAGGGCCACCGACGCCGAGTCGGCCTCGATGCGCGGCTCCAGCTTGGCGGCAACGACGCGGCCCGCACGACCGACCTCGCGCAGAGCAATCGCCAGGGCGCGCACCCACTCGCCGGCGCGAGGATCCGCGTAGTCCAGCACCGGCCCGTGCGGCACGTACCAGAACGAGCGCCCCAGGGGCATGCGCCGCTCCTGGGCAGCGACCAACGCCACGATCTCGCCGTTCTCCTCGGCCACGAAGCGCCGCTGCGGCTGGCCGTCGAAGGCGGCCACGGCGGCCCACGCCCAATCGTGCAGGAAGTCGCCCGAGGCGGTTCGACCCAGGAGCGCCTGCCAGGCGGCCTCGTCATCGGGCATCGCTGGTCGAACGCGGGTCATGCCGCCTCCGCCCGATGCCGGCGCCGCGAGAGGTAGCGCCGCAGCTGCGCAAGCTCATCGGAACGCATGGCTGCGGCGACCAGCAGGTAGACCGCAGTCCCGATCCCCGCGAGAACGAGCAGCGCCAGGACACGCCCCGCCCCATTGGCGAGCAGCCTCGGCAGCCAGGCCTGCGTGGCGGCCAGTCCCATGAACATCACCACGGCGGCGATGGCCGCCGCCAGGGCGGATCGGGCGCCCGAATAGAGCACCTGCACCTCATTAATCGAGTCGATCCGGCGCCGCAGGGCCAATGCCAGGCCGATCACCTCGAGGCTGGCGCTGATCGAGAGGGCAAGTGCGAGGCCCTCAACCCCCATCGGTCCAGACAGGATGGTCATCAGCGGGACGTTGATGGCAACCGCCACGATCGCCCACAGTACCGGTGTGCGGGTGTCCTGCATGGCATAGAAGGCACGCGTCAGCACGTGCACCACGATATGGCCGGATAGGCCGATGCTGAAGAAGACGAGCGCGCCCGCCGTGCGGTCGGTGGCGGCCGCCGAGAAGAGGCCGTACTGAAAGAAGACCGCGGCGATCGGCCCGGCCAGCACGATCATCACCGCGGTCAGCGGCGCCGCCAGGAAGATCAGAAGGCGCAGGCTGGCCGAGAGCTGGCGCCGGATCTCGGCGATGCGGCCGAGGGCGGCGTCGCGGCTGAATGTCGGAAAGAGGGCGACCGCCACGCTCACGCCGAGCACGCCCACGGGGATCTGGCTCAGCTGGAAGGCGTAGTTGTAGGCGGTCACGCTGCCCACCCCAAGGTCGCTGGCCAGGACGGTGCTGACGATGAAGTTGAGCTGACCGGCTGCCAGGCCCAGCAGGCGCGGTCCCATCAGGATGGCGACCTTCCGGACGCCGGGGTCTCGCAGCCCGATGCTCAGGTCATAGCGCCCGCGCCCCAGCGCTCGGAGCTGCGGCAGCTGGATCACGAGGTGCAGGATCGAGCCGACCACCACGCCGACTGCGAGCCCCTCGACGCCGAGCGTCGGCGCCAGGACCACCGCGGCCCCGATGATCGCCAGGTTGTAGACGAGCGGCGCCAGGGCGGGCACGCCGAAGCGTCCGTAGCTATTGAGCAGGCCGCTGACCACCGCGCCCATCCCCACGAAGACGGGGCTGAGCAGCATCAGGCGGGTCAGCTTCACGGTCAGCTCGGTGGTCTGCACGTCGAAGCCTGGGGCGATGATCGGCACCACCCAGGGCGCCAGCACGGCCATCACCGCGCTGAAGAGGGCGAGCGCGATCAGCACCAGGTTGATGACGCTGCTGGCGAGCCGCCAGGCCTCCTTCTCCTCGCCGCGCGCCCGATGGCCGCTGAAGACCGGGATCAGGGCCGCGGACAGGGCGCCCGCCACGACCAGCTGGAAGATGGCGTCGGGGATGCGGAAGGCTGCGAAGTACGCGTCCAGGTCGGAGGTCGCGCCGAACTGCGAGCCGATCACCAGAAGCCGAATCCAGCCCAGCAGGCGGCTGGCCAGTGCGGCGATGGTCAGGATCAGACTGGCATTGGCCAGCACCCGACCGACCGAGGGACCTACCGCCTGACCGGCCCCT
>JBDTQD010000052.1:0-10393 GCA_039932375.1 Chloroflexota bacterium | reverse complement strand
GAGGCACCGCAGGTTGAGGGCCCCGGTTGCGGCGCCTTCTGCCGATGGCTAAGGTGTCAAACCTACGATCCACCCGCCGCCATCCGTGCAAGCGGCGCCGTGAGCATCGCACGGGCGACCACTGCGATCCGGTCGAACCCGTTGCCCGTCGAAGGACACGTAGCTGAGGTGATCCATGCGAGTACGACGAGCCCTCTTGATTCCGGCAGTTTCCGCCCTGGTGTTCAACGCCATCGCACTCGCGCCCCTTGCGCCGAGCGTCGCCTTGGCGGGCAGCACGACCCGCCTGATCAGTGCCGCGGGCACAACTGTGCTTCGCAACACTCCCACGGGCAGTGCCGCGGTCCAGTTCCCCGAGATCCGCGGCGAGCCGGGTGGAGAGATGAATCTCCAATCCGACAAGCCAGGGAAGGCCGACGTCACCAACCGGAGCCAATCGGCGAGGCACGCAGGCTTGCCCAGCGCGCTCGCGGCAACTCCAGCCACGTCAGCGTCAATTGCCGGGACTCCAGGCGTGGATACCACGTTCATGGGGCTGAATCACCGCGACCAGCGCACTGCCAATGGTGGCAACCAGTTCTCGCTCGAGCCGCCCGATCAGGGGCTATGCGTGGGGAACGGTTTCGTCCTTGAGACGATCAACGACGTCATGCGCGTGTCGAATACCAGCGGCACGGCGCTGCTTACCGAAGACCTCAACACCTTCTACGGCTACCCGGCGGCATTCCACCGCCAAGCCGGCCCCTTTGGTCCGTTCATCACTGACCCGAGCTGCTATTACGATTCGGACACTGGGACCTGGTTCCACGTCGTGCTCACCCTCGACGTCGTCGCCGCCACCGGAGCCTTCACTGGTACCAGCCACCTCGATCTGGCGGTACGGCATGCCGCCAGCCCCATCGGGACCTGGAAGATCTACCAGATCGACGACGAGAACGACGGGACCAACGGCCAGCCGGACCACGGCTGCAGCTTCGGGCCATGCTTCGGCGACTACCCGCACATCGGCGCCGATGCGAACGGCTTCTACATCAGCACGAATGAGTACTCGTTCTTCGGTCCCGAGTTCAAGAGTGCAAACATCTACGCATTCTCGAAGAGTGCTCTCGCTGCTACGCCAGCCAGCGTGGCGGTCCAGCAGATGGACACCATGAACAAGGACGGCGCAAACCCCGGCTTCACGGTATGGCCGGCTATATCGCCAGCCGCCGTCTACGAGACAGGCAACGGAGGGACCGAGTACTTCCTGAGCAGCAATGCCGCAGACGAGGCGAACGGAGGAGGCTCCTCCGACAGGATCCTCATCTGGGCGCTGACGAACACGTCATCTCTGGCGACAGCGACGCCCGCCTTGCACCTGAGCAATGACTCGATCGACGTGGCGAGCTACTCGATCCCGCCGAAGTCCGATCAGAAGCCGGGCAGCATTCCCTTGGGCGACTGCCTCAACGACCGCACTACCAAGAGCGCCCTGTGGAAGGGAGCAGGCTGCTGGCGCGCGTTCTTCCTGCCGAAGGACCAGCCAAAGAAGGAGGTCATGTCGCACCTCGACAGCCATGACACGCGAATGCAGCAGGTCTCCTTCGCGAATGGCAAGGTGTGGGGCGCTCTCGACACCGCCGTTTCCCTTGGCTCCGAGGTCAAGGCCGGCATCACGTACTACGTTGTCACGCCATCAGTAGCCTCTGACCAGGTCAGTGGCTCACTCGACCACGAGGCGACCCTCGGAGTGGCGCACAACAACGTCACCTATCCGGCCCTGTCAGTGCTGCCCAACGGTGAGGGCGTGATGGCCTTCACGCTGGTCGGCCGCGACTACTACCCGAGCGCGGCTTGGGCGGCGGTCGATGCCAGCGGCATCGGCGACGTCCACGTCATCAGCCCGGGCCAGGGTCCGAGCGACAGCTTCACCAGCTATAAGGCGTTTGTCGGCAACCCGCCGCGCACACGCTGGGGAGACTACGGTGCGGCTGCGGTGGACGGCAGCTCGATCTGGATCGCGAGTGAGTCGATCGAACAGACCTGCACCTTTACCGAGTACGTCGCAACTGCGTTCAGTTGCAACGCCACCCGGACGTCCCTTGGGAACTGGGCTACCCGCATCAGCAAGGTCACACCCTAGCTGAATCGGTGTGAACCTCGACGTATCGAGGGCCGGCTCCTCCGGGAGCCTGCCCTCTCTCTTTCCAACGACGGACCTGATTCGCCGATCCCCGTTCAAACGGGTGCTCGCCGAACCTGGTCGAGGGCGGCGAATGCTGCCCGGCGCTGTCGTTGGTAGCCGCTCCCATGGACCCTCAGCTCCATTTGCGGCATCGGCGTCACGCCCGACACCGAGACGCGAACCCGGCTGCGGCCGTGCGCATCGATCGGCAGCAGTGAAAGCTGAATCACCGCATCGGCGACCGGTGCCGAGGCGACGCCGCCGACTTCGAGCAGGCCACCGACGAAGCGGGCAGCACCATCGACTGGCTCCACGGCCGCTAGTACCGCGAGAAGCATCCCGTCGGTGTCGGCCTCCCACGAGGCGACAGTGACGACCCCGGCGCGCCCCAGCGCGGTGAGGGCAAGCGAAGCGAGGTCATCGTCATCGGTTCCGTACACGTACTCGCCGAGGAGCGAAAGCGCGCGCGCGACCGGGCCATCCAGCGTTGCTGCATCCCCGCGCGTGGCGAACCGCAGATGGACGCCATCGTCGTGTGCGTAGATGCCGGCATCGATGTCGTTGCCCGGCGCCGTCAGCAGGTCTCCGACCGCGTCCACGATCGCTGACTCACCCATGCCGAAGGTCTTCACCGTGCGGACGTGCACGGGGCGCAACCTATAGCGAGCCGTCAGCCGGGGCACGACCTGCTCGGTCCACATCAGACGCATCTCGGACGGGACCCCCGGCATCAGGACCGTCACTGATCCGTCCCGGTCGACCCACCACCCGGGCGCCGAGCCGACCGGGTTAGGCAGCGCCTCGGCCGATGCCACCCGCAGCGCCTGGCGCAAGTTCGACTGGGGCATCGCCCCGAAGGCGGCGAAGCGGGCCCGCAGCCCTTCCTCGAGCGCCGGGTCGGCGACCAGCTCCTCGCCGAGGGCATCGGCCAGGCCTTCGCGGGTCAGGTCGTCATGGGTCGGGCCGAGACCGCCGGTGGCCACCACGAGCGGGACGCGGGCACGAGCCTCTGCGAAGGCGGCGGCGATCGCGGCGCGGTCATCGGGCAGCGTTCGGATGCCGCGGAGCGGGATCCCCAGGCGCGCCAGCGCCGATCCAAGGAAGGCCGCGTTGGTGTCGACCGTCTCGCCGGCGAGCAGCTCCGAACCGATGCTCAGGAGCTCGGCGGTGGGTCCGCTGCGGGTGGGGTCCATCGGGGCCGAGTCTAGTAGCATGCGCAGCCATGGCCTCATCCATGGAAACCGCCACAACCATCACCTCCGAGATTCGCGCCTGGCTCATGCGCGAGCTGCGCTTCCCGGTGATGGCCACCATCGGCAAGGACGCGATGCCGAAGCTGTCGGTGATCTGGTTCGACCTCGATCCCGATCGCGACGACGTGGTCCTCCTCAACACCCTCGCCGGCCGCGTCAAGGACCGGCAGCTACGCCGCGACCCGCGGGTCAGCCTCTGCTTCGAGGATGGGACCGAGTACGTGACGGTCGAAGGCCGCGCCGAACTCTTCGACGATCGCGAGAAGGCGATGGCCAACATCTGGGCCATGGCCCACCGATACGGGCAGGGCGAGGGCTCGTTCGCAATGGGCGATCGCGTCGATATCGTCGTGCACGTCGAGCGGGTGATCCGGCACCGGTGACTTCCGCTCCCATCCGGTTGGGGGTGCTGGCCTGGAACCAGTACACCGATTGGCCGGGGCTGCGCGCCGCCGGCGTCCGCGCCGACCAGCTCGGCTACGACGACCTGTGGACCTGGGACCATCTCTATCCGATCGTCGGGTCGCACGAGGGACCGATCCTGGAGGGCTGGATGGTGATCGCCGGCTGGGCAGGTGCGACCGAGCAGGCGCGGCTCGGGCTGATGGTCGGGGCCAACACATTCCGCAACCCCGCCCTGATGGCCAAGATGGCGACCACGCTGGATCACATCTCCGGTGGCCGCGCGATCCTGGGGATCGGGGGTGCCTGGTTCGAGACCGAGCACCGTGCCTACGGCCTCGAGTTCGGCTCGTCACCCGGGGAGCGACTGCGCTGGCTGGACGAGGCGGCGCGGATCATGCGGGGCATGCTCCACGGAGAAGAGCCGTCCGGCGAGCACTACTACTCCGCGAGCGCAGTGCGGAACGAGCCGCCTCCGGTGCAGGCGCATCTGCCCTTGCTGATCGGGGGTGGCGGGGAGCGGCGAACGCTCAGGACGGTGGCCACGTACGCCGACATGTGCAACCTGGGCGGCGGCTTCGAGAACGTCAGGCACAAGGACGAGGTGCTGCGCCGGCATTGCGCCGAGGTGGGGCGCGACGAGTCCGAGATCGAGCGCACGGTGGGCCTGGGGGTCTGCGTCCTTCGCGACACCGAGGCCGAGGCACGGCGCGTCAATGACGAGCTGTTCGCGCACAACGGCCATGCCCGGGTCTGGCCGAACCAGCATATCGGGACACCCGAGCAGGTGGCCGAGATGATGCGACCCTACCTGGGGATCGGGTTCCGGCACTTCATCTGTGGCTTTCCCGCGCCCCACGACGCCGAATCGTTGGAGCGGATGATCACCGAGGTGAAGCCGATGCTGGAGGCCGACTAGCGCCTGCCCACCGTAATCGGCCAGGCCGATACATCGACGCCGAAGTCCCTCTCTCCGCGTCGCCCAATCGTCCCCAGCGATACCAGGCACCCTTTGGAGCGCCCCGCCGCTCGCTTCGGTGCTGTTGTATCGGCTGGGCCGATGCCAGCCTCGGGCTCACGCCCGAACAGCCAGACGCGTCGTACCCTCTCCCTGATGAAGGTCACCCTCCTCGCGGGCGGAACCGGGGGCGCCAAGCTGGCGCACGGCTTCCAGATGGCCCTGCCCCCCGGCGACCTTACGGTGATCGTCAACGTGGCCGACGACACGGAGCGCAACGGACTCCTCGTCTGCCCGGACATCGACACCATCCTGTACACGCTCGCCGGCCTTTCGGACCGCGAGCAGGGGTGGGGCGTCGCCGCCGACACGTTCACTGCCATGGACCTGCTCTCGCTGTACGGCGAGGAGACCTGGTTCCGCATCGGTGACGCGGACCTGGCCACGCACGTGCGGCGTGCGCACCTCATGCACGACGGCGCATCCCTGACCGATGCCACCGCCGCGATGGCAACCGCCCTGGGCGTGCCCAGCCACCTGGTCCCCGCAACCGACGACCGACTGCGCACCTTCCTGCAGACCGATGCCGGCGAGCTCGACTTCCAGTCCTACTTCGTGCAGCGCGGGCAGCGCGACGACGTGCGCGGCGTGCGCTTCGACGGGGCCGATGCGGCGAGACCGAGCTCCGCGGCGCTCGCGGCGCTGGCGAGCGCCGAGCTGGTGGTGATTGGGCCGTCCAACCCGATCGTCAGCATCGGACCGATCCTGGCCGTGCCGGGGATGCGCGAGGCGTTCCTCGGCTCGCGGGCGCCGCGGATGGGCGTGAGCGGGATCGTCGCCGGCAAGGCACTGCGCGGCCCCGCCGACAAGATGCTCATCTCGCTGGGCCACGAATCGAGCGCGCTCGGCGTGGCCCGCATCTACGAGGGGCTGGTCGAGCGCTTCGTGATCGACGAGTCGGACGTGGCGCTGGCACCGCAGATCCAGGTGCTGGGCATGGTGGTGAGCGTCCTGCCCACGGTGATGCGCACCAATGAGGATCGGGCCGGCCTGGCTCGAGGGCTGGTGGTGCTGGGCGAGGCTATGCTCCGCGGGTGAGCGTCCGGATCATCGTTCCGCACCGCGGCCTGGCCGCGGCCAAGACTCGCCTGGCGCCTGTCCTCGACGACGCGGAGCGCGAGGCGCTCGCGCAGCGCCTGCTGGTGCGGGTCCTGGGCGTCGCGCACGAGGCATGCGGCGACGTGGTCGTGATCACGCCGTCCGAGGCGCTCGAGCCGCTCGTCACCGGCGTCGGCGCGCGGCTGGTGGTGCAACGGGGGATGGGGCTCAACGCCGGGCTGGAGCAGGCTCGGCGCGAAGCGATTGTCGACGAGGTGTCGACGCTGCTGGTTCTGCATGGCGACCTCCCCAACCTCCGGACCGATGACATCGCCGCGCTGCGCGAGGCAGTGCCGCAGCCGCGGGGCGTCGCGATTGCGCCGGATCGAGGCGGCACAGGCACGAATGGGCTGGCGCTTCGACCGCCCGATGCGATCGGCTTTCGGTTTGGGGTCGGCTCGTTTGACGCGCACCGCGCCGAGGCCGAGGCGGCCGGCGTGTTGATGGTTGAAGTCCATCGGCCCGGGCTGGCGTTCGACCTGGATACGCCTGCCGATCTCGCGCGCTGGATCGAGCTGGGCGACGCGGCGTGATCTCGCTGGTCGCCCTCGAGGGGATCCCCGAGGTCCAGGCGGGCGACGACATTGCAGCGCTGATTGCGGCGGCGCTCGGCGCCACCGGCATCGGTCTGGAAAACGACGACGTGCTGGTCGTCACGCAGAAGGTCGTGAGCAAGGCCGAGGGCCGGGTGGTCGAGCTGGCATCCGTCACGCCCAGGCAGGAGGCGGTGGCGTGGGGAGAGCGCTGGGGAAAGGACCCGCGCCAGGTGGAGCTGGTGCTGCAGGAGAGCGCCGAGGTGCTGCGCATGGCGCCGGGCGGGCTGATCATCTCGCGTACGCGGCATGGATTCGTATGCGCCAACGCCGGGGTCGACCTGTCGAACGTGGGAGGCGAGGACGTGGCGACCCTCTTGCCGGTCGACCCCGATGGCTCGGCGCGCACCCTGCGCGAAAGGCTGGGGGAGCTGGCCGGAGCATGGCCGGCTGTGATCATCAGCGACTCGTTCGGGCGGCCGTGGCGCAATGGGATCGTGAACGTGGCGATCGGGTGCGCAGGACTCCAGCCGCTGCTCGACCTGCGCGGCACGCCGGACGCGGACGGCCGAGTGATGAATTCGACGGTAATTGCGGTGGCCGACGAGCTGGCATCTGCCGCCGATCTAGCCGGCGGAAAGGTGTCGGGGCGACCGGTGGTGCTCGTGCACGGGTACCGCCACGAGGCGGGCGAGGGTGCGGCGGCCGCGCTCGTCATGGACCGCGACCTGGACCTGTTCCCCTAGATCGGTTGCAGGAAGAGGCTCACGATGTGCGCCCCTTCGACCCGGAAGTTGGCCTCCACCCGCATTGACTCGGCGCCCGGGCGCATGACGGTCATGTCCGCGATGTAGCTCGCCCCCATCGACCGCCCGTCGTTGGCGTACATCCGGAACCCGTCGCCCGCCCGCACGAACCAGCCGCCCACCTTGTCGCGGCCACGCAGGTTGGTCCGCTCGTCGGAGCCGGGCACGGAGACGCCGAGCACCGCGTGCTCGGCGAAGAGGGCAACCGCATCCTCGCGGCGGTCGTCATTGATCAGCTCGATGAAGAGGTCGACGGTCTCGGTGGCACCCATGCCGGCCAGTGTAGCGGCGCTCAGCGGCCTAGACTCCACCAGCCATGGAGCGCCTGCGGGTCGGGCTGATCGGGTGGGGGACGGTCGGCGCCGCCCTGGGCGAGCTGATCGCAGCAGGGCCGCTGCCGGTTGACCTGGCGAGGCTGGCCGTACGGGACCCGGGCCGCGAGCGGGCGACCGCGCTGCCGTCCGAGGCGGTGATCGAGACCCCGCAAGGGCTGGTCGAATCCCGCGACCTGGACGCGATCGTCGAGCTGGCGGGAGGTATCGACGGGCCGCTCCAGTGGGCCCAAGAGACGCTCCGCAGCGGCCGACCGTACGTCACCGCCAACAAGGCGCTCCTGGCGACCCACGGCGGCGAGCTGGGCGCGATCGCAGCCGCCAACCAAGGGGCGGCGCTCCTCGGCTCGGCCAGCGTCGGAGGCGGAACGCCCATGATCGAAACGGTCGAGCACCTGGCCGCGACCGGCGCCATCACCCGGCTCCGCGGCCTGCTGAACGCGACAACCACCTTCATCCTGTCGCGGATGGCGCAGGGGAGCGGATACTCCGACGCCCTTGCCGCCGCCCAGGCCGCCGGCTACGCCGAGGCAGACCCCTCGTTCGACGTGGAGGGGAGCGACGCAGCCCAGAAGCTGGCGATCCTGGCCTCGGTCGCCTGGGGCCGGTGGCGCCCCGAGCGCGAGGTGGAGACGCGCGGTATCGTCGGCATCGCCGTCGAGCCCGGCCGCATCGTTCGGCTGGTGGCGGAGGCGGATGGGGAGGATCTTCGGGTCAGGCCGATGGAGCTGCTGCCCGGCGTGGCGATGGCGTCTGCATCGGGCGTCGAAAGCGTGCTGGAGGTGGAAGTGCGGGACGCGGGCACCTTCCGGGTGAGCGGGCCCGGAGCTGGGGGCCGGGTGACGGCGGGGGCCGTCTACGCCGACCTGGCGCGCCTCGTCGCGGGGGAGCGGCCGATCCTGTTCGCGCCACGCGATAGCGCGTCGTGAGCGACTGGCCGATGGTCGGTGTCGCCGGCGCGAGGGGCGTGGTCGGCGGCGTCTTCCTGTCGATCCTGTCCGATGCGGGACTCCCGGCTGACCGGCTGCGCGCCTTTGGAACAGAAGCAGGTGACGTGGCGTACAACGGTTCCACGGTGCCCATCACCGTGCTCGACGCGCGCAAAGCCGGCGGGCTTGAGGTCCTCTTCCTGGCAACCGACGCCGCCGCCTCCCGGGAGATCGTGACCGGTCCGGCGCAGGCGGTCCCGCTCATCATCGACAACTCGAGCGCCTTCCGGCTCAATCCGGCCGTGCCGCTGGTCGTGCCGGAGGCGAACGCCACAGTGCTCGTTGGCTACCGAGGCAACCTGATCGCCAACCCCAACTGCACGACCGCAGCGGCGGCAGTGGTCCTCGCTCCGATCCGGGACGCCGCAGGGCTCGCCTCGGTCGACCTGGCCTCCTACCAGGCGGTCAGCGGTGCCGGCCGGGCGGGGTTGGAGGCCTTCGAGGCGGAGCGCGCCGCCGGGGGCGGAGAGAGGGCCGAAGGCTCTCCCTTCCACGGCCGCATCGCCGACAGCGTGGTGCCGCAGATCGACACGCTCGACGAGGCGGGCTGGTCCGGCGAGGAGCGCAAGGTTACCGCCGAGCTGCGCAAGATCCTGGTGCTCCCCGACCTGGACGTGGCGGCGACCACGGTTCGCGTCCCGGTGCGCACCGGTCACTCGGTCGCGATCCACTTCCGCACCGAGCGTGACACATCGGTCGACCAGCTGGAGGCGGCACTGCGCGCGGCGCCAGGGCTGGAGTACCGTCCGGGCGATGGGAGCCAGCGCCACCCGATGCCGCTCGACGTCGAAGGCCGCGACCCTGTCCTGGTCGGGCGGCTGCGCGCCATCCCGGGGCGCGACCGGGGCTTCGCGCTTTTCCTCAGTTCGGATAACCTTCGCAAAGGGGCGGCCCTGAATGCCATCCAGGTTGCCGCTGCGGCAAACCCGGACCGATTCCGCCGGCTGGTGCCGACTCCGCGCTGACAACTGAATCCAACACGCCCAGGAGTTCTGCCCGTGTCCTCCTTCTCCAACCTCGCCGCCGAGTTCCTGACCGAATACCACGCCGAGCACCCCGTGCAGGCCAGCGCCCTTGGCCTGGCCGCATATGACGATCAGCTGGACGACCTGTCGGCCGATGCCTTCGAGCGGCGCCGCGCCTCGGATGCGGTGTGGCTGAAGCGCTTTCGCGCGGTCGATCCCGGAACCCTCAGCTTCGACGAGGCGATCGATCGCGATCTCCTGGTCGCAAGTCTCACGGAGCGAGCCATCTATGACGAATGGGAGGACTGGCGGCGCAATCCAGACGCCTACATGAACCCCGGCCTGGACGGCGTCTTCACCCTTTTCCTGCATCGGCTTCGTCCCGAGCCCGATCTGGTGCTCAATGCGATCGGGCGGCTGCGCGGGATCCCAGCACAGCTGGATGCCGGCCGAGCGAATCTTCGTCCGGACCTCGTCCCCGCACTCCTGCTGCAGCGTGCCGTCAACCAGGCGCGCGCCGGTGCCCACTACACGCGCGAGCTGCTCCCGGCGCAGGTGGATGCGGCCAATCGCTCGGAGCTGGCCGCCGCCGGATCCGATGCGGCCGATGCGCTCGAGGCGTACGCCTCGTTCCTGGAGGAGATGGAGCCGCATGCGACCGGCGATTGGGCGTTCGGCGAGGCCCGCTACGACGCCGTCCTGAACGACGCCGAGCTATTGGGGACCACCGCCCGCGCGCTCCGCGAGCGGGCACGCGCCGAGATCGAAACGCTCACTGCCGACATGCGAGCAACGGCCAAGGAGATCAGCGGCCACGAGGACTGGCACGCGCT
>JBDTQD010000051.1:0-10403 GCA_039932375.1 Chloroflexota bacterium | reverse complement strand
CCGGGGCTCCTGTGGCTGGCGATCGTGTTTGGCGGGCTGCTCACCGTGGCGCGCCTCCACCAGCTCGAGGCCGATGACGGGGCGCTCGAGCAGCTCGCCCTGTACCCGGTCGACCGTCGCGCGATCTACGCCGGCAAGGCGCTCGCCGGTGCGGCGGCCATGATGGTGCTGGGCGGCCTCCTGCTGCCGGTGGTCGCGATCCTGTATGCCATCCCGATCGGCGCGGCCTGGCTGCCGCTGCTGGTCGCGGTGGCGCTCGGCGCCATCGGCTTTGCGGCGGTCGGGACCGCGTATGCCGGGCTGACGGTGCGGATGCGAGCCCGAGAGGTGATGCTGCCGCTGCTCCTGCTGCCGATCGTGGCGCCCCTCCTCCTCGCCGCGGTGAAGGCGACGACCGCGGCGCTCGGCGGCGACCCGCTCGGCGAGCTCGGATCCTGGCTGCAGCTGCTCCTCGCCTTCGACGTCATCATGCTCATCGTCGGGGCCGGAACCTACGGCTTCCTGCTGGAGGAGTGATGAAGACGCGCATCCTGGGTCTGGTGGCGCTGGCGGCGGTGATCGGCGCGGCGATCAACGGCCTCTTCCTCGTGCCGCCCGACCTCAACCAGGGCGATGCGCAGCGGATCATGTACGTGCACGTTGCATCGGCCTGGCTGGCGTACGCGTCGTTCGGGGTGACGGCGCTGGCCGGCATCGGCTACCTGGTCAGTCGAGACCTGCGCTTCGATGCCGTCGCGCTCGCGGGAGCCGAGGTGGGTGTCATGTTCACCGCCTTCGCCATCTGGGGCGGCATGATGTGGGGCCGCCCGGTGTGGGGCGTCTATTGGCAGTGGGAGGATCCCCGGCTGACGACCACGGCGCTCTTGCTGGCGCTATACGTCGGCTACCTCCTCCTGCGCCGATTGACCGATGATCCCTCCCGGCGCGCCGCACGCGCCGCAGTGGTGGGGCTGATCGCTGCGGTCGACATCCCGATCGTGCACTTCAGCGTGATCTGGTGGCGCGGCCTGCACCAGGGCCCGACCATCGGCGATCCGTCCAAGCTGCTGCACCCTTCCGCGCCGCTTCTCTTCGTGATGGCGCTGCTGGCGATGCTCGGCGCCTTCACACTGGTCTGGATCTACCTCATGATTCGCCGCTACCAACTGGCGCGCATGGAATGGCGGCTTGAGGATGCGGCACGACGCGACCGTGTCAGCGCCGCTCGACGCACCGCCTCCGCCAGCGCACCACTGCGCGCAGCCCAGCCCGAGGAGCCGGCCCGATGATGGACGCTGGCTTCGTGATCGCCGCTTACGGGGTGATCCTGGCTGGGATCGCGCTGTATGCCGCGCTGCTCGTGCGACGGCTGCGGATCGCCCGGGAGGCCCTGCTCCGGAACAACCCTGTCGACGAAGTCAGATGACCCTGGCGCGTCCGGTCCTGCCGCCCCTGCCGCCGCGTGGGCGCCGTTGGGGCGTCCTGGCCGGCGTGGCCGTGGTGGTCGCGGTCGTCGCCTACCTGGCGTTCAGCAGCGTCGGCAACGCCCTGGTCTATTACCTCACCCCCACGGAGCTGCTGGCGCGCGGCAGCGCCGCAATGGGGCAGACGGTCCGCCTTGGCGGATTGGTGAAGACGGGGAGCATCGCCGGCGAGGCGCCCAACCTGACCTTCGTCCTGACCGACGGCACCACCGAGATGCGGGTCCATAGCGCTTCAGCCCCTACTCGCTCCTTCCGCGAGGGGATCGGCGCGGTGGTGGAGGGGACACTCGGCGCGGATGGCGTCTTCGACGCGTCGCAGGTGATCGTCAAGCACGACGAGAACTACGTCGCGCCGACCGGGAGCGCTCTGCCGACCCAGGCCTTCGACCCCGGCACATGATCCCAACCCTCGGGCACCTCGCCGTGGTCGTCGGCCTCGCGGCGACCCTCTACGCTGCCGCGGCGTTCGTCGTCGGCGGACGAAGCCGCGACCCGGCCGTCCTGGCCTCGGCTCGTCGGGCGATCTACGTCGCCTTCGTCCTGGTCGCGTTCGCCTGCCTCGCCATGGTGATCTCTCTCCTCACCCACGACTTCAGCGTCCTGTACGTGGCTCGCAACAACGCAACCACAACGCCGCCCTTCTACTCGGTCATCTCGCTCTGGGCTGCCCTGGAGGGATCGATCCTGTTCTGGACCCTGCTGGCCGCCGGCTGGGCAAGCCTGGTGCTGTACCGATATCGCGCCCGGCTCCCGGCGCTGATGCCGTGGGTCGGCGCCACCCTGGCGCTGGGGAGCGCCTTCTTCTTCGCGGTGATGGCCTGGCCGGGCGACCCGTTCGCGCGTGTGACCCCCATCGGCCTGGAGGGGAATGGACCAAATGCCCTCCTCCAGAACCACCCCTTCATGGGCCTCCACCCGCCGCTCCTGTACCTGGGCTACACCGGGATGGCGATCCCGTTCGCCTTCGGCATCGCCGCCCTGATCACGCGCAGGACCGATGAGGAATGGTTGGCGGTCGTGCGCAGCTGGACCCTGGTGCCGTGGATCTTCCTGACGATGGGCATCGTGGCCGGCGCCTGGTGGAGCTATGCGGTTCTCGGCTGGGGCGGCTACTGGGCCTGGGACCCGGTTGAGAACGCCGCTCTCCTGCCATGGCTCACGGCGACCGCCTTCATCCACTCCTCCATGGTCGCCGAGCGACGCGGCACGCTGCGCACCTGGACC
Source organism: Chloroflexota bacterium (assembly GCA_039932375.1). GTDB lineage: Bacteria > Chloroflexota > Limnocylindria > QHBO01 > QHBO01 > CF-167. Next base: position 7,716 of record JBDTQD010000051.1, on the reverse strand, counting down.
CACGCGCTGGTCATCGCCACCTTCGTGTTGACCCTGGTCGGCACCTTCCTGACGCGGTCCGGGGTGGTCGCCAGCGTGCACTCCTTCACCTCGTCGTCGATCGGCGCTTGGTTCGCCGTTGCCATCCTGCTGGCGCTGGGGGCAGGGCTGGCGCTGCTGATCTGGCGTCTGCCTGAGCTTGGCGACCGCCGGCCGCCAGGCGCAGTTGTCAGCCGCGAGTCGGCCTTCCTGTTCAACAACGTGCTCTTCCTGGGAATCACCTTCGCCGTCCTGTTCGGCACCCTGTACCCGATCATCGTGGAGGCCACCAGCGGGGCGCGCGCCAGCGTCGGGGCGCCGTGGTTCAACCGCGTCAATGCGCCGATCTTCGTCGCCCTCCTCTTCCTGACCGGAGTGGGGCCGGCGCTGCCCTGGGGCGGCGCCTCGTGGACGACGGTGCGCGAGCGGTTCGCCGTGCCGATCCTGGCGGCAGTGGCGACCGTGGTGGCGGCGTGGGCACTCGGGGTGCGCGGGCCGGCCCCACTCGGCATCCTGGGACTGGCCGCCTTCGTGCTGGTGGTGATGGGTGATGAGGTGGTGCGCGGCGCGCAGGCACGATCACGGAGCCGCGGCGAGGTCGCACCGCTCGCCATCTGGCGGCTGGCGACCCGCAATCGGCGCCGATACGGAGGCTACCTGGCGCACGTCGGCATCTGCGTCATGGCGGTGGCGATCGCCGTTTCAGCAACGCTGGGGACCGATACGACCGCGACCCTGAAGCCTGGGCAGCGTCTGTCGATTGGCGCCTACACCCTGACCTATCAGCGGCTTGTCACCCGGCAGCTGCCCGACGATGCGCGCGTGACGGAGACGCGAGCGGAGCTGACGCTGGCCGGCCCCCAATCCGGGGCGCTGGCCACCGCCCTGCGCGACTATCCCAACTCCTCGACTGCGATCGCCACGCCGGTCGTGCGGAGCGCCCTCGGCGAGGACCTGTACGTCACCCTGCTCGGCTATGACTCGGCAAAGGGCACCGCCACGCTGCGGGTCTTCGTCAATCCGCTCGTGTCGTGGATCTGGGCCGGCGGCGCGATCGTCGCGCTCGGGGCCATCTTCGCCATCTGGCCTGACCGCCGGCGCGTCGCGGTCGAGGCGGCGACGGCAGTGGCAGCCTGATCAATGGCCACCCCCGCGTCGCGCGGAACGATCGTTCGCTGGCTGGTCGTGCCGATTGTCGTGGTGCCGCTTGCCTGGCTCCTCTTCACGGGCCTGGGACGCGACCCGCGCAATATCCCGTCGCCGCTGGTGGGCCATCCGCTGCCGGTCTTCGCGGCGGGCACCCTCGAAGGGACCCACTTCGTCTCGGCCCAGCTACGAGGCCGACCGGCGGTCGTGAACGTGTGGGCCAGCTGGTGCCCCCCGTGCGTCGACGAGCATCCCCTGCTGCTGGATCTCGCCGCGCGCCACATCGACGACCTGTCCGTGGTCGGGATCGTCTACCAGGACACGGCCGATGGTGCCCGTGGCTTTCTGGCCAGGTACGGCAACGGCGGCTGGCCGAATGTTGTCGACGCGTCCGGCGCGATCGCCGTCAACCTGGGTGTCACCGGTCCGCCGGAGACCTTCTTCATCGACGCCGACGGGATCGTCCGAGCCCGCCATGTCGGGCCGCTCACGCGTGCGGTGATCGCCGCCGAGCTGACCGCGCTGGGGATCGTGCCATGAGGCGACTTGCCCTGCCGCTGGCCGTGGCGGCGCTGCTGGCCCTCGGTGCGCTCGTGCTGCTGGAGGCGATCCGGCCCGCCGCGCCGCCGACTGCCGCCGACCAGGCTCTCCAGATCGCCGCCGAGCTGCGCTGCCCCGATTGCTTCGGGCTCTCGGTGGCCGAGTCGCAGACCGCCGCCGCGGCGGCCATCCGTCAGCAGATCGTCGATCTGATCGCCGCCGGCAGGACCCCGGCGCAGGTCCGCGCCTACTTCGTCGCGCGTTACGGGGAATGGATCCTGCTCCTGCCGAGCTCGCCGCTTGCATGGTGGCTCCCGCCGGCGGCGCTCCTGGTCGGGGCCGGCCTGCTCGCCTGGTGGCTTCGGCGGGGCCGAAGCGCCGCGCCGCCGCCGGATCAGGCCACGCCGAGCGACGACCTGCGCGGCCGCATCCGCGACGAAGTCGAGCAGCTCGATGCCTGATCTCGGGCAGTGGCTACTCCTCATCGGGATCGGCCTGGCGGCCGCGGCGGTCATCGGGTGGCCGCTGATCCGATCCCGACGGGGCGAGTCACTAGCCGCGCTCGACGCGGCAGCCGGTGCCGAGGCCCGCGCCCTTCGCCATCGCGTCGCGCTCGATGCGCTGCTGGACGTGGAGGCGGACCGTCGAGCCGGATCGCTCGACGACGCGGCGTATCAGCGTGAACGTTCCGCGGCGGAGGAGCGTGCGGCGCAGACACTGGTCGAGACGGCGCCAGACGCAGCAACGCTGCGTGCCGCGCCACGCCCGACGCACCGTCGAACAAGCGTCTGGCTCGGTCTCGGCCTGGCGGCCGCGCTGCTGATCGGCTTCGCGCTCCCGGCCCCGCTGGGCCTCGCCGAGCGCACCGCCGTCAACCAGTCGCTCGCCGATGAGGTCGCCCGCGAGGCCGCCCGCCAAGCGCAGATCCAGCAACTGCTCGGCGCCCTGAGCGCCCATCCGCAGGACGCCAAGGTGCTCTCCGACCTGGCCGACGCCTATCTCGCCGGAGGGAGTGCTGACGACCTGCGCCGCGGAGCCGTCGCGCTCCAGGTGCTCCTGGGCGTTGACCCGAAGAACCGATCGGCCTATCGGCGGCTGATCACCGCTTACCTGTCGGCCGGCGACCTGCCTGACGCCGAGGCGGCGACCGATTCATACACCGGCATCGCCGATCCCAATGAGCCGGATATCCCCTTCTTCCGGGGACTGATCGCGTTCCGCCTCGGAGATCCCGCCACGTCGGTACGGCAGTTCGATCGGTTCCTGGAGCTGGCGCCCGCTGACGACCGTGTGCCGATGGTGACCAGCCTGCGCGCCGATGCGGCGAGCCAGCTCACCGCGCCGAGCCAGTCGCCGGGAGGCTAGGAGGCCTCCAGCACGCGGTCGAGGGTGCGCTGCAGCGCGTCGAGCTCGTCGGCGGGGATGCGGTTCAGGAAGTGCTCTCCCACGCCCCGCAGGTGAGTCGGGGCGGCCTTTCGCAGCCGCTTGTGGCCGGCATCCGTCAGGGTCGCCCACGAGCCGCGCCGATCCGTGTCGCAGGAGGCCCGCTCCACCAGCGCCTCGCCCTCCAGCCGGTCGACCAGGCGCGTCACGCCGCTGCGCGAGAGCACCAGGCGATCGGCCAGCTCGCTCATCCGCAGCTGCCGGTCATCGGCGCGCGCCAGGAGCAGCAGGACCTCATACTCGCCAAGGCCGAGGGCCTGCTCGGCCTGCAGCTCGCGCTCGAGCAGGCGGCGGATCTGGGCATGCGCGACGAGGAAGGAACGCCAGGTCTCGAGGCGCGGATCGCGGGGGCGGGGAATCGGCTTCGAGATGGTCATGGTTGCACTGACAACTATATCAGGGAGCGGCCGGAGCGTCGATCCAGTGCCTCTGCAGCGGGATATCCTCGTCGCATCGTTCGACCGCGCAATGGAGGTGGCATGGTTCCGCTGGTGATCGTCGGCGCCATTGGCCTGTTGGCCGGCGTCCTGTCGGGTCTTTTCGGCATCGGTGGGGGAATCGTCATCGTGCCGTTGCTGGTTCTCCTGCTGGGCTTGACGACAACCCAAGCGGCCGGCACCTCGCTCGCTGCGCTGCTTCTCCCGGTCGGAGCCCTCGGGGCCTTGGAATACTGGCGCGCGGGACAGATCGACCTGCGATTTGCAGTCATCCTGGCGGTGGGGCTCCTGTTGGGCGCGTACGTCGGCGCGCGGCTCGGCATCTCGCTTCCAGTGGAGGTCGTGCAGCGTGCCTTCGGGGTGCTGCTCCTGATCGTCGGCCTTCGCTTCGTCTTCTTCACCTAGCGGTCGACGGCCTTAGCCCAGGATCGGTTTCAAGACCAGGTACGCCAGCGCCGCGACGAGGCCCGAGGCAGGTAGCGTCAGCACCCATGCGATCCCGATCCGACGAGCAACTCCCCAATGGACGGCGTTGAATCGGTCGGACGATCCAACCCCCAGGATCGCGCTCGAGATGACGTGCGTGGTGCTCACCGGCATGCCCAGCATCGACGCGCCGAATATGACGGTCGCCGCCGTCGTCTCCGCTGCGAAACCGTGCACCGGATCGAGCTTGACGACCTTCGTGCCCATGGTGCGGATGATCCGCCACCCGCCTGCCGCCGTTCCCAGGGAGATGGCGCTCGCGGCGAGGATGATCACCCATAGCGGCACCACGAAGCTGCCCAGGATGCCGGCCGAAACGAGAGCCAGGGTCATGACGCCCATCGTCTTCTGCGCGTCGTTGCTGCCATGGCTGAAGGCCATGTACGCCGCCGACAGGACCTGCAGCCGCCGGAATCGGTCGTTCATGGTCTTTGGGTGCGCGCGGCGAAACACATTGAAGATGAGCACCATGAGGGCGAACCCGACGCCAAACCCGACGATCGGCGAGCCGACCAGCGGCAGGATCACCTTGCCGAGGATGCCGTTGACCTGCCAAGCGCCGAAGCCGATCGCTGTCGCGCTCGCCCCCAGGAGGCCACCGATGAGGGCGTGGCTGCTCGATGAGGGAATTCCCAGGCGCCAGGTCAGCAGGTTCCATGCGATCGCGCCGAGCAGGGCTGCGGCCACCACCACCCCGCCCTCAGCCTGATGGGTGATCAGCCCCGCGCCGATCGTCTTGGCAACGGCCGTGCCCGTCAGCGCCCCGACGAAGTTGGCGGCGGCGCTCATGGCGATCGCGACTCGCGGGCTAAGTGCGCGGGTGCTGACCGACGTGGCGATTGCATTGGCCGTGTCGTGGAAGCCGTTGATGTAGTCAAAGAGCACCGCCAGCCCAAGGACCACGAGGAGGGTCGCGGTGAGGCCCTCAGGCATGCTTGACGACAATCCGCTCGATGACGTTGGCGGCGTCCTCGACGGAGTCGATCGCCTCTTCGAGCAGTGCATAGACGTCTTTCCACTTGATGACGTCCATCGTGTCCTGTCCGTGCTTGAAGAGCTCGGCGACTGCCTGACGTGTAATCCGGTCGCCATCATTCTCGAGCCGATGGATCTCAATCCAATACGGTTCGACGCCCTTGAAATGCCGAAGCTTGCCAAGGCCCTGGGCAAGCTGCTCGCACTGCCGCACGATGATCTCGGCCTGCTGGACGGCCACCGGCGTCGGCGCATCGATGTTGTAAAGGATGCAGGTGTCGGCGACCTCCTCGATCAGGTCCAGGATGTCGTCGATGCGACTGATCAGGGCGTGAATGTCCTCACGGTCGAATGGCGTGACGAAGGTCGACTCCAGCTTTTGGCCGATCTCGTGGCTGATCTGATCTCCAGCGTGCTCCGCATTGCGCAGCTGGCTGGCGAGCCGCTCGCGGTCGTCGTAGTTGCGAAAGAACTGCTCAAGCAGGCGCGCGGCCCCAAGGACGTTGTTGGCGTCCTCGATGAACATGTCGAAGAACTTCGTCTCGCGCGGGATCAGCGAAATGCGCATCGATCTGCAGGCTCCGAGCGGAGAGTGGGGCCGGGCGGCCTCCACGCGACAGGGTACCGGTTCGTTGCGTCCGAAGCGACCTAACTCGCCGCGCTTTCTACGTTGCCCTCGGTCGCACGTATCGTGAGGGCCGTGTGGGGATCGAACCCACGACACGAGGATTAAAAGTCCCCTGCTCTACCACTGAGCTAACGGCCCGCCGCTGAGGATAGCCATCGGTTTGACCCATGGCGTGGCATCATCCGTTCATGCGCCAGCTGCTGCTGTGGATGGCTCGCAACCGGTTGTTGAAGCGATGGCTGCCCCGGATCTGGTTCGCCAGGCGCGCCGTTCGGCGCTTCATGCCCGGCGAGACCGTCGAGGAGGCGCTTGACGCCGCCGAGGTCTTTCGTCCCAAGAAGATCGGGATCCTCTTCACCCAGCTGGGCGAGAACCTGACCCACCTCTCCGAGGCGCAGGCGGTTGCCGACCACTACCACGACCTCCTCGACAAGATCGCCGCTCGGGGGCTGGACGCCGAGATCAGCGTCAAGCCGACGCAGCTCGGCCTGGATCTGGACCGTCCGGCCTCCCTGAAGCACCTGTCGGGCCTCGCCGACCACGCGGGGCGTGGGAACCGGCTGCTCTGGCTCGACATGGAGGGGAGCGCCTACACGGATGCCACGCTCGACCTGTATCGGTCCCTGAAGGAGACCAATGCGAACGTCGGCATCTGCCTGCAGGCCTATCTGCGCCGAACCCCGGCCGATGTCCACTCCCTGCTCCAGCTCAAGCCGGCGATCCGCCTGGTCAAGGGCGCCTACGACGAGCCGGCGAGCATCGCCTTCCGTCGCAAGGATGAGGTGGACGCCGCCTACCAGTCGCTCTGCGTCCTGATGCTGCCATACGCGGCGCGAGGCGAGCTGCGGATGGGGATGGGCACGCATGACACGAGACTCATCGAACGAGTGGCCGCGCACGCAGCAGGGGTGGGCATCGCGAAGGATGCGTTCGAGGTCGAGATGCTGTACGGCATCCGCCAGGGCGAGCAGCTGCGGCTGGCCGCCGAGGGATATCGCGTCCTGGCACTGATTGCGTACGGAGAGGCCTGGTACGCCTGGTACATGCGCCGACTGGCCGAGCGACCCGCCAACGTCCTCTTCGCGCTGCGACAGGTCTTCGGCTGATGCGCGTCCTGCTGGTCGGCGTCGGCACGGTAGGCGAGGCGATCGCGCGGATGTGCTCGCAGCGCGAGTGGTGCGAGCTACTGGTGTTGGCCGACTACGACCTGGACCGGGCAACTGCGCTCCAGCACCTGCTGCACGACGACGAACGCTTCCCGGTCGAGCGGATCGATGCCCGCGACAGCGGCTCCGTGGCCGAACTGGCGCGGCGACATCGGGTGGACCTGGTGATGAATGCCGTCGACCCGCGCTTTGTGATGCCGATCTTCGACGGAGCGCTGGCCGCCGGCGCCAATTACATGGACATGGCCACCAGCCTGTCGCGGCCGCATCCCAGCGACCCGTTCCAGCTTCCCGGCGTCAAGCTCGGCGACGAGCAGTTCGCGCGAGCCGGCGAGTGGGAGAGCGCCGGTCGCCTGGCGCTGCTGGGGATGGGGATGGACCCCGGCCTCACCGACGTCTTCGCCGCGCACGCCGCCAAGCATCTCTTCGACGAGGTCGAGGAGGTGCACATCCGCGACGGCGGCGACCTGCACATCCCCGGCTACGGCTTCGCCCCGGTCTTCTCGATCTGGACCACCATCGAGGAATGCCTCAACCCGCCAGTCGAATGGGACGGCACACGACAGGACTGGATCACCACCGAGCCGTTCAGTGCGCCCGAGGCGTTCCCGTTCCCGGAGGGGATTGGGCCGGTCGAGTGCGTGAACGTGGAGCACGAAGAGGTGCTCCTGCTGCCCCGCTACCTGCCAGGAGCGCGGCGGGTCACCTTCAAGTACGCGCTCGGCCGCGACTTCATCGAGAAGCTCAAGTTCCTGCACGAGATCGGCCTGGATCGGGTCGAGCCTGTCAGCGTGCGGGGGGTCGAGGTTTCGCCACGGGACCTGGTGGCGGCGGTGGTCCCCGACCCGATCACCATGGGCGACAAGATGGTCGGCCG
>JBDTQD010000050.1:0-10972 GCA_039932375.1 Chloroflexota bacterium | reverse complement strand
GACGTGAACGACGCGAACCTGATGATCTTCGTGCTGCTGGCCGCGGCCTGGGCGTGCCGGGGCAACAGCGTCGCCACGGCTGTCTACCTCGCCATGTGCTGCCTCATCCCGCGGCCGATCATGGTCCCGCTGCTGGCCTGGCTGCTCTGGCAGCGTCCGGCATGGCGACTGCCATTCGCGGGCATGGTTGCGGTGGTCGTCGTGACCGCCATTCCCACGGGCTATCTGCCGGGCTGGATCGGCTCATTCTTCGCATCCAGCGCGATGGATATCGGCAACGACTTCAACCTGTCGCCGTCGCGATTCCTGGGCCTGGCATGGCTGATCATCGGTCTCCCATTGGCTGCCTGGCTGACCTATCGCGGACGGTTGGGTTGGGCGAGCATGGCGATCAGCCCGTACATCCTCCCGTACTGGATTCAGATGCTGGGCCTGGAGTGGGTCCGACCCAGAGGCAGCAAGCAAGCGCAGAGCGAGGCACGTCCCCTGTGGCGTGTAGTCTGCCGGCGGTGATGTCTGACACGCGCGATGCCTCGCAGGGGCCTTCGCGGGCGCAGCAAAAGATAGGCGTGGGAGCAGCGCTACTTGGTGTGGCGCTGATCGCCGGTCTCGGCCTGCGCCTTGGTCCGATTCTCGCCGCCGATTTCCCCCTCAGGGACGGCGGACTGTTCGTGACCATGGCACACGACATCCGAAATGCCGGCTTCGGCCTGCCGACATTCAGCTCGTTCAACATGGGCGACGTTCCCTTCGCGTATCCGCCGCTGGGCATCTACATCCTCGCGCTCATTCCGGGCGATCCGATCGCCACCGAACGTTGGCTGCCGTTGGTCTGGAGCATGCTGGCCATTCCGGCCGGCTATCTCCTGGCACGCGAACTCACCGACGAGAGGCGTGCGGGCCTCACCGCGCTGATCTTCGCCGCCATGCCGGTGACGTGGGCCATCGAGGGAGGCGGCATCACGCGGGCACCGGCCCTGGCGTTCCTGCTTTTGGCTTTATGGCGCGTGGCGGTCGTGCTGCGGTTGCCCAGCTTGCGGAATGCCGCGATATGCGGGGCCCTGGCCGGGATCGCTGTCCTGATGCATCCCGCAATCGGGTTCACCGGCGTTGCGTCCGGCGCCCTGCTCCTCGCGTTCGCACCGAGCCGGCGCGGCCTTCTATTCCTCGCGCTCGCAGGGATGGTTGCCGCGGTGGTCGTCACACCGTGGCTGGTGATGGTCCTGGTCCGCTATGGTGCTGGTGCGATCCTGGCGGCGGGTAGCGCCCATCACCTCGATACGACGTTTGAACGAATCCTGACCATCGGGCCGTCATGGATCGGAACTCTCGACTTCGTCCTGCCATTGGCACTGTTGGGGTTGGCGATGGCGGCCCATCGGCGGCAATGGCTGTTGCTAGCCTGGCTTTTCGTCTTGCTCGTCGTGCCGGGTGGCGAAGGTCGGTATGCGGCGGTCGTGTGGGCGATGCTGGCCGCAAGTGGCGCCGTCATCGTCGCTGATTCCGTCACGTCTGCCGGAGCTTTGAAACTGACGGCGGGCATTGGCTTCGTCTGGCTGCTCGTGGCTTCCTTGCTCGCTGGCTACCAGCAGTTCTACGCGATTCCGAGCGAGATTCGCGCGGCCATGGTCGCGGCTGGCAGCCAAACCGCGCCGGGCACGCGCTTCGCTGTGTTCACGGACGACCCGAGACTAGAGACGATGATGCTCGACTGGTTCCCAACCCTCTCCGGACGGATCAGCGTGGGGACCTACCAGGGTCTCGAATGGACGACCGTCGCGCGGTCGGACGCAGTCACGGCGGTCAACGATCAGATCCAGCGTGGTGAGATTCCGACCAGTGCGGACTACGTGTTTCGGTGGCAGCGAGGATCCGCATCGTGGCGGCCGGCCCGGTGATCTCAGCCGATACGGCCGGCGGTGTTCTCACTGAACGCTCGCCGGCAACGGCAGCGCCACGGCCCTCGACCGGCCCTTCACCCAGGAGATGATCGGTCGTTCGATCCAGCGAGCAGACGCCATCGCGGCCAGGAAGGCGGGAACCACCAGCGCGATGTGCGGGATCGTCGAGAAGGTGCTGAACAGGAACGGGTGCCACAGGTAGAGCCCGTAGCTGAGTGACCCTACCCATCGGAGCCAGCGCCAGGTGAGAGCCGATCCTCCGGTGGTCGCCAGGAACATGATGAAAGCAGCAGACGCCGCCGTGATGATCGTCAGCCCTCCCGCAAGCATGACGGGCGGCGAGCCAACGATGCTGACCAGAAGGAAAGCCACCAGGGCTATGGCGACCGCTGTTGGCGGAATCCGCACCGGCCAGCGAGTGAGGACGAGTGCGACACCGCACCCAGCCAAGAGGGCGTCGGCCCGGACATCGGTTCCCCACAGCGCTCTGGCGCTGTCCAGCGGGGCTATGTAGTAGCGGAGAGCGGTGCTCGCCACGAGCAGAGCCAGCACCGCGTACAGCGCCCACCGCCGCCGAATGACGAGGAGCGCGGAGAGGAGCAGCGGCCAGGTGAGATAGAACTGCTCCTCGATCGAAAGGGTCCACGTGTGGTCGACAGGGCTCATGTCCACGTGAGCCGCCTGGGCCCAATTCGCGACGTAGAAGAGGGGCGCCAGGATAACGATCGGGCCACTCGAGGGATGCTCCAGCAGGACCGCGAACGACGCGAAGAACAACAGGACCAGCAATGCGGGAAAGAGGCGGGCCGCCCGGCGCAGATAGAACCTGGCGAGGTCGATCCGACCCCGGCGACCGTGCTCTTCGACGAGGATGGCGGTGATGAGAAAGCCCGAGAGGACGAAGAACAGCGTGACGCCTGCCTGCCCGGCACCTTCGAGCCCGGGAATCCCGAGGTGCCACGCAAGCACCATGAGGATCGCCACGCCGCGAAGACCGTCCAGCGCAGGCCGATAGCCGAGCCGCCAGTCCGCGTCCTCGGCGTTCTCCCGCTTCTGGGTTTTCACGGAGTGGCTGCCTCGCGCAGGAGATAGATGGGCCAGCCATCCACGGTCGCCGCCAGCTCATAGTGCTCGGCCACGAAGGCACGGAGCGGCTCCAGCAGGTCGAGCTCTCGTCCCTCCCTCGCGAGGGGATGAGGGGTCAGGAGCGGAACGAAACCGGGCACTCCTGGCGCCTCGGTGCTGGCATCGACGATGACTGCCGGCGGCTGGTCCGCCAGCTCCTTCGCCACCTCGGCGACCTGGGAGGGCGTGGAGTAGCCGGCCGTGGTCAGCGGATAGAAGTAGCTAAAGCGAATGGCGGGCATGCGCCCTGACAGGTCATACAAGTGCGGTTCGTTGCCCCAGACCAGCATGGTGCCGCTGCGCGCCGGACTGCCACGCAGCCAGGATGACACTGCCTCCATTTGACTTGACCGCTGCGCCAGCGGGACCATTTCCATGCTTGCTGCAGCGATGCCGGCCACGAGGGAGATCGTCATGGCGATCGCCAGCGGCGCAACGATGAGCGCCCTAGGCCAAATCGCGTGGGTGCCTCGCAGCGATATGGCAACTCGACCGAGCCCATAGCCCGCCAGGATCCCAAGCGGCACGGCCAGGGGAATCGCGTAATGAGCGTAGAAGCGACCCTGGGCAACTACCAACACGCACGACGCGCCGATCCATAGCGCTGAGGCCATGGCGACGCGGCGTCGCTGCTCAGGTGCCCGCAATGCCGAGGCCAGACCAAAGGCTGCCAGGGCGGTGACGAAGACCGAACTGAGAAGGGTCCACGCAACGACCGGCACGCCGAGGACGGTCCCAAGCCCGCCGCTCAAGGCTCGGTAGGCGGCCGTGTAGACCACGATCGCATCGAGGGCAGCCGCGAGCGTTCCGCTGGCTGTCAGCCATGCCAACACCGCCAGTGCCGGTGCAGCTAGCCCCGCACTCAGCAGCGCGACACGAGGCAGTCGAGCGGAAGCTGGCGCCCCGACTGTCGCCAGCGCACCGACTACCAGGACGCCCGGCAGCACTTGCAGAGAGACGAGGAGCGCCGCGCCCGCAAGTACGCCGACGGCTGCTGCGCGCCAGGGGCCAGCCGGGCGGATGACCCCGACCAGCGCAAACCCGACCATCGCCGTCGCCAGCGGCTCGGTCAGGCCGCCTCCCAGCGAGAGCAGGTACTGGCCGGCGAACAGGACGGTTCCGACGGCAGCAAGTGCGCGAGGCATGCCGGTGACGCCCTCTCGCGTCAGCACGGCGGCGACAGACAGGCCGATCCCCGCCGTTGCCGCAACGGAGAGGAGCCACTGCGCGGTCCATGGACCGAGCCCACCTAAGAGCATTTGTGCGGCTGCGGAGGCCAGATACATCCCCGGAGGCTTGTGGTCCCAGGTCCCGAGATAGAGCGGTACCCCGTCGAGCATGCGGCCGGCGACATGGCTGAAGACCGCCGCGTCGAGCGACGGACCGATCAACAGGCCTGGCGCGAGGAGCGCTGCCGAGAGCAGGACGAGGATGCCGATGAGGACCACGCACCGGATTGTGAGCGACCTCAACGTGACGTCGATGGCACCATCGGATATCAGACCGTCGGCGTGCTGCCACCCTCGCCCCGCTTGGATTCTCTTCGGGCGAGGCCGATCAGCAGGAAGCCGAACTCGTAATCGAGCAGGCGGGGAAGGGCGGCGATCATCGCCAGGGCCGCCGCCACCCATGCATATCGGGTGCGGGCAAGGAGCCACGTTGCCACGATCGCTGCGATGGCCGGCGGGATCCAGAGCAACACCGACACCGCGGCCAGGCTCATCTGCCTCGGCCCCGATGCGGTGGAATAGCCAGATAGGTCGAAGAGGAACGCGGGGGCGACGAGCGCCACACTCAGCGTGACGGCGATCCCGGCCCGAATCCATTCGCCGCGCGCCGCATAGACCACGGCGAGCAGCAGTGGTACTGCTTTCAGCGAGGCGCACAGTGCGATCCACAGCGGGCCGCTCCGCCGCTCGACCCCCCACAACAGGACGAGGACGAGCAACGGCTGGACGTTGCCGTAGACCGCTGCCTGGAGCTGCAGCGGGGCGAGGATAGCGAAGGCCGCCCAACCAGGCGGTCCCGACCTCAGCAGTGGCAGCGTCGAAATGAGGGCCGCGCAAATCATGAGTCCGACCCACCCGGCGGTGACAATCGCGCGATCGAAGGAGGTCAGCGGGATCCAGAGGTAGGCAAACCAGGGTGCGTATCGGTACAGGTCGGAGGCGTTCGCCGCGCCGGCCACGTACAACGGTTGTCCCGCACGCAACCGCTCGGCGGCATTCCAGTAGGCGGATACGTCGACGCCGATCCTCTGTGACATGGCGTCAGTGGTCAGGGCGTAAGCGGTCAGGGCCAGCAGGACGGCGAGCCCACCGAACGCCACCCAGCCGAGTGCCGAGCGCGGGAGCCAGGACGATCTGCGCATGCCTCGCCCAACGATACTGTGCCATCGTGACGGCCATGAGCGTCATCCGGGGAGTGCCGCCCTCCGCGCGCTGGACTCGCATCGCCGAGCGAGTCGTGCTCGCCATCCTGTTTGGCGGCATGTTGATATGGCTCTACCTCATCGCCGGCGACTGGAACTTCGGCGATATCAATGCGTACTGGCTGGCGGCGATGCGCCTGCGCGAAGGCGCGCTGCTCTACCCGACCCACCTCAATCCCGACAGCTACGAAGTCTTTCGGTACGCACCCTGGTTCGCCTGGATATGGGTGCCGCTGACGTACATGCCACGAACCCTGGTCGATTGGGGATGGGTGGCGATCTTGGGGCTGGCATCTGGGGCCATCCTGGTGGCGGTGGTCCGCCTTCGAACGCCGGCGGCATGGGCATTCGCATTCATCATCACGCCCTGGCTCCTCTCCCTGGTCCAGGTCGGCAACATCCAGCCGCTGGTCGTGGCCGCATTGGCGTTCGGCATCTCGCGCCGGAGCGGACCGATCTGGCTGGCCATCGCAGGGTCCCTGAAGGCCGTGCCACTGGTCTTTGCCCTCGTCTACGTCGCTCGTCGCCAGTGGCTGCGACTCGCCCTCACGCTGGCGATCACCATCGTTCTTCTCGCACCGTTTCTGCTCTATGACCTCTCTGGCTATCAAACCGATCCCGGCCGTTCCGTGTCGTTCTACTACTACGTCTCGCCTTTGGCGTGGGCAGCCACCGCGGCTGCCGCTCTGCTGGCTGCGACCGTGCTGGCGATCCGGCGCTCGCCATTTGTCTGGGCGGCCAGCGCGGTTGCGGTGATGCTCTTGGCACCGCGAACTCACGTGACCTACGCCACCTACCTGGTAGTCGCCATACTGAACGGCGGCCACGATCCGCTCCTTGGCCGTGTCCGCAACCGCTGAACGAGCGGCTCGCCCCCTGGCCATGGCGGTCGCGGCGCTCGGCGTGGGGCTGCTGATCGGCGCGGTCGTCAGCGTGACCGTGCGGCCGGATGCCGAAGCGTACTGGCTGGCCGCCCAACGGCTGCGCGAAGGCCTGCCCCTGTACGGCGGCCCACGCGGGGACGAGACGGAGATCTATCGGTACGCACCCTGGCTCGCGTTCGCGTGGGTGCCGCTCACCTACCTTGGCCATGACTCGGCCTTCCTTGTGTGGCGCGGCCTCCTGCTGATCGCAACCCTTGCCGCCATCGCGCCATTGATTCGCCGCCCGACGCCAGCATCCGTGACACTGGCGGTCCTGCTGGGCGGGTTGCTGGTCAGCGCGCTGCCTGCCGCCAATGCGACGCCGCTGGTTGTGGGCGCCCTGGCGTTGGGCCTGCAGACCAGGTTCGGACCGATCCTGCTGGGACTCGCGGGCTCGCTGAAGGTATTCCCGCTGCTGCTGGTCGCGGGCTATGTTGCCGAGCGACGGTGGCTCCACGCCGCGGTCGCGATCGGCGTCGCCGCAGTCCTGTGGCTGCAGATCCTCGCATTCGACGTCGGGCTATACGCGGACCTCGGCGGGCCATCCTTCTATGTCGGTGGGATGTCACTTCTCAGCGTCACCCCCCTTCTCTGGCTGCCGGTCGCCATCGCGTGTCTCATTGCTGTTGCTGTGCTGGCAATCCGAAGATCACCGTGGACATGGCTCGCAGCCGCGGCCGCGATCCCATTGGCCGTTCCGCGCATCTGGATCCCCGATGCCGCCTATCTTCTGCCGGGGGCTGCAACGCTCCTGCGGGTGATCGATCGAGGACAACGCCTGCGGGCTGGCAATCGCCCCTGATCCGGGTTACGGTATGCGGTGCACCCGCGGCGTTCACAACGCGGGATCCCCCCAAGGAGTGTCCATGCGACTCATCCTCGCCTACATAGACCCCGGCGCGGGCAGCCTGGTGATCCAGGCCGTCATCGCTGCCGTCGTCTCGATCCCATTCTTCTTCCGTAACGCCATCCGCTCGACGATCGGGCGATTCCGTCGCACGCCGGAGTCCGAGGACAAGACGGGGGCCACGCCCCCCAAGCCCGAGTGACCGATCGCCCGGCCGCAGCGCGCGAGCCAGGCTCTTATCGGGACCCCAGCGGCTTCGTCTTCAGGCGGGACGGCGTCCTCTACCGGCAGGTCAACCAGGCCTTCGCCGATGACTGGACCGCATTTGAGTCATCGGGCCTGCATGCGTCCCTGGTGGACAAGGGAATCCTGATCCCCGACGAGCCGGCCGCGCTCGACTTCGCACTCGAGCCGGGCGCCATGGTCGTGATCCAGCCGGAGGAGATCGGCTTCATCTCCCACCCATTCGAATGGTCGTTCTCCCAGCTGAAGGATGCTGCGCTGCTCACCCTTGCGGCCCAGGCGCTGGCGGCGGGGCACGGCATGACCCTGCGCGACGCGAGTGCCTACAACGTCCAGTTCCATCGCGGACTGCCAATTCTCATCGACACCCTTTCATTCGAGCGCTCGTTGGCGGACGAACCGTGGAAGCCGTACCGACAGTTCTGCGAGCATTTCCTGGCTCCCCTTGCGCTGATGGCACGCCGCGACGGACGGTTCGGGCAGCTCCTCCGCAGCTTCATCGAAGGGATCCCACTCGATCTGGCCAGCGAGCTCCTGCCGCGGAGCTCGCGCTGGTCGCCGGGTCTCGCGGCGCACGTGCACCTCCACGCGCGAGCTCAGCGGCGCCACGCCGACAGTGGAGCGGACGCCGCGCACAGGTCGGTGAAGATGAGCGAAACGCGCCGCTTGGCGCTCCTCGACCACCTGCGGCGGACCGTGGAAGGCCTCCACCTGCCGGCCCAGGGAACGCAGTGGGCGGACTATGCCGATCGCACCAGCTATTCAGCCGAGGGAACAGCGTCGAAGGAGGCGCTGGTGCGACGGATGCTCACGACGGCTGGTGGCAAGCGCGCGTGGGACGTTGGCGCCAACACCGGGCGCTACAGTGCCATAGCCGCGGAAGCCGGCTACGAGGTTGTCGGCATTGACGTCGACTGGGCGGCAGTTGAGCGGCACTATCTCGCGCTCCGAGCGGCCGGCGAGCGACGGATCATGCCGCTCCTTGCCGACCTCGCCGATCCCTCGCCGGCAATTGGCTGGGAGAATCGCGAGCGGGCTTCGCTGCTAGACCGTGCAAACGCGGACGCGGTGATCGCGCTCGCGCTGGTACACCACCTGGCGATCGGTCGGAATGTGCCGCTCGGCATGATCGGCGAGCTTCTGGCGCGGCTTGGCCCGAATCTCGTGGTCGAGTGGGTGCCCAAGGAGGATCCGATGGTCAAACGCCTGCTGGCAACCCGCGAAGACATCTTCCCGGACTACACGATCGATGGATTCCGGGCGGCGTTCCAGGAAAAGTTCGACATCCTTGAGGAGGCGCCCGTCGAGGATTCGGGCCGTGTGATGTTCCACATGGCGCGATCGCCACATGCCTAGATCGTCAGGCGCAAGGGCCTTTCAGGTAGAGGACCTCGACCTTGTCCCTGAGGATCTCACACCACCCTGCCGATGCCGCTGGTCCCCGGGTCACGGTCGTGTCGGGGGGCAGCAGGATTGCCTCCACCCCGTAGCGCGCCACCAGAATCTCCCATCCCGGATCGGCTGCGCGAATCGCGCTGTAGTCCTCAAGCACCTGCTGCGAGTACATGTCGTTCCGCCCGTCCACGAATACGCGCCCGCCGTGGTCGTGCATGCGCGCGATGACGTAACCGCCCCACCCGTACTGGGCAAGGACGTTGGCATCGGGCTTGAGCTTCAGGAGCTGATCGACGCCCTTGATCGGGAAGCGTTCCGCCAGGTCCATCTCGGTTGCGGCGTTCATGTCGCGCGGTACAAGGACGGCTATCGAGCCGATGGCGATGGCGATTGCGGTGGCGAGCTCCATCCAGCGGCGCCCGAGCGCTCGCGAGGGTGAGATCGGCCTGGGAGGTCGACGTTCGGCGCGCGCCCGTAGCCTCGCGTCCAGGCCAAAGACCAGGGTCGGCATGCACAGGACAACCGCAACCGGCACGTTGCGCAGGGCAAGCAAACCCATCGCGATCCCGATCCACGAGAGCGCCACCAGCCAGCCCGGGGTCTTGCGGCCGCCATTCAGCCCCACCGCCACGATCAGCGCCAGGAAGGCAAGGTGCGCCGGCTCGTGGAAGTTCGGCGACTGCCATTCCTGGATATTGGCCAGTCCCCAGTCTCCCGCCTGGACGTAGCGGAACGGATACAGGATCCCGATCGGTCCAGCGGGGGTGAGCATTGCGGCGCCGATGGCTCCCGCCATGCCCGCGACGACCCACCATCGAGCCGGCGACATCGCGGTCCGCCCGGCCAGGGTGAAGAGCATGTAGATCCCCACCACGCCCAGCCCGACCACATACAGGCCGTGCAGATTGGCCCACAGGGTGAACCAGGGAATCAGCAGCAGGAAGCGACGTGGGTGCTCGGCACGACCTTCGAGCAGGAACCAGAGCAGGCCGGCGAACATCAGCCAGCTGATCGCCTGGGGACGCAGCGTCACGTACGGGATGAGGGCGAATGCCCCCAGCGCGAAGGGAAGGGCGATGGCCAGTACCCGCGCGCCCTGCCGAGCGAAGGCGGCGGCCAGCACGCCGAAGATGGCCGGCGGGAAGAGGCCGAAGACGAAGAGCGCCCCGATCCGACCGACCCCGTCAACCAGGCGGAAGATGAACAGCTCGCTCAACCATTCGTGTGGCGTCCACGGCTTCCCGAACCAGGTGAAGCTGAATGGATCGGTAGAGGGCACCCGGCCTGTCTCGGCGATCAGCTTTCCCGTCGTCAGGTGCCAGAAGAAGTCCGGATCCTGGACGCCCTTGACGACGGTCAGCGCGAACATGACGCCACCCAGGGCGAGCGCCAGGATGACGATCGGCGACGGCATGCGGCGCAGCGTTGCGGCTGCTCGGTCGGCGGTGCTCGCAGCCGGAGAGAGGTCGGACATCGGCCGGAGTCTAGTCGGTGACGCTATGCACCGGACCCAGACGGAAGTACCGCGCGCTTGCCGGCCAACCGCCGGGACGGCTGATCGAGGCCGCTCATCCAAACGACGATGATCAGCCAGCCGAGCTGCACCCCAAACAGCAGCCACGCGGATGCCTGCGCATCGAGCACCAGGCCGCTCCAGAGGACGGCATGCAGCCCGATCGCCAAGGTGGCGAGGCGAGTGCGCAGCTCGGGCACCGCCGCCACCGCTAGCAGGATGCCCAGGGTGGCCAGCACGAACTCGTGCTGATTAGCGTGCCAGATGACGAGCGGCGTGGCCAGGAAAGCAGCAGCGGCGCCGAGCTGCCGCGACCTGCTTCGAAACCAGGCCAGGGCGACCAGGCCGAGGGTCGGGGCTGATCCAGCGACCACGAACCAGCCGCCGACTGCGAGTCGCTCCGCAGCCCCGCGCCAGTTCACCATCTCGGTGGGATGGACCCCTACCGAATCTTGGCTGGCAACGCCGATCAGATGGCTGGGATAGTCGATCAGCGCCTGGGGCGAAACGGCGGCGGCGGCCACCGCAAGAAGGGCGATCCCCACCCCAATTGCTGTGCCGACCGCGCGCCAATGGCCACCGAGCAGCTGCCAG
>JBDTQD010000049.1:0-10984 GCA_039932375.1 Chloroflexota bacterium | reverse complement strand
GGGACGCTGGTCGGCGCATCGGGCACGATCCTGACCCAGCTGATGTGTCGTGCCATGAACCGGTCCATCTTCAATGTCCTGTTCGGCGCCTTCGGTTCGGCGGGCGGCACGATGACTGCGGCGGCCGGAGGCGAGCAGAACGTGCGCGAGATCAGCGCCGATGACGCAGCCGTGCTCATGGCCTACGGCAAGAAGGTGATCATCGTCCCCGGCTATGGAATGGCCGTCGCGCAGGCGCAGCAGGCCGTGCGCGAGCTGATGGACCTGCTGATCGCCAAGGGAGTCGACGTCGAGTTCGCCATCCACCCGGTCGCCGGCCGCATGCCGGGGCACATGAACGTCCTGCTGGCCGAGGCGAACGTGCCGTACGACCGCCTTAAGGAGATGGACGAGAT
This sequence comes from Chloroflexota bacterium, assembly GCA_039932375.1. Taxonomy (GTDB): domain Bacteria; phylum Chloroflexota; class Limnocylindria; order QHBO01; family QHBO01; genus CF-167. The sequence continues at coordinate 10,589 of JBDTQD010000049.1, read as the reverse complement.
CAATGGCGACTTCCCGAACGCCTCGGTGGCGCTGGTGATCGGCGCCAACGACGTAACCAATCCGGCCGCTCGCACCGATACCGCCTCGCCGATCTACGGCATGCCGATCCTGGACGTCGACAAGTCTGAGCACGTGATCGTGCTGAAGCGCTCGATGGCCGCCGGCTTCGCCGGGATCGACAACCCGCTGTACGCCGATCCCAAGACGACCATGCTGTTCGGCGACGCCAAGAAGAGCGTCGAGGCCCTGGTGGCCGGAGTGAAGGCTGCCTAGCTCAGGGCCGGCGGGCCGCTGGGTCATCCTCGACGTCGGCGAGACGCTCATCGACGAGACCCGGGTGTGGTCTGTCTGGGCCGATCAGCTCGGCATTCCGCGCCTCACGTTCATGGCGGTGCTCGGTGCCGAGATCGCTCGGGGCGGTTCGCACCACGGCGTGTTCGCCCAGTTCGGGATCGAAGACTGGCGCACATGGGCCCGGGGCGTGGAGAGCACCTACGGTGGGTTCCAGGAGGTCGATCTGTACCCTGATGCCCGAGCGGCGATGGACCGGCTCCGGGGCCTGGGCCACCGGTTGGCGGTGATCGCCAACCAGCCGAGCGGGCGCGACGTCGAGCTGCGAGCGCTGGGCGTCGAGGCCGAGGTGATGGCGATGAGCCAGGACATGGGCGTGTCGAAACCGGACCCCGCGTTCTTCAGTCGCGCGCTCACGCTCATCGGCTCCCCGGACCCGGCATCGGTCGCCTATGTCGGGGACCGCATCGAGAACGACCTGGTGCCGGCGACCGCGGCCGGAATGCGCGCGGTGTGGATCCGCCGCGGCCCCTGGGGTGCCATCCAGCGCCCGCCCGACGGCGTCGAGCCGGCGCTCGTGGTGGACTCGCTGGCCGAGCTGTCCGAGCGGATCGACGAGGCGTGGGCCGATCCGCGTGCCTCCGCCTTGCCCGGCGATCTGCAAGGCGGCTAGACTCGTCGTGAGGGGCGTGCGCGCCTCGATCGGGCGTGGGATCGGGCCTGTATCGCCGCTCCCTAAGGTGGAGACTGCGCACGGCAGCGCGGTCTCCGTCGTCGTATCCGGGGCGCTCCGAGGGATCGTCTGATGGACGTCTGGGTCGCCGGGGCCATCTTCGCGGTCAGCTACGTGGCCATCGCGACGGAGCGCTTCGACCGCACCCTGATTGCCCTGCTCGGCGGCCTCGTCCTGATTCTCATTGGAGTCATCGACCAGCACGACGCGTTCGCCGCGATCGACTTCAATGTGATCTTCCTGCTGGCGGGGATGATGGTCATCGCCAGCGCCCTGGGTCGCACCGGGTTCTTCGAGTGGCTCGGCGCTCGCGCCGTGCATGCCTCGCGTGCTGAACCGTTCCGCCTGCTGGTCCTGCTCGCCATCGTGACTGCCGTGCTCTCCGCGTTCCTGGACAATGTGACCACCGTCGTGCTGATGGCGCCGGTCGCCCTCGTCACCGCGCGGCGGCTGGACGTGTCGCCCTATCCGTTCCTGATTTCACAGATCGTGGCGTCGAACATCGGCGGCACCGCGACCCTGATCGGGGACCCACCGAACATCCTGATCGGCTCGGCGGCCGGGCTCGATTTCGTCGCATTCCTGGTCAACCTCGGTCCCGTGGTGGTCCTGATCCTGGCTGCCTACCTCGTGACGCTGCGCTTTGCGTTTCGGGGCCAGTTGGTCGTCTCGGCGGACCGGCGGGAGGCTCTCCTGGGGACGCCGCCCGAGCAGATGATCCGCGACCGCCGTCTGCTGATCCAGTCGCTCGGCGTCCTCGGCCTGGTCACGGTCGGCTTCCTCTTCCACGCCGCGCTCGGCGTCGAGGCGGCCACGGTGGCCCTGCTGGGCGCTACGCTCCTGCTCCTCATCAGCGGCCTCGACCCGCACGACGCCTTCCGGGACGTCGAGTGGTCCACGCTGCTCTTCTTCGTGGGGCTCTTCATCCTGGTGCAGGGGATCGTGCACGTTGGCATCATCGGCGGCGTCGCCGACTGGCTGGCGAGCGGCAGCAGCCAGATCGGGGTCGTGACGATTGCCCTGGTGTGGGTCTCGGCCGTGGCATCGGCGATCATCGACAACATCCCCTACACCGCGACCGCGATCCCGATCGTGCAGCGCCTGGTTGCGGACGGGCTGCCGGCCCAGCCGTTGTGGTGGGCGCTGGCCCTGGGCGCCTGCCTGGGCGGCAACCTGACCCTGGTAGGGGCGTCGGCGAACGTGGTGGTGGCAAACGTCGCCGCGCGCGCCGGCTACCCGATTCGCTTCATGCAGTTCTTCCGCCACGGCGTGGTGGTGGTGATCGAATCACTCGTCATCTCCAGCGTCTACCTCTGGCTGCGCTACCTGGTCTGAGCCGACCATGGAGCATCCGCCGGTCCTCTTCCAGCTGTTCGCCCTGCTGGCTGCGGCGAAGATCGGCGACGAGCTCTTCAAGCGCCTCGGCCAACCCGCGCTTGCAGGAGAGATCATCGGTGGCCTCGTGGTCGGCCCCGCCGTCCTCGGCTGGTACGAGGTTCGGGTCGAGACCGAGCTCTTCGCCCAGATCGGGGCCGTCCTGCTCCTCTTCGAGGTCGGTGTCCACACCCGCGTCGGGGACATCCTTCGGGTCGGCACCACGGCGCTTGCTGCCGCGGTCATGGGCGTCGTGCTGCCCTTCGCGGCGGGCTTCCTGCTGGGCGACCTCTTCGGACTCGACATGCGCGGGCGGCTCTACATCGCGGCCTCCCTCACCGCCACCTCGGTAGCCGTCAGCTCCGGTGTCCTCGCTTCCCTCGGCGCGCTGCGCTCGATCGCCGGCCGAACGATCCTTGCGGCAGCGGTCACCGACGACGTGCTGGGACTCCTCGTGGTGGGCGTGGTCGCGGGGCTCGCGGCCGGGCAGGTGGACCTGCCGCACATCGCGCTGGTGCTGTCACTGGCGGTGGCTTTCATCGTCATCGTCGTGGTGGCGGGAACGGGGCTGCTGCGCCGTCAGCGTTCGCTGCTGACCATCCCGCGCTTCGCGGAGACGCCCTTCCTGCCGGGCATGATCATCATGCTCGGCCTGGCCGCGCTGGCTGCGCAGATCGGCCTGGCGGCCATCATCGGCGCCTTCCTGGCGGGGAGTGTCGTTGGCGAGTCGGCAGAGCGCCAGGCGCTCGAGACCGAAACGGCACCGGTGGCTGCCTTCTTCACGCCATTCTTCTTCGGGTTCATCGGCGCGCAGATCGACCCGTCGGCGTTCGCCAGCATTTCGGCACTCGGCATGGTCGTCGCCCTGGTCGTCGTCGCGGTGGTCACCAAGTTCGCCGGAGTCTTCCTCGGCGCGCTGAGCGGCGGGTGGCGCCGCGCCGTGGTCATCGGTTGGGGGATGGTGCCCCGCGGCGAGGTCGAGATCGTGATCGCCGGCCTCGCCCTGGCGTCGGGCGCCTTCAGCCACGAAATCTACGCGGTGGTGGTCGCGATGGTGGTCGTCACCATGCTGCTGGCTCCGCCGCTGCTCAAGCCCCTTGTGCGCTGGGCCGAGTCGAGCGAGCCGGTGGTCGCCGTCTAGGAGTACGCGGAGGCCCCTCGCGGACGAGGGGCCTCCGATCGGCTCAGGGCCGGACGCGACTTACTCGCCGCCGGGCGAGATCGCCACTGTCGGCTTGGTCCAATCGGTCCCGGTGGCCTTGTCGAGCCCGTCGAGGGCGGCCTTGGCCAGGTCGGTCCTGTATGCGCCGTCGGCGGGCGCCTTGGTCAGGATCGCACCGGCCGTGGCCGTCTTGATCGTCTGGTTCCACGCGTCGACATTCAGGATGCCAATCCCGTCCGGAGACGGCCAGATCAACGCGTTGACCTCGTTCATCATCCAGGCCAGGTGCCCCTTGCCCCAGACGCTGCCGTGGTCAAGGGTGTACTGGACGCAGTCGTCGGGGTGATCGCGGCAGTAGATCCAGCCCTTGAAGGAGGCCTTAAGGAACTTCTTGGCGGTGTCGGCATTTCCGGCCTGCGCCAGCCACGCTGCCCGCGCCCACAGCGCGTCTTCGAGCATGGCGACCTTGATCTTGTCGTAGCTGATGACGTTGAACTCGTCGGGCTGGTACAGCTTCCCCGTATCCGGGTTCGTGGCTTCGAGCAGCTGCGCCCACTCGTTGTAGACCATCGCCTCGGCGACATCGACGCAGTCGGTTGCGGTTGCCGCGCAGCCGTTCCGAGCGGCGATCAGCATATTCATGTCGAAGGTCTGGTCGACCCGGGTGTAATCGGTCCCTGCGGTTAGCCCGGCCAGCTTTGCCGCAGCGACGACATCGAGCTCGTTGCCGAACGGCCAGGCCCCCACCTTCTTGCCCTTGTAATCAGCTGGTGAGGTGATGTTGGCGTTCTTCCAGGAGACCGATAGCGTCGGGGCTCGCTGGAACACCTGGGCGATGTTGACAAGGTCGGAAGCGGCCTCGCGCGCCTGCAGCACCTTCGGCACCCAGGCGATGGTGAACTCGGGGCCGTTCGCGGCCGAACCCACCTGCTGTGGGACGACATCACCGCCACCCGGCAGGAATGTGACCTCCAGGCCCTCCGCGGCGTAATAGCCCTGCTTGTCGGCGGCGTAGTAACCGGCGAACTGCGATTGGTCGAGCCATTGCAGCTGCAGCCGGACGGCGGTCTTCGCCGCTGGTGTCGACTGGCATGCGGCGAGCGCCAGGGCGCCGGCGACGGCAATGACCAGGACAATCCGGGATCGCTTCATCTCCACTCCTCGATGTGCTCTCGGTCCGGGCAAGGGCCGGATTGGGTTGTCGTGATTCTAGGGATGCGCTCGCGCCCGGGATAGTCCCGAATCGATCAGCCCCGCCGTTCGCCGCGGACCGATGGGTGCCACGGAATGAGCGCCTTCTCGAGCAGGATGACGAGCAGGTACATGACGATCCCCATCAGCGACACGATCAGGATCGCGGCCCAGGTGATGTCGAAGCGGAGAGCGCTGGCGCCGGCCACCACCACCCGCCCCAGCGTCTCGGTCAGACCGCCGAAGTACTCCCCGACCACCGCCCCGATCAGGCTGAGGGTGGTGGCCACCTTCAGCCCGGTCAGGAAGTAGGGGAGCGCATTCGGGATGCGCAGCTTGGTGGTCACCGCGGTCGGCCCCGCCGCGTACGAGCGCATCAGCTCCAGCGCCGAGCCCTCCACCTGAGTCAGCCCGCGCAGCAGGTTGATCATGACTGGGAAGAAGACCAGGGCAGCCGCAATCGCCATCTTGGAGAACGGGCTCAAGACGCCGAACCAGCTGTTTGCCAGCGGTGCGAAGGCGATGATCGGGATGGCGTTGACGGCCACGGCCAGCGGCAGCACGGTGTCACGAGACCGTGGGAAGCGGGACACCGCCACCGCCGTGACGACGCCTAGCCCGGTCCCGATCGCCAGGCCGCCGAGCGCCTCGATCAGCGTCACCCGGGCGGCCGGGAGGATGTTGTAGCCCTGCGTCCAGTTGGCGGCGAGGGCTGCCCAAATGGCCGATGGCGCAGGCAGGATGAAGCCCCTGACGTTGAACGCGTGCACGGCGACCTCCCACCCGACCAGCACGGACACCAGGATCAGCAGCGCCGGCAGGTACTGCCGCAGGCTTCGCATGTCAGCCGATCCCGCCCTCGGCGGCGGTTCGCTCGGCCGACGAGAGCCCCTCCTCCGACGCCTGGCCCTCGCCGGCGCGCAGGGCCTCGCGCACCTCGGTGATCAGGTTGAAGTAGCGGGAGCTCTCGCGTGTGAGCAGCCCGCGCGGCTGCGGCAGGTCCACCTCCACCAGCCGGGTGATTCGGCCCGGCCGCGCGCTCATCACCACCACACGGGTCGAGAGGAAGACCGCCTCGGGGATCGAGTGGGTCACGAACACCACCGTGATCCCAGTCTGCTGCCAGATCTTCAGGACCTCCGAGTTCATCCTCTCGCGCGTCATCTCGTCCAGCGCACCGAACGGCTCGTCCATCAGCAGGAGGAGTGGCGAGAAGGTGAGGGCGCGGGCAATGGCGACGCGCTGCTGCATGCCACCCGACAGCTCGTATGGGCGGTATCGGGCGAAATCGGTCAGGTCGACCAGGTCCAGCATCTCGGCGGTGCGCGTTGCCTGGGTTGCCTTGTCCTGCCCGAACAGCTCGAGGGGCAGCCGGACGTTCTCCTCGACGGTACGCCAGTCGAACAGGACTGGCGCCTGGAAGACTATCCCGTAGTCGCGGTCGAGCCGGGCCTGTGGCGCCGGCTTTCCGTTGATCTCGATCTTTCCCGCGGTCGGCTCGGTCAGGTCCCCGATCAGCCGCAGAAGAGTCGACTTCCCGCAGCCCGACGGACCGATCAGCGACACGAACTCGCCGCGCCGGATGTCCAGGCTGATATCGGTGAGGGCCACCGTACCGGATCCGGCCGTGGCGAACGTCTTGTTGACGCCCGAGAGGCTGACGACGGGCGCTGGTGAAGCAGTCATCCGGCGGCCGCCTCGGGCCGTCCCCGCAGGACCCAGACCTCGGCGCCGCGCACAAGCCCGTAGAACAGGATCCCGAGCACGGCGGTGAACAGGATCGCCGCCCACAGCTTCTCGGGGGCGACGGTGTATGCCTGGCTGAAGAAGAGGATCGCCCGCCCGAGCCCAGCCTGGATGCCGCCGGGACCCTCGCCAACGATTGCCCCCACCACGCTGGCCGTGGCGGTGATCTTCATGGCGGTGAACAGGTACGGCAGCGATGCCGGGAAGCGCACCTTGAAGAGGACTTCGCGCCGCGACGCCGCGTATGAGCGCATCAGCTCCAGCGCCCGCGGGTCGGGGGACCGGAGCCCACGCAGCATCGAGATGGTCACCGGGAAGAAGCTCAGGTAGGTGGCGATGATCACCACGCTGCTGATGTTGTGCCCGACGAAGTACACGATCATCGGTGCCAGGGCCACGATCGGGATCGTCTGGCTGGCGACCACGTACGGCAGGAACGCCCGCTCCACGAGCGCGAAGTGGACGAAGGCAGTTGCCAGGGCGATCCCAAGGATGCCGCCTGCGAAGAAGCCGATGAGCGCTTCGCGCCACGTGTAGAGCGCCTGGAAGAAGAGGTAGCTGCCGAGCGAATCCGAGGATCCGGATGTCAGCGGCCCCAGGATCCGACCGCCGATGGCCCAGATGTGCGGCAGGTTGACGTCCGATGCGAACCAGATCTTGATCGGCGGGCGCCAGACCACGCCGAAGTACCGCCACGGGTCACCGCCGATGAACTTCAGCAGCTCCCACAGGACCAGGATTGCGAGACAGAAGAGCACGAAGACGGCGATTCGCGAGCCCCGGCTGCGCTGCGGAGCCGGGTCAGGCGATTGCGGCATCGGTGGCGTCGAGCGCCCGGTCGATGGTCGCGAACCCCTCGCGCAGCTGTTCCTCAGTGATGCACAGCGGCGGGTTGGTGAAGACCTGGTTCCAATGGAGCATGGTGTACAGGCCGTCGTCACGCAGGCGCGCGTCGAGCGAGGCCATCTCCGGCGAGGTGGCGTTGAACGCGGCCATCGGCTCCATGGTGACGCTCGAGCGAACCAGCTCGAAGACGCCGAACAGGCCGATGCTGCGCACCGTCCCCACGCTTGGGTGCCGAGCCTGGAGTCCCGCAAGCTCCTCTTTCATGACCGGGTCGAGTCGGGCGGCATTGCCGACCATGTCCTCGTCGCGCAGCACGCTGATGGCCGCGATGGCGGCGGCGCAGCTGATGGGGTGCGATGAATAGGTGAGGCCACCGAAGTAGACCCGCTCGTTGAAGTGCTCGGCGATCTTCGGGCTCATGGCCACGGCGCCCAACGGCAGGTATGAGCTGGTCAGCCCCTTGGCCATCGTCATCAGGTCGGGCACGACGCCCCAGTGGTCGACCGCGAACCATTGCCCGGTCCGCCCGAAGCCGGCCATCACCTCGTCGCAGATCATCACGATCCCGTACCTCGTGCACAGGTCGCGGATCCCCTGCAGGTAGCCGTCGGGCGGGATCAGGATTCCGTTCGTGCCGGTGACCGTCTCCATGATGAAGGCGGCGATCGTGTGCGGCCCCTCGTACTGCATCACCTCTTCGATGTAGGCCAGGTGCTCGTCGACCGGCTCCGCCTCGCTGCGCGCCCAGCGCCACGGATCGAGGACGCGGACGATGCCCGGCACCCCCGGCTCGTTCGCCCAGCGCCGCGGATCCCCGGTTGCACTGATCGCCCCGGCAGTGGCGCCATGGTACGAGCGGTGGTAGGCGATCACCTTCTGGCGCCCCGTGAAGATGCGCGCCATGCGCAGCGCGTTCTCGTTCGCTTCGGCGCCACCCAGGGTGAAGAAGAACTTCTTCAGATCGCCGGGCGCCACCTCGGCCAGCATCTGCCCCAGCCGGCCGCGCACCTCGGTCGCGAACTGCGGCGCGGCGAACGCCAGCTTGTGCGCCTGCTCGGCGATGGCATCCGCGACGCGCTTGTTGCCGTGCCCGATGTTGATGCTCATGAGCTGGCTGTTGAAGTCGAGGTAGCGTTTCCCGTCGGGGTCCCAGAAATACACGCCTTCGGCGTGATCGATGACGATCGGGTTGATCTTTGACTGGGCCGACCACGAGAAGAAGGTGTACTCGCGATTGAGATGCAGGATCTCGTCGGCGGTGAGCCGATCAGTGGTGACGGTCATCGGTACCTCGAAGGCGATCAGCGTGTGGGGCACCGATTAGACCACACCGATGGAAGCGCGAATCCAAGCTCCTGCGACGCCCCGCGCCACGATGCACCGCGCGCATGAGATCGCAGCCGGGGAGTAATCCGGGCCCGGGGGGTTGACATGTATCGTGGCGCGATATATCGTGCGACGATACAACGCAGCGGAGGCTCCAGTGGGCAAGCCCGTCAATCCGACTGAGGAACTGAGCCCGTTTGCCGCACCGGCACTGCTCGTGCTCGCAACCCTGGCCGATGGCCCCAGGCACGGCTACGCGATCATGCAGGAGGCCGAGCAACTGAGCGGCCAGTCCCTCGGACCCGGCACGCTGTATGCCGCGCTGGCCCGCCTCGAGCGTCGCGGGCTGATCGAGGCGATCGCGTCCGACGACCGCCGCCGCCCGTACCGGCTGACCGGCCTCGGTGCATCCACGCTGCAGGCGCACCTAGCGCAGCTGCAGCGATTCGCCGGCAAGGCGCTCCGCCGCCTGGGGGAGGGTGCCGCTTGAACGCCCGGAGGTTGGTCTCGCTCTACCCCGAGCCGTGGCGGCACCGATACGGCGAGGAGTTCCTCGCCCTGCTTGAGGATCGGCCGCCAGGCACTCTGCAGATCGTCGACATTGCCTGGGGCGCGCTGGACGCCCACCTGTTCCCGCAGACCCCGGAAGGGAGATTTCGAATGTTCACTCGCGTCGCAGGCCTGGCCGGGGTGGGCGCTGGGGTTGCCCTTGCCATCGGCTTCCTCGGATACGTCCTCCCTGGCATCAATGCCTACACCGTGCCCACGTTCTACGTCCTCGTCCTGCTGGCAACGATTGGCCTCCACCTGCGCCAAGTAAGCCTTCGACCGCCGCTCGCCTGGCTCGGCTTCGCTGCCGGGGTTGCAGGCTTTGGGATCGGCATCGCGAACGTCGTGCTTTCGACAGCGGGCGTTCTGCCGCCGTCCGGTGGGGAGTTCGGATTCGTTGCCGGCTTTGCGCTGTGGGTGGGGTCGATTGTCTTGGGCGCCACTGTCCTGGCCATCGGCCGATATCCGATGGCAGCGGGCCTCGCGCTGACCATTGGCGCTTCCCTCGCCATGATCGGATTGTCGGTCGGACGGGCTGAGGCCACGGCGGACATGTTCAGCATCGTCAGCCAGGCCGGGATCTTGCTATACGCGGCCGGCTGGGTTGGAGTGGGTGCCGGCTTGCTGACGGCACAGCCCCAAGAGGGAGTCCTGGGTCCGGCCTGATCAGCCGCTTCCCGGTGCCACCGTGACCCCGTCGTCGCGGAGTGGCTCGCCGATCAGCTCGGCCAGGCGCTCCGCCACCGCCCACCAGTCGAAGGATTCGGTCACGTCGGAGGCGCGAACGGGGATGAGCCGCTCCCCGGGGATGTAGATCGGCATGATGCGGTCGAGGATCGCTTCGATCTCGTCGCGGAACGCATCGTTGGTGGAGCGCACGCCGTCGGCCTGCAGCGCGACGTCGGGGAGGAGCCGGACGAACAGGTCGTAGGTCGAGGCCCAGCTTCGGATGAGGGGCTCAACGCCGAATGGGTCGGCGCCATCGGTCACGCGCAGGAAATACGCGAAGTTGTCGACCACGGACCGATCGGTGACGAGCACCTCCGCCCTGCTTCGCAGCTCCAGCTCCTCCTGGATCTGCGTCATCAGCACCCAGAGCTGCGCCTCGGGTGTGGCCCCCTCGTTCAGGCCGAGGGGGTTGAATCGGATCACCTCGCGGCCCACCTCGACGCTCCGACCGGCCCGGCCGATGGTGCTGGCAAACGCGTGCACCGCGTTCGTCTTGCGGACCGAATGCGAGCCGATGAAGGCGATCTTGGCGGGCTTCGTCCAGGACATGGCTGGGGCGCAGCCTATCGCACTGCCGGCCATGCGGGGTAGGCTTGGCCGATGACCGAGTCAACGCAGCCGCCCAGCGAACCCGGACCCTC
>JBDTQD010000048.1:0-11532 GCA_039932375.1 Chloroflexota bacterium | reverse complement strand
TTCAAGGGGACCGGCAACATGGAGTTGGCGCTCGACCGGAAGCTGAGCGAGAAGCGCATCTTCCCGGCCATCGACGTCCTCCGCTCCGGCACTCGCCGCGAGGAGCTCCTGCTCGACGAGAACACGCTGCGCATGATCTGGACGATGCGCCGGATGCTCTCGGCGGTCGGGCCCAACGAGGGAATCGAGCTGCTCATGCAGCGACTCGGCAAGACGAAGAACAACGCCGAGTTCCTCGTCTCGCTCAGCAAGAGCGTCGAAGCCTCAGAGCGCTGATCCCGGCGCGTCCCATGCTCCAGCCAGCGCGTCGTCATCTCGCCGCGCTCGTTGGGAGCGCCCTGCTGCTGACGGCGTGCGGGCCAGCAACGCCGCGCCCGAGCACCTCGGCATCGGGATCGGTTCAGCCAACTTCTTCGGCGGCCCCGACGCATGCCGTCGGCGAAGTCGTTCCCGCGCCCGGCTCGTCGAGCATGGTCTACGAGCCGAACCCGGCGGCGATCGTGGTGGCCATCGACCCCGGTCACGGCGGCTGTCTCGACTGGGGGGTCCCCGATCCGCTGAAGCGTGGACCGGCCTTCAGCGAGAAGGTGATGACCCTCACCATCGGCCTTGAGCTCAAGCGCCTGCTGGTGTCGCAGGGGATCAGCGTGGTCATGACGCGCGAGGCCGATGTCGCCCTCGCCGGCGACGACTATCCCGCCCTCGGCTGCCAGGGACCGCCGTTCCGCGACGTGAACGGCGATGGAGCATCCGGCTTCGACCCCGAGGGCAAGACCCGCACCCGCGACGAGCTGCAGGCGCGGCTTGACCTGGTCAATCTGGCGCGCGCCGACATGCTCGTCAGCATCCACATCAACTCGGTCACGGAGAACGGCACGATCGTCAAGATCGCGCTCACCCAGACCTACTACACCGACGAGACCGCCTGGGGCCCGACCGCCACGCAACGCCTGGCGCAGCAGGTCCAGGATGGCGTCGTCGGGGCGTTGGCGCCGTTGGCACCGTACGAGCGCAAGGATCGCGGAATCTCCGCGGTGAACCTGTTCATCGTCGCGCCGCCCCTCTTCGTCACCACCCCGGATCGCCCCGACCCGGCCAAGCAGCCGAGGCGGGGAGCCCTGATGCCGGCGGTCCTGACGGAGGTCGGCTCGATCACCCTTGTCGCCGAGCAGGACCTGCTCCTCTCGCCGGCGGGACAGGCCGCGGCGGCGCAGGGGATCGCGACCGGCATCGGGAGGTACTTTGCGGATCGACCGCTGGCCGTCCGCTACGACGCGCTGATCACCGGCGGGGCGGCAGGCCTGGTTCCGGAGGCAGTCCCGGGAGCCGGTCCCCCGTTCTGGTCACCCGTCGTGGCGGCGGACGCGCTGGCGGCCGGGCTCCCGCTGCGATTAACGAACACGGGAATTGTGCCGTGGCCAGCCGACCTGCAGCTCCTTGCCGGCTGGGCGGTCAGCGACGAACCGTATCTGCGCGTGGCTCCGGCTTCGCTCCTGCCGGTCGCTGCGGGGATTCCGGCGCTTAAGCCCGGGGAGTCCGTCGAGCTCGCGCTGCGCCTTGAGGCTCCTGCGGGCGGCACCCGCCGGATCGCCTGGATCACCCTTGCCGAAGGCACGCACTCCATCGCCGATGGAGGCTCGCCACCTCTCCAGCTCGCGGTCAACGCTCCGTAGGGAGTCGTTCGTACGGGTTGACCCTTCCTTAACGCCGCTGCTACCATCTTCACGCACGACTTCCGGTCGGTGCTCGCGCGCCAGGGCCGGTAAGGGGGGATCTGAGCGGTCGGGCACGGACAACGAGCTAGGAATTGCGGGAGCTTCTGTATTGCCCGACCAACGACGGCCGGCACGCCGCGCGACCGAAGAGCGTCCGACTGCACGAGCGGTATCGCATCTCGCCGTGCTCGCCCTGCTCGCGGTCACGGTGACGATCGGCGCCCGAGCTACGACCCAGGGCTCGACCACTTCCAATACCCAACGCAGCTTCCCATTCGGCATGATCTCGGTGGCGCAGGGCGCCGATGCGGCATCGCTCAATCCGAAGGTTGCAACCTACGACCTCGTGCCGCAGCCGGAAGGACCTGACGTGATGCTCGAGCGACGCGCTAGTCCGCGGTTGCCCGCAGCTCCGCTGGCAACCGCGCTCCCCACCCCGGTTGCCCCGCCACCGCCCCCAGCCGTGCCCGCACCCCGCCCCATGTACGTCAAGGCCGCTCCGATCGTCGGCACGGGTCAGCTGATGTGGCCGGTCCCCGGTGGCGTGATCACGCAGTACTACAGCACGTATCACAAGGCGCTCGACATTGCGGCGCCCACGGGCAGCAAGGTGGTCGCGGCGGCGGCGGGCGTCGTGACCTGGGCCGGTTGGAAGAACAACGGCGGCGGCCTCGTGCTCGCCATCAACCATGGCAATGGGATCGTCACCGTCTATAACCATCTCGGCAGCATCTGGGTTGCAAATGGGACGACGGTCGCAGCTGGGCAGGGGGTCGCCTCGGTCGGCTGCACCGGGACCTGCACCGGACCGCACGTCCACTTCGAGGTCATCGTCGGCGGAGTGATCGTCAACCCGCTCCGCTACCTCTAGGCCTGTTTCCGCCCGCAGGCTGGCCAGTGTTCGCTGACCAGGTCCGGATCTTCGTAGCAGGCGGCTCCGGCGGCGACGGCTCCACCTCCTTCCGGCGCGAGGCGCACGTCCCGCGTGGCGGCCCCGACGGCGGGGACGGTGGCTCAGGCGGCGATGTCGTGCTGGAAGTGGATGCTGGGATGACCACACTTGGCGACCTGCGCCACGAACGCCATCACCGCGCCAAGCCGGGCGGCCGGGGAGCCGGCCGCAAGGCTCACGGCAAGAACGCCCCCGACGTCGTGCTCTGCGTCCCGCCGGGGACCGTGGTGCGGACTGCTCCTGAGGGCGATGCGGTCTTCGACCGCGCCGAGTCGACCCTGATCGGTGAGCTGATGGCTCCCGGCGAGCGGCTGGTGGTCGCGCGCGGAGGTCGGGGTGGGCGGGGCAACGTGCATTTCGTCAGCGCCACGCACCAGGTGCCGCGGCATGCTCAGAAGGGGGAGCCAGGTGAGGCGCGCTGGCTCGAGCTCGAGCTCAAGCTGATTGCTGACATCGGCCTCGTGGGTGCTCCAAACGCGGGAAAGTCGACCCTGCTGGCGGCCCTCACTGCCGCCACCCCGGAGGTCGCCGACTACGCATTCACCACCATCAGCCCGAACCTGGGCGTCATCGAGCTCGACGATGAGCGCCGGGCGGTGATCGCCGACCTGCCCGGCCTGATCGAGGGGGCAAACGAGGGTCGCGGGCTCGGCCATGCATTCCTTCGCCATGCCGAGCGGACCCGCGTGCTGGTGGCGGTCGTCAACGGCGCCTCAGTCGATCCGGTTGCCGAATGGCGCGCGGTGGCCAACGAGCTGGGCGCGCACGATCCGGCACTCCTGTTGCGACCGATGCCGATGGTGGTCACCAAGCAGGATCTGCCCGAGGTTCACGCTCGCTGGTCCGCCGTGCGCAGCGCCCTGCGAGCTGACGGTGCGGCGCCGATTCCGGTCTCGGCCCAGGCGGGGACCGGCCTGCGCGAGTTGCGCGCAGCGCTACAGGCGGCGCTGGACGAGGCGGAGGGAGGCTCTGCCGCAGATCCGTCGCTCGTGGCAGTTCGCCTCCATCGGTTCGACCCGCTCGACGCCGGCTGGCAGGTGATCGCCGAGGCAGATGGCCTTCGGGTCCGCGGCCGACGGATCGAGACGACGGCCTCGCGCACGGACTTCGCCAACGAGGAGTCGCGCGACCGATTCCAGCGCACGCTCGAGCGGATGGGGATCGACGCCGAGCTTCGGCGCCAGGGGGCGCGCAGCGGGACGATGGTGCGTATCGGCGCCGTCGAGCTGGAATGGGGAGACGAGGATTGAGCCCGGTGGCCGCCCGGACCCGGGCATCGGCCCTCCAGCTGCAGCAACAACAGGCCATGGCGCCCTGGCCGGCAGTCGTCCAGCCGAGGCGCGCCGACGGGAAGCGAATCGGGGTCCTGGGCGGCACCTTCGATCCGCCCCACATTGGGCACCTGTGGCTGGCCACCCTGGCCGCCGATGCGTTGGGACTTGGCCGCGTCCTGCTGATGCCGGCCGCTCGGCCGCCGCACAAGGGCGGGCGCCTGGTCAGCAACGTTGCCGACCGAGTGATGATGACGCGCCTGGCGATCACCGGTGACCCCGGCCTCGACCTGTCGCTGGTCGAGATGGAGCGTCCGGGCCCGTCCTACACCGTCGACTCGCTCGTGCAGCTGCGAGCGGGGCTGGGCGGCGATGCGGGCCTGGTGCTGATCATGGCTGCGGACTCGTTCGCGGAGATCGAGACCTGGCGACAGCCAGATCGGCTGCTCGAGCTGGCGGAATGGGCGATCGGTCCGCGCCCGGGCACGCAGCTGCCGGATCGCGAGGCTCTGCGTCAGCGGTTTGGCGCGGGAGAGAGTCGGATCCACCTGCTGGAAGGCCCGTCGCTCGACCTGAGCAGCTCCGAGATCCGGCGACGGGTGGCGGCGGGACGATCCATCCGGTACCTTGTGCCGCGGGCCGTCGAGGAGCTGATCGTGGATCGCAGGCTCTACCGACGGCGTCAGGCGGCGTCATAGCCCACGACGAAGGAGAGACCATCGAGGAGCGCGCAGAGAGGCTGACGGAGATCGAACCGAGCGACCTGGCGCATCGGATCGTGGACCTCGCCTCCGACAGGAAGGCGGTCGACATCGTGCTGCTGCGAACGACCGAGGTGACGACCATGGCCGACTACTTCGTCATCTGCAGCGGCCGCAGCGATCGTCAGCTGCAGGCGCTTACCAGCGGAATCGTCGACGAGCTGCGCAGCGATGGGATCCGTCCGCTGGGGGTTGAGGGTCGCGGCGCGGCTCGGTGGGTGCTCCTCGACTACGGCAGTGTGATCGTGCACATCTTCGCCCCCGAGGAGCGCGAGTACTACGGGCTCGAACGGCTCTGGAGCAACGCGGCGCAGGTGGTCCGCCTGGTCTGAGAACTGGCCCCGGGGTACTACGCGGGTCCTACCCGCATGTACCACACTCCTCCTATTGAGGCCGATGCGGGTCGATCCCATCCTCAGGGCATGGATCAGCACGCCATTGAGCTTGCGCACGAGGGAGGGTCGGCCGACGCCTGCCGCTTCTGCGGCGGCCACCTGTTGACCAGTGTCTTCGACACCGCCTTCCGCGACCCCGCCGCCGAGGAGCGACTCTTCTTCGCCATCCCCGGCGCGCTGTGCGTGCCGTGCCGGCAGCTGTACGTCGACCGCCAGCTGATCGGGATCCTGGGCCTGGCCGAGGCGCAGTGCACCTTCGCCATCCAGAGCGACCGGGTCCTGCGCGCGGGCGCCGCCTAGACCGATCCGTCAGCCACGCGCGATGCGCGTGGCGAGCAGGTACTCACCGAGCCAGGCCACCAGCGCCGGCTCCTCTGCCATCTCGTTCGTCTTGATCGCCAGATCCGCCTCGAACAGCCCGTGCAGCATCGCCTCCAGCTCGGCCGCCGAGTAGCGCCGCGACGCCTCGGCGATCCGCTCGGCCATGCGCGCGTTACCGCGTCCGACCCGCTTGGTCAGCTCCTGTGACCCGGCTCCGCCGTCGCTCAGATCGCGCGCCACGATCAGGTCGGCGATCCTGCTCTCCAGCGCGGCCATGATCTTGAGCACTGGCTGCCCCTCGCCGATGGCCCGCTCCAGTGCCGCCGCCGCCGCGGCAGGCTCCCGCCGGTCGATTGCATTGGTGATGGCGAACAGGCTCGCTGGGCGGGTGTCGGTGACCAGCAGCTCGACGTCCTCGGCATTGATCGCCCGTCCGTTCGCGTAGGTCGCCAGTTTGCTGAGCTCGCCGTCGGCGACCCGTGTCTGCTGGCCGCGCTCGATGTCCGTCTCCCAGATGGCGCCGCCAATGCGCTCGGCGAGGACCGCGGCTGCCCGTGGCTCGATCGCCACTCCCAGCTCCTCGGCATGTGAGCGAATCCAGCCCTGCAGCTGGTTGCGCCGCGGCGTGGCGCGCTCCTCGACGTTACCCCCGCGCTCCGTCACCGCATCGGCGATTCGCTTCAGGAGCACCGGCGGTCGCCCCGCATCGCGCGAGGGGCGGAGCTCGGCCAGGGCGAGGGCTGCGCCCTCCGGCAGCTCCGCGACGAGGGCGAGGAGCTTGTCGTTTGCGGCGTTCGAGCGACCGGCGGCGAAGACCGGCTGGCGCAGCACGACCAGGTGCGCGCCGAACATGCCGACGGTGGCCGATTCCAGGCGCGCTCGATCGATCGCCCTCTCGTCCGGGCTGCGCTCGGGCAGGATCTCGGTCCGCTCGGCAACCTTGACGCTGGCGGCGAACGCCCCCAAGGCCTGGTCAATGGCAAAGCCGTCGTCGCCATGGACGAAGAGCAGCGCCGCGGTCATGCCGTCCCTTCCCAGGCGCCGCGCAACCGCTCCTCGAGCTCCTCGATGCTCAGCCTGGCCGCTGCCGCCAGCTCGGCTTGCATGGCATGCGCCGGACCCCGTGCCGCTTCCAGGGCGTCGCGGAAGGCTGGGTAGCGTCGTGCCTGGTCATCGATGCGCTGGTCGATGCTCACGAACTCCTGGGCGACATGCCGGTCGGCGACAGCCACTGCCATCGAGGCCCAGCCGCGAGGCGCCCGCGACGGATCGAGCAGGCGGCTGATCGGATGCGACGCGATCGGCTCAGCCAGCTCGGGATATCCGCGCTCGGCCATCCAGCGCGCGCCCACGACGCCATGCGACACGCCATCGGCCCGTGTGACCGGCTTGTCGATGTCATGCAGCAGGGCGGCGACCTCGACGAGGTGCGGATCGACCTCGACGCCGGCGACAGCCAGGAGCCGCACCTCCTCGGCCGCCACGCGGCTGACACCGCGAGAGTGGGTGAGGATCCCGTCGGGCAGGGCGAAGGAGGCGAGCAGCTGCTCGGCCTCGGCGAGGGTCGGGACGGCCATGTGCCGATCCTACCCGTCGGCCGCTGTGACGAGGGCGGCGCCCCGACAACGGTGCGCCAGGGATCGGCGACGTACCGGCTCCGTGCCTGGTACCGGAGGCCGTCGCTGACGACCTCGACACTGCCCTCGAGATCGGTCCGATGCAGGCGCAGCCCCGGAATGGCCTGCAGGCGGTCGAGCGTCTCCTGGTGCGGGTGGCCGAACGCATTTCCGATCCCGGCCGAGATGATGGCCGCCCCCGGGCGCGTCGGCTCGAGCAGCGCCGGGCTGCTGCTGAAGCGCGAGCCGTGATGTCCAACCTTCAGCACGTCGACTCGCCCAAGAAGCCCTCGTTCGGCGAGCGTCGCCTCGATCGGTGCCTTGGCGTCGCCGGTCAGCAGGGCCGTGAAGCCGCCGCTCCGCAACAGCCCGACAACCGATGCGTTGTTGATGTCGCCCTCCGGCAGCGGACCCGCGACGTCAGTGGCCCTGGGATACAGCAGCGTGAAGGCCGTGCTCGAGTCCAACCGGAGCCGCTGTCCGGTGCGCGCTACGACGAAACGCGCTCCTGGCTCATTCCGCGCGAGGTCGAGAAAGCGGGGATATGTAGGATTTGGGTAGTCGCGCCCAGTGTCCAGGATCAGGCCGACCCGATACCGCTCGAGGGCGGCCACCAGGCCCGCCACGTGATCCTGGTGTGGGTGGGTCAGGATCATCACGTCGATTCGGCGCTGCCACCACGGCAGCCGTTCTCCCAGGCGACGCAGCAGCAGATCGGGATCAGGCCCGCCATCGACCAGCATGGTGGCGCCGGATGGGGCTGTGACCAAGATCGCGTCGCCCTGCCCGACATCCAGCACGACCACGTGCAGCCGACCGTCCGGCAGGGTCGCGACCGTGCAGGCAGTAAGCAGGATCGGAACCGCGGCGAGTCCGACCACCGGACGGGCAAGCGCGTGCAGGAGCACACCCAGCCGCTCGAGGATCGCGGGGCGACGTCGTGCGGTGCGCAACGACTGCAGGTCAGGCGTTGGCTCCGCCGCATCGGACTGCATTGCAAGCCGCCTCCAACCCAGCCCGATCGCCGGATACCAGGCGAGTGCCAGCCAACCCGGTGCCGAGACGGGCAACGCGGCGAGCGGCAGGGACGCCGCCGCCTGGCCGGCAACGATCATGCTGCGCAACAGGAGCCAGGCGATCCCGCCCAGCGCCCAGCGCCCCGCGTCGACCAGCAGCGGCACATGCAGGCTCGACCCCAATGCGCCGATCGGCGCGGCAAGCGCGCAGAGGAGCATCACCATCGGCACCAGGGGCACGACCATCACGTTTGCCAGTGGAGCGACGAGCGACAGGCGCCCGAAGCTTCCGAGCACCACGGGCAGCGTTGTGAGCTGGGCCGCGAGGGTCAGCGCCACCGGCTCGCGCAGAAAGGCGGGCCAGGCGGCGAGCCGAGCCTCAATGGGAGCCGCGAACAGGATCAGGCCGCCGGTGGCCAACGCCGATAGCTGAAAGCCGACATCCCACAGGACCGATGGAGCAGCGATCAGCATCGCAAGCGCAGCGACGCCGAGGGCAGACGCGGCATGTGCTCGAGAGCCGCCGAGCCTCGCAACCATGATGGCCCCTGCCATCAGTGCCGCTCGCACCACCGATGGCGACGCTCCCGTCAGCGCCACGTATCCAGCGATGGTCGCGCCCGCAACCGATGGCGCCAGCCACCGCCCTCCTCGGCGTCGCTCCAGCGGCCGCACCAGCGAGCCGACGATGGCGGCCACGATGGCGATGTTCCAGCCTGATATGGCGACGACGTGCGTCAGCCCGGCAGTGGCGAAGGCCGTGGCGATCTCCGGTGCGATGCTGCTTCGGACGCCAAGCAGAATCCCTGCCCCGAGCGCCGCCTCCGGCTCCGGCACCATCTCGTTCAGGCCATCGAGCAGCCACTTCCGCGCCGCGGCAGCGATCTCCGCTGGTCCCGTGCCGACGGGGTCAGGCAGCACCCGCGCGCTTCGCACCCTCACGAGGCCGCCGATTCCCTGTCGTGCCAGGTAGGCGGGGTAGTCGAAGCCGTCGAACGCGGCGGGAGCCTCGACAGCTGCGATCATTGCGATCCGAGTTCCGACGACCAAGGGCATCGTGCGCGGCAGCGTCGCAAGGAGCCGCCCGCGCACCGGATGCCCTGCCCCATCAGGGCGCGCCGCGACCAGGTCCTCGAGGATGGCCTGCTGCGAGGAGCCACGCGGACGCGGGTCGTCCACCACCGTCGCAACCAGCCGCAGCTCACCTCGATCGATCAGCCCGGAGACGCTATCGGGGCCAGATGGCAGCGCCAGCGCCGTGCCGCGCCAGGAGCCGAGCGCAAGTCCCAATGCAAGGCCGATACCCGCGACGGCGGCGCCGTGCCGTCGCATGAGCCACAGCATCCCCGTGCCCGCCGCTGCCAGCGGCGCGGCGATGAGGGCGAGCGAGGGGTATCCCGCGTCGGCGGCGAGGATTCCGAGCATGATGCCGGCGAGGGAGGCCGGCATTGCGAGGAGTGTCGCCATCGGGAGCGAGCAGGCTCAGACGAGGGTTACAAGGTCGCGGATCTTGTCCAGCTGTGCGTTGGTCAGGACCTTTCGAGTCAGGAGCTCCTCGAGCGTGGCGAACGGCTTTTGGGTTCTGGCCGCGACGATCTTCTGCACCGTCACCGGCCCGATGCCTGGCAGCGCATCGAGCGCTTCGGGCGTGGCCGAATTCAGGTTGACGAGCCCGCCGGATCCTCCGCCAGCCGTCGAGCCGCCCGCCGCAGCCACCCCAATCTGTGGCACCACGATCTGCTGGCCGTCGCGCAGGACTGCTGCCAGGTTGACCTGTGCGGCCGCGGCGGCGAGATCGGCCAGGGGGGAATAGCCGCCGGCCGCTGCCACCGCGTCCGACACACGCGAACCAGCGGCCGCCTCGATGATCCCCGGACGCAGGACAGCGCCCTCGACATCCACCACCAACAGATCTGAAGTAGCGGCGGCGAACGAGGTGGTGGCAGACGCGAACGGGTCAAGCAGCGCATCGGCGGCTGGCTTCGCCGCAGAGCCGACGGCAAACAGGAGCCATGCGCCAAGCGCGACCGCCACCAGCGCCGCTGCGAGCGCGGCCACCGCGATCCGATCGCCGATCGTCACCGGCCTCCTCCGTCGCGGGAGGCGAGCGGTCGGGTTGACCTGTCCGAAGCCCGGCATCCGGGCACTCGATGCCGGGCTCCGGAAACAGGATGCAGAGCCTAGGGCCGGGGGCCTTACCCGCCGCTTACCGCCGGCTCACCGGTGGCCACCCCGGTGCTAATCCCCGGGCGTGACGACGTTCACCAGGCGACCTGGGATCAGCACCACCTTGCGCGGCGCTCGCCCCTTCAGGTAGGCCTGCACCCGCTCGCTTGCCAGCGCTAACCGCTGGATCTCCTCGGGAGCCGTATCCGGCGCCACCACCAGCCGATCGCGCAGCTTGCCGTCGACCTGCACCGGCAGCTCGATCGTGTCGGCCACCACCAGCGCCGGGTCGAACGTCGGCCAGGCCTGCTGGTGGATGCTGTACGGCTTGCCGCGCCGCGCCCACAGCTCCTCGCTGATGTGCGGCGCCATCGGCGCCAGCAGCAGGAGCAGCGCGTCGACCGCCTCGGCATAGGCATCGGTCCCGGCGAGGCCCTGGTCGCGCGCGTCGCCCAGGGCGTTGGTCAGCTGCATCAGCTTGGAGAGCGCCGTGTTGAAGTGGAACTCGGCGTAATCCTCGCCAACCTCCTTGATGACCCGATGCGTGGCATGCCGCAGGCCGCGGGTCTCTCCTCCATCACTGCCGCCCCCTGTGGCCTGCGCCACTGACCAGACTCGACCCAGGAAGCGATGCACCCCCTCGATGCTCGAGGGATTCCACGGACCGCCCTGGTCCCACGGCCCGATGAACATCAGGAAGCAGCGCACCGTGTCCGAGCCGAAGCGCGCGGTCAGGTCGTCGGGGTTGACGACGTTGCCGCGCGACTTGCTCATGCGGTGGTGGTCGGCGCCCAGGATCTGCCCCTGGTTGCGCACCGCGCTGAACGGCTCGTCGAATTCCAGCTGGTGCATGTCGCGCAGCGCCTTGACGAAGAAGCGGGCGTAAAGGAAGTGCAGCACCGCGTGCTCGGCCCCGCCGGTGTACAGGTCGACCGGCATCCAGCGCATCACCGCCACCGGGTCCCACGCGCGATCGTCCTCGTGCGGCGAGCAGTAGCGCAGGAAATACCAGGAGGAGTCGACGAAGGTGTCCATCGTGTCCGTCTCGCGCCGCGCCGGCCCGGCGCAGACGGGGCATGACGCGGCCAGGAACGCCTCGTTCGACTGCAGCGGGCTGACCCCGGTCGGCGCGAAGTCGACATCGTGCGGCAGCAGGACCGGGAGCTGGTCCTCGGGCACCGGCTGCGGACCGTGCTGGGGGCAATAGACGATGGGGATGGGGGCGCCCCAGTAGCGCTGCCGGCTGATCAGCCAGTCGCGGATTTTGTAGGTGATCGCCGCCTGGCCCTGTCCGCGCGCGGCCAGCTCCTCGGTGATGG
>JBDTQD010000047.1:0-11602 GCA_039932375.1 Chloroflexota bacterium | reverse complement strand
CATGAAGGTTGCCTGACCATGGCCGCGCGATAGGCCTATCGGGGATGAGCGGCCAGAGCATGCTGGCTGGCTGCGAACCCTGGGGGCGGATTTTTGCCAGGCATTCCCCTTCGCTCTGCCGCTCAGCTCGGAAGAGCTTGCCGCCTACCTGCGCGACAAGGAGGCATCCGGCTCGTTTTGCCCAGGCAGCCTCCGCCTAACGTCCAGGTGGCTGCCTGCCGGTGGAGAATGACTCGCCGTGGCCCGGCACGACGATATCGGCCTCGGCCAGGATGCGCGCCCGGCTCGTCGCCAGGGCCTGCTGATCGTCCGCCAGCGGGTCGACGTCGGGAGTCCGATCGGCTCGCCACCAGGCGTGCGTGCAGGCCACCACGCCGGAATCGGTCTCGACCAGGAGGGTCAGATCCTCGTTCGTGTGGCCGGGGGTCAGGATGACGCGCGCATGATCGCTGACCTGGTGCCCGTCGCCGTCATGATCGAGCCACTGGTCGCCGCGGTACCGGGCCCAGAAGTCAACCACTTCCGCGTTGGGGAAGAGGCCGACGTTCACGGTGTGGTCCGGGTGGTGATGCGTGATAACCACGTGGGTCACCTGCTCGGGCTGAATCCCGCTCTCGCGGAGCGGGGCGAGGATCAACTCCCGCGCGGCCACCATCCCGGGGTCGACCACGATGATCGCCTCGCCGTCCAGAACGAGGCTGACGCTGCCGGCCACCCCATCCTCGCGCACGTAGCCGGCGTGCAGCAGGTGATGCGTCGCGGCCATGGGGAGGAGGCTAGACGACCCGCATCCGGTTGTTCTTCGGGTTGTGCTCCACCTCGGCCAGCCCCAGCGCTTCCAGCAGGGGTGGCATATACATCCCGAATCGACCGCGGAGGCCCTTCTTCAGGCCGTACCAGCCGCCGACCGGATTGTCGGGTGAGCGACCCCACGCCTCGACGGTCCCCTCGGTGGCTGGCTTCTGCTCGTCCGCACTGCCGAGCGGCATCCAGTCGCCGTGCGCCTTGAGCATGGCGTGCAGATCCTCGATGGCACGCAGGTCGTATCGCAGCTGCGTCGTCCCGACCTGGCACACGATGGCTGGCGGATCGAGCGCCTCGTCGCGGTACATCTCGTATTCGGAGGTCCCTGTCGGCGTCTTCAGCTTCCACGGATCCGCCTTCGTCCCGGTTCCCATCGTCTTGCTCCCATCGGTAGTTCGGGTGATTCTACGCTCGGCAGTTCGCTGCGATGCGCCCGGCTGCCACCTGAGGAGGGCTTGGGGATCGGCTGTGGAAAAGCGCGAATCGGCTCGAAAAACTCGGGGATAAGTGGGCTTGTCGGTCGACAGAGGCGCGGGCTATCCTGCGGTCGTCCCGAAGGGGCAGCGATACTGGATCACGAGATTGCATCAAGGGTTCCGGTACCGGCGTGGCGGTCTCGCACCGCGACGACGGGCGCAGTTCCTTCGGGACATTTCGTTGCCTCGGAGCGCGTGGAGCGACGCATTTGAGTGACGACCAGTGGTCGATCCGCGTCGAGCCCCCGGTCCTCATGCCGGGAAAGCCCGTCACGGTCAGCCTCGGCTACACCCCGATACGCGACCACGAATCTCGTGGGGTCCGCGTCGTGCTGGGCTGCATCGAGCGATATCGCTACGAGCGAAGCGAGATGGCTCCTGACGGAAAGGGTATGCGACGCGTCACGCATACCGGCGTCGAGGAACTTTCGCGCGTCGAGGTTACGGCAGCCGGACCCGGGCGTTTCGTGCGTGGGCAGGCGCAGGCGTGGGAGGTCACGTTTGACGTGCCGGGCCTCGGCCCCGCCACCTTCGAGGGAGAGGTCCTTCGTTGCGACTGGACGCTGACCACCAGCATCGACATTCCGAGGGCGATTGACGAGCAGATAGCGCAGCCGGTGCCCGTGGCCCAGCCCATGGCACTGCTGCGCGCTGGGGTGATCGATACCGGGATGTACGGGCTCTTCGCAGAGGCGCCCGCCAACACCGACGCACATCCGGCGCAGATTCGGCTGGAGCCGGTCCCGATCTCACTGCAGTCCCCGTTCACGGGGGAGTTCACCGTGGAGACTGCGGCACCGCTCGCCGTCCAGGAAGTGCGGCTCGAGCTGCGGGTGATCGCCGACGTCAGCGTCTCCGGAGGGCACCATGAGGAGATCATCGTCTGGCGAGGAGGGCTCGAGGCCGCATCGCAGACCTTTGGTGGCGCGCTGACCAGGCATCCCTTCCGGGCAGACGCGTCGGGCGCCTGGCTCCCCTCCGTCGACCTTCCGCATGGCAAGGCCCGGGGTCAGTTCCACGTCATCCTGGCGCTTGCCTGGGAGCCCGATATCCACTACGTGCGGGACGTCGCACTCGCCACGACCAGCGAGCTCTAGGCGGGCATCAGCTCAACCCGGGTCTTCTCGATCGCCTCCGTGGTCGAGAAGATGGTGATCGGCGCGAATCCCTCCAGGCCAAGCCCGTCGAGCGATGCTCCCATCCGCGCGTGCTGGCGGCGGATCGCCGCTGCTGGCAGTTGGCGATCGACACGGGCGGCATTGCGCTCGAGGCAGAGGGCGAGCGGCAGGTCGAAGACGATTGCCGCTGCCGGGCGTTGAAACCGCCGTGCGACAGCCAGGAGTCGCTCGCGCGCCCAGGCCTCCACGCTGGTGGCGTCAACCACCGTCAGTCGCCGACGTGCGAGGCGCATTCCCAGCGCGGTGTGCAGCAGCTCAAATGCCGCATCGGTCGCCGTCTGGTCGTTGGCGTCGTCGGCGACCATGGCGCGCAGCGCATCGGACGAGAGGATCTGGGTCGTGCGGAACTTGCGCGCCGCGAAGGTGCTCTTCCCCGCTCCGCTCGGCCCGATCAGGACAACCAGGGCATCGGAGGGGAGGTGCAGGATCACAGGCCGTCGCTCCAGCGCGAAAGTGGGGCGAGCAGCTCCGGACCCTCATTGCGGACGTTATTGACCGCCGGCGACACGGCATATGCCTCGAGCGGCTCGACCGGCGCAGGGCGGAGCAGCGAACGCAGCTCCCCAGCCGGCGTGACCTCGGTCAGCCACGCGGCCCAGTCGGTCGGGTCGAGGATGACCGGCATCCGGTTGTGGATGCGCGCCACGAGCTCATTCGGCTCCGTGGTCAGGATCGTGCAGGTGTAGAGACGCGCGGCGGTATCGGGGTCGCGCCAGATCGACCAGAGCCCCGCAAGTGCGAGCGGCTCCCCGTCTGAACGACGGACCGCGAACGGTTCGGATTTGATGGTGCGTCCGGTCTCCGGATTTCGCTCGCGGCGCCACTCGTAGAACGCATCTGCCGGCACGATGCAGCGGCGGCGCGCAAAGGCGGTGCGAAAGGCCGGCGAAGTCTCAACCGTCTCGGCGCGGGCATTGATCATCCGCGCCCCATCTTTTGCGGACTTGGCGTAGAACGGGACCAGTCCCCAGCGGAACGCATCAACAACTCGCTCGCCGTGGTGCTCGACCACGGCGGCCACCTCGTCGGTGGGGGCGACATTGAAGCGCTCGCCGTCGACCTCAGCGGCGGGACGAGCGTGGAAGATGCGAGCCAGCTCCTCGGCGGACCGGGACTGAGCGAATCGGCCGCACACGGGAGGCTCCTACCCGCGTGGAGGCGGGGTCACGCCTCGGAGGCGGCGCACTCCTGACACATCGCCGCGGCAGGGATGGGCGGCTGCGGGGAACCGGTGGCGCGCGGGAGAGTGCGTCCGCAGACGGTCTGCTCCAAGTCGCGCTGGACGTGCACCTTGGAGAACTGACGGTCGGGGAGGCGCCAGGTCACGTAGCGTCGCTCGTTGGTCGTCGTTGAAGTCGTCGTTGTCATCTCATCCTGGGCTGCAGGGGACCGCGTGGGCCGCGGCGGGGGACTAGTAGTGTGACCGAGATTGGGCTCCAGCACAAGCGGCCGATGGCGCTGACTGGCGACCACGCTCAATCGCGCAGCGCGGCATCATGTGGCCATGACACGCATCGGGATCTTGACCGGCGGTGGCGACGTGCCTGGGCTCAATTCGATCATCAAGAGCGTCGTCTACCGGGGCTGGGAGATCGGCTGGGAGACGATCGGCATCCGCAGGGGATGGATGGGGTTGACCCATCTCGGGCCCCATGGCGCGACAGACGAGGAATTCGTGCTCGCGCTCAATCACGAGAACACGCGACGGATCGATCGCAGCGGCGGAACGATGCTGCACACCTCGCGCACCAACCCCGCTCGCATGAAGCGCGAGAGCCTGCCGAACGGATTCGACACATCGCGCCTCGCCTCACTGCAGACCGATGACGACCGATTCGACCTGACTCCGGTCGTGCTGGAGAACATCGAGCGGCTGGGCCTGACGCACCTCGTCGCGATCGGCGGCGACGACACGCTCGGCTATGCCCAGCGGCTCTCCAGCGAGGGCGTGGCGCTGGTGGCGATTCCCAAGACGATGGACAACGACGTGCAGGGCACCGAGTACTGCGTCGGGTTCTCGACGGCGGTCACGCGAGCCAAGGAGCTGATCAACCGGCAGCGCACCACGCTCGGAAGCCACGAGCGGATTGGTGTCTTCCGCATCTTCGGCCGCAATAGCGGCTATTCGGCCTGGTACGCGGCGTACGTGACCAGCACCCGCTGCGTCATTCCCGAGGCGCCGTTCGACCTCGATCGGCTGGCCACCCTGCTGGTCGACGATCGAGCCGCGAACCCGAGCCGCTACGCTCTCGTGATCGCATCGGAGGGAGCGGCCTGGGCGGGCGGCACGCGGCAGGAGTACGGCGAGCCGGATGCCTTTGGTCATCGCCGCCCGGCCGACATCGGCTCCGCGCTGGCCGGCGAGCTCCACCGTCGCACCGGGGTGGAGGCGGTGAACTCCGACCTGACCTACGACCTGCGCAGCGGCGATCCCGATGCCCTCGACCAGATGGTGGCGACCACCTTTGCCAACGTTGCGGTCGACCTCTTGTCGGACGGGATGAACGGGCGGATGGTCGCGATTCGCGACGGCAAGTACGCCCACGCCCCGCTCCCCGACCCGGCGCTCGGCCCGCGGCACGTCGACGTGGCGACCATGTACAGCACCGAGAGGTTCCGACCGCTCTACAGCCACCGTATGGGAATGCCGCTCCTGCTCGGCCCCTCGATCGGGAGTTAGCGTGCCGCTCGCTCAGCGCACGCGGCCACGAACGCCTGCCAGAGCCGCTCGAAGGCGGGCGGTGACGACTCGGTTCGCTCGGGGTGGCATTGCACGCCGACCAGCCAGCGCTCCGGGTCGGCTGACTCGATGGCCTCGACCAGGTCGCCTGCATTGGCGTGGTCGGCGACCGCCGCGATCCGCAGCCCAGGCGCCACCCGGTCGCTCGTGATCGCCTGGTGGTGATAGCTGTTCACCTCGAGGTCACTCGAACCGGCCAGGATCGTCGCCAGTCGAGAATCGGGGCTGACTGCGAGCCGATGCCGGGTCACCGCAGGCGAGGGGTAGGGCTCGCTCTCGTGCCCGTCAAGGTGCTGCAGCAACGAGCCGCCGGCGAAGACGTTGATCGCCTGCAGGCCGCGGCAGACGCCCAGGACAGGCACGCCCGCGGCGAGCGCTGCTCGATAGGCCTCCTCCTCCAGGGCATCCCGGCCCGGCTCGACCGATCGCGCGCCGGACGGGAGTTCCCCATAGCGCGCCGGGTCGATGTCGGCGCCGCCGGAGAGGAGCAGCCCATCCATGCTCGCAAAGGCCTCGGCACGGCGGGCGGGTGAGTCTTGCTCATCGAGCGGCACCGCGATCGCCCCCGCCCGCTGGAGCGCCTCGAGGTAGCGCCGATTCTTGAGGTCGGCGGCCTGCGGGCCGGCCGATGCCTCCGGGTTGGCGAGGGTGGCGACGATTCGAGGGCGATCCATGCCGGCATCCTACGCCCGCTCCCGCTCGTCCTTGACGGAGAGTTGATGCAGGATGCATAGTACGTGCGACGATATAGCGGGGCCCGGTATATCGGCCCGCGATCGATAGGAGCGCACGCTTTGGGGAACGACGGAACGACGGGCGACCTCGGCCGCTTCGCCGAGCCGGCACTGCTGATCCTGGTCAGCCTGGCCGAGGCGCCGAAGCACGGCTACGCGATCATGACCGACGTCAACGCCTTCGCGGCCAACCTGATCGGTCCAGGCACCCTGTATGCCGCACTGGCTCGCCTCGAGCGGCGAGGTTTGATCGAGCCGATGGGCCCCGACGATCGCCGACGCCCCTATCGCCTGACTGCGACCGGGTCGCGGGCCCTTGAGACCCACCTGGCCGAGATGCGCCACCTCGTCCAGGTCGGGCACGCCCGCCTGCGCGCCGCGGACGGGTGAGCGATGCCCGCCCCCGAGACGGCGATCGGCCTCGTCCTGCGAGCCTACCCGCGTCGCTGGCGCGATCGATACGGGGAGGAGATGAGGGCGCTCCTGGCCGAGCGGCAGCCGGGCTGGCGCGACCTGCTCGACCTGGCTCGCGGCTGCATTGACGCGCGGCTGCATCGGCTGGTTCGACCGCCGGCCCAGTTGGTCGCGGCGATGCCGCGCAGGGAGGTAGTGATGTCGGTTCCCGCCCGCCCGACCTACGGCGCGGTCAATTCGCAGCCGGTCGGTGAGCTGAGCCGGCGCCGATTCCTGCGACGTATGCTGGGCGCGGGCGTGGCGATCATGGCGCTCGAGTTCCTCGGCGGCACGGTCGCCTTCCTCTGGCCGCAACTGCGGAACGGGCTCGGCGCCAAGTTCACCGTGGGCACGCTGTCCGACATCGTTGCCAAGCAGCCCTCGTTCGCCAACGGCTGGCCGTATCCCGTCGGGACGGCCCGCTCCTTCCTGATCAACGTGCCGGCAGGCGAGGAGCTCGCGTTGGGGCGCAAGGCATCAGTTCCCAATCCGACCGCGGACCAGCTGCTGGCCCTGTATCGCAAGTGTCCGCACCTTGGCTGCCAGGTGCCCGGGCTGTGCGACGAGCTGAAGCGATTCACCTGCCGCTGCCACGGCAGCACCTATAACATCCTCGGTGAGAAGCTCGATCAGGGGCCCGCGGCTCGCGGCATGGACCGCTTCGCCGTCCTGATTGACCCGAACGGGGTGGTGGTGATCGACACCTCCCAGTACACCTACGGGGAGCTGAACCGAGGTCCCGATCACCTCACCTTCGTCGACGCTGCGCCGTACGACCGCAAGTGTCAGTAACTCGGACTAGATGATGTTCAGCTCGCGATAAGGTCGGTTGGCAGCGATCCGTTCGTAGCCGAGCGGCCGCACGTCGATCGTCTCGTAGTCACCGGTGGCGATCCATTCCGACAGCGCCCGCCCCGCGGCGGGTGCCTGCTGCAGGCCGTGTCCGGAGAAGCCGTTGGCGAACAGGAAGTTGGGCAACTCTGGGTGCGGCCCGATCACGGCGTTGTGGTCGAGCGTGTTCACCTCGTAGTGGCCGGCCCAGGCGTCGAGGAGGCGGACCGACTCGAATGCCGGCACGCGGTGCGCCATCGCCGGCCAGATCACCTCCTCGAACCAGCCCCGATCGACATCCAGGTCGAGCGTGTCAGGATCCGGCTGCTCGCCTCGCGGAGACCAGCCCGCGATGTAGTTCGGCCCTTCCGGTCGGAAGTAGACCCCGGATGTGTCGATCGTCAGCGGCGACTCGACCCGGGTCCGGCAGTCGAAGTGGAAGACCATCCGCTTGCGGGGGCTGACCGGCAGCACCAGGCCCGCCATCGCCGCCACATCTCCGGCGCGTGGCCCGGCCGCGTTGACAACCCAGTCCGCCTCGATCTCACGGCCATCGGCGAGCCGCACCCCAATCGCCCGTCCGGTGTCCCGCATGATCTCGACCACCTCGCCGGCAACCTCCTCGACGCCGAGTGAGCGGGCCTTGCGACGGAATGCCTGGAGCAGAGCGTAGGCGTCGAACCAGCCCTCATCGGCCAGTCCAAGCGATCCGCCGGCCAGGTCGTCGACCTCCATCCACGGGAATCGCGCGCGCAGCTCCATCGGATTCAGAAGGGCCACCTGCACGCCATGCTCGCGCTGCACCGCATGGTTGCTCTCCAGGATCGGAAGACCAGCCTCGCTGGCCAGGAACAGGTAGCCGCCCTCCACGAAGTCGACCGCCGGGGGAGGCTGCCCCTCGACGCCCAGCCAGGTATCCAGGTGCTTGATCAGCTCGACCCCGAAGCGGCTGATCTCGATGTTCAGCGGGGTGCTGAACTGGAGCCGGATTGACGCCGCAGAGAGGGTCGTCGAGGAGGTGCGAAAGGTGAGATCCCGCTCGACGACCACGATGCGGCCGTGCCAGTCCGGACGCCGAGCGAGGAAAGTCGCTACGGCACTGCCGACGATCGCGCCACCAACGATCACCACATCGGCCCGGTCAGGGTTGCTCACGCCCCGGATCGTAGCGTGTGGCCACCCCGCTGGATGCGCACCGTGGCCCGCTTCGCGGGGTCGGCATCGTAGACTCGACGTTCCATGGCCACCAAGCCGGTCATCCTGGCCGTCGACGACGATCTCCCCGTCCTGCGCGCCGTCGAGCGTGACCTTCGCGCGCGGTACGGCGTCGACTATCGGATCGTCGCGGCCTCATCCGGGGCCGAGGCGCTCGAGGCGGTTCGGCAGCTGACCCTGCGCGGCAGCACCGTCGCGCTCTTCATGGTCGACCAGCGAATGCCGCAGATGACCGGCATCGAATTCCTGGTGCAGGCGGTCGAGCTGCAGCCGGACGCGAGGCGCGTCCTCCTGACTGCCTATGCCGATACCGACGTCGCAATCCGCGCCATCAACGAGATCCGCCTCGATCACTACATCCTCAAGCCCTGGGACCCGCCGGACGAGAAGCTCTACCCGATCCTTGACGACCTCCTATCCGACTGGGGCGCCACCTTCCGACCGGCCTTCGAAGGAGTGCGCCTGCTCGCCGGCCGGTGGGCCCCGGGCGGACATCTGATCCGCGACTACCTGACCCGCAACCAGGTGCCGTATGCCTGGCTCGACCCAACCACGGACGAGGAGGGGCGCAAGCTCGCCGCCTCACTTGAGCACGCCGAACCACTCGATCCCGCCGTCCCGATGGTCCTCTTCGCCGACGGGTCGACCCTTCGCAACCCATCGATCCGCCAGATCGCCGAGAAGGTCGGCTTGCAGACTCGTGCCGGGCTGCCGTTCTACGACCTGGTGATCGTCGGCGGTGGACCGGCCGGCCTGGCGGCCGCGGTGTACGGGTCCAGCGAAGGGCTGAAGACGATCCTGATCGAGCAGGAAGCGCCGGGGGGACAGGCAGGCACCACCAGCCGGATCGAGAACTACCTCGGCTTTCCGGCGGGCCTGTCGGGCGGCGATCTGGCGCGTCGCGGCCTGGCCCAGGCGCGCCGGCTCGGAGCGGAGATCCTGTCGCCCGACGAGGTGACCGGCATCCGCCGCGAGGATCCGTATCGCGTCGTGACGCTCGCCGCGGCCGGCGACGTCTCCTGCCAGACGGTGGTGGTGGCGACTGGGGTCTCATACCGGCAGCTCGACGTCCCGGGTGCCGCGGAGCTGGCCGGGGCGGGGATCTACTACGGGGCGGCCACCACCGAGGCGGTCCTGTACCGCGATCAGGAGGTCGGAGTGGTCGGCGGCGGCAACTCGGCCGGCCAGGCGGCGGTCTACCTGTCCCGTTTCGCGAAGCGGGTGGTGCTGATGGTCCGCACAACGGAACTGTCGGGGATGAGCCAGTACCTGATCGATCAGATCGCGGCTCTCCCGAACATCGAGGTCTATTACGAGACGGCGGTGACGGCCGCCCACGGAGAAGGGCATCTGGCCTCGCTGAGCATCAGACGCCCGGGCGGGGAAGAAGAGCTCGCCCTTGCAGCGGTCTTCGTCTTCATCGGTCAGCAGCCACGCACCGAATGGCTGGAGGGGACCGTGCTGCGTGACCCCGGCGGCTTCGTGCTGACCGGCGCCGCCCTGATCGACGGCGGGAAGCCGCCTGCCGGCTGGGGGCTTGCCCGCGATCCATTCCTGCTCGAATCGAGCCTCCCCGGCGTCTTCGTGGCAGGTGACGTGCGCAATCGGTCGGTGAAGCGGATCGCCAGCGCCGTTGGCGAGGGCGCCATGGCGGTGCAGTTCGTGCACCAATACCTGTCCGGGCTGTAGGCCGATGGCGCTCGACGCCCTTCGTGCAACGCCGATCTTCGCCGAGGTGCCGAGAGAGCAGCTGGAGCGCCTCGCGACGCAGTCCATCCCGATGTCACTCGAGCCCGGCGAGTTCCTGATCCACGAGGGCGACCAGGCGGAAGACCTGTATGTCGTCGTCGCGGGCGAGTTCGACGTGACCAAGCGCTCCGGCACCAGCGAGATTCCCCTGGCGCGCGTCGGTCCGGGCGCGATCCAGGGTGAGCTTGCCGCGCTCGAGCGAGGGCATCGCCTGGCATCGGTGCGCGCCGCGACGCCGGCCGAGGTGCTGCGCATTCCATACGCCGCGGTGATCGAGCTGCTCTCCGGCGGTCCCGAGGCGGCATTGGCGATCATTCGGACGGTCATCGGTCGGCTGCGGGGGATGGAGGCGACGCTTCGTCAGCGGGAGAAGCTGGCAGGGCTGGGGACGCTGGCCGCGGGTCTGGCGCACGAGCTGAACAACCCCGCGGCCGCGATCAGGCGCTCGGTGGAGGCACTCGACGCGGCAATCGCGAAACGGAACGAGCTGCATCCGCCCCATTCCCTCACGCTGCTGCGACCTTCAGCCAACGCGGCCCTCGACGCGCTGGCACGGGCCGATGCGGTCGACGAGGTCGGCGACCTGACCGGCGACACGGAGATGGCGGCGGCGCTGGTGGGTGCCGGGTGGACGGCGGGTGATCTGCGCTCTGTTTTCGCCGGGATGGACGCGTCGGCTGCACGCGACGCCGCTGCCTGGCTGGCCGCCACCGCGGAGGTCGAGACCCTGATCGGCGAGGTCCGGATGGCGGGCGATCGGATCAGCGAGATCGTGGGGGCAGTCAAGTCGTACGCCTACCTGGACCAGGCGCCGGTGCAGCGCGTCGATGTGCGCAAGGGACTCGACGACACGCTCGTGATCCTGCGCCACAAGCTGAAGGCCGGGATCCAGGTCACCCGCGAGTACGAGCCGAACCTGCCCGAGATCGAAGCGTGGGGCTCCGAACTGAACCAGGTCTGGACCAACCTGATCGACAACGCGGCCGATGCGATGGACGGCAAGGGCGCGATCTCGATCCGTGTGCAGCCGACCGGCGATGAGGTGACCGTCACCATCTGCGACACCGGTCCCGGCATTCCGCCCGAGATCGCCGCCAAGATCTTCGAGCCGTTCTTCACCACCAAGCCCCCCGGCATCGGAAGCGGTCTCGGGCTGCACATCAGCCAACAGGTCGTCGTTCGCCACGGCGGACGGATGGACGTGGAATCGGAACCCGGCCATACGTGCTTCATCGTTGCGCTGCCGGTAACTCTCCCCGCGAGCGCCGCACAGGCCGGCCCACCGATCCCTTGACCGCCCGACCGGGGGCGGGGTATACCGGCGCTTCGGATGTACGAATGGGTCGTCTTCGTCCACATCGCTTCGGTCCTGGCGTTCATGCTTGCGCACGGCGTGCACGTGACCGCCATGTGGGCGACGCG
>JBDTQD010000046.1:0-11752 GCA_039932375.1 Chloroflexota bacterium | reverse complement strand
GAGCAGGGGACTCATAAGCCCTTGGTCGGTGGTTCGAATCCGCCCTCCGCTACCAATCCTCGGCTTTCACGCAATTGCCCAAGCTGCGGCGGGAAGGTGTCGTTTTTCGAGTAACGAATGCGGCA
The DNA here is from genome assembly GCA_039932375.1 of Chloroflexota bacterium. Taxonomy (GTDB): domain Bacteria; phylum Chloroflexota; class Limnocylindria; order QHBO01; family QHBO01; genus CF-167. Next base: position 11,627 of record JBDTQD010000046.1, on the reverse strand, counting down.
CTTGCGGCTACCGGGACCCAGATCTCCCCACCCCGGTCGTTGCTCCCGTCCTCTGGACGGCTGGGCGCTCGGGCCACGCACAGGAGCCGATCGCGGAGCCAGCCCTAGCTGAGCAGCGGCAATGCCGCGAGTCCGAGGCCGGCCACGATCAACGCCACATGCAGCGTGATGACCGCCCACCGCCCGCCTGCATACGGATCATCCAGCCATCCCGGTACCGGGACCAGTCGGTACCAGAACCAAAGGCCCATCACACTACCGATCAGCACGCCGACGGTTATCAGCCACCAGCCGATGGCGGCCAGCGGCGCGTCCGGGAGCCACCCGATGCAGATCGCCAGCAGGGCAATCCCCACGAGCGAACCAGGCACGACCAGCGCGTAACGAAGGCGGGGACGCGAGAGGCTGGCGAAAAGGATCATCGGCATCAGCACCCAGCCGGCAGCAAGCGCCCCGCCTACCATCGCCGGCGCCGATAGGGTTGCGGCCGCGAGCGCCCAGATAAGACCCAGGGCGATCAGGCTGATCGTCCCCAGGCGCTTGACCCGCTCCGACATCCGCCGGTCGACGGAGAGCTCGACTGGCGGCGGATGCGCGAACAGGTTGGCCAATCAGGCCGGCTGTCGCGTGCGGCTGCTCATCAGGAACATCACGAAGCCGAAGAGGAACAGCGTATCCATGATCCCGAAAAGGCCGAATACCGGATGGATCAGCTGCCCAATCAACGCGTAGTAGGCGGACAGCCCCGCGAACGCGATCTTGTAGACCACGCCCAGCTTGACGATGCCACGGTTGGCATCGGGGTCCTGGTAAACGAACCAGTAGCCGATTCCTTGGACGATCACGAAGGCCGCCGTCAGGTGGATGTACGAGATGTTGTTCGGCAAGGCGACGTTGAGCGCTGAGAAGAGCGGGGCGTAGAACAGGAAGAAGCCTGCCCCGAGCACGATGTCGTAGACGGCGGCGACCAGAAAGAATGTCTTGTAGGTAGTGCTCATGCGCTTCTCCTCCGTGCCCCGGCTTCTCGCAGGAAGCGTCGGCGTTGGGCGTGGAACGCGCTGCGTCGCGCCTTGCGCTGCTCCGGCGTGTAGAGCTGCCGACCGAGCTCAACGAGTTGGTGCTGGAGCGTCTCCGGCGACATCTGCAACGGCCGGAAGTTGACGTCGAACATCGTGCAGCGCTCCCATGCCTCGGGTTCCAGCAGCCGATCATCGGCCAGCAACCGGTCATACAGGGGTGTGCCGGGGAATGGCGTCATGACCGTAATCTGCACGTCGAACTGGCCGCTCTCGGCCACGAAATCGGCCACTGCGTCGAAGACCTCTGGGCCGTCGCCGTCGAGTCCGAGCACGAAGCAGCCGTTGACTGCCACACCATGGGCCTGAATGCGTTCGATCGCTGCCCGGTAGTCGTCGAACCGCCCGCGTTTCCAGTTCTTGCGTAGCTCGACACCATCCAGCCCACGCGCCATTGGGCTCTCGAGACCGATCAGCACCTCGGCGCAACCCGCCTCGCGCATGAGCCCAAGCAGTTCCGGATCGTCGGCAACGGAGATATCGGTCTCAGTGAACCACCGAATCCCTTCGCCGACCAGCGCGCGCAGGAGCTCCTTGCTGTGGCGGCGATGCACAAAGGTGTTGTCGTCGGCGAACTCGACGAATGGGCGGGGCCAAAGTCGTTTGATCTCACGAATCTCGGCGATCACCTTGTCGACCGGCTTGACCTTGTACAGCGGAGTCAGCCGGATCGACGCGGCACAGAACTCGCAACGCCAGGGGCAGCCGCGCTGGGTCTGCACCGTGAGACGGTTGTAGCGCTCAATGTTGAGGAGATCGAAGCGCGGCATGGGGGCATCGGCCAGGCTGAACTCGCGGCCATTCGGCGCATAGATGCGTTGCAGCCTTCCACTCGCCAGATCGTCAAGCAGCTCGGGCCAGCCGATCTCTCCCTCACCAATGACGATTGCGTCCGCGTGCTGCAGCGCCTCATCCGGACGCGCCGTCACGTGCAAGCCGCCGAGCACCGTGCGGACGCCCATCGCTCGGTACCTGTCTGATAGCGCGTATGCATCCTTGATCTGCGCCGAGTACGACGCAATCGCCACCACGTCACAGCCCGGCAGCTCGTTCACGAGCCGCAGGTCCGCGATCTCGTGGTAGCTGACCTCGAATCGGTCCGGGGTCATCCCTGCCAGGGTCAGGAGCGAGAGGCTCGGCAAGGAGGCGATCACCTTGCTGCGTTCGACGAAACCCGGCAGGGTCATGCCGATTCGGTTCAGCTCGTCACTGGCTGCTCGCACGCCGCTCATGGCCATGAACGCAATGTGCATGGGGCTCCTCTTGGGGTCGGACGATTCGTCCGCTCAAGACGCTACACCTGAGGGTTGCCGATGAACAGTGCGGATGCCCCCTCGACCGCGATCCGGATCGTAACTCCCGTCGACGATGCACGCGGCGCCCTGCACAGACTGACCACCGACCAGACCTTCGCGGGCCACCGGGCGCCGTATCTCTGCCCGTACCCTCGTCCGTACCCGTTGAGACTCGGTTGTCGCGGGTGCTCATGCGGGCTCATATTGGGAAACGACGGACACATGGGACGCCTGACGCATCCCCGGCGCGAATCCGCCCTCCGCTACCAAACATCTCGATCTTGCCGCTCCCCGTAGACTCGCGCCATGATCCGCTGCTCGAACTGCGGCGAGGAGAACCCGGAGCGCGCGCGGTTCTGCCTCACCTGCGGCACGGCGCTGGCGGGAAGCGCCCCCGCGCCGAAGCCGTCGCGGAAGACCGTGACAATCGTGTTTGCGGACGTCACAGGCTCGACGGCGCTGGGCGAGCAGCTCGACCCTGAGTCGATGCGCAGCCTGATGAGCCGCTACTTCGACGCGGCGCGCCAGGTCATGGAACGCCATGGTGGGACGGTAGAGAAGTTCATCGGTGACGCCGTGATGGCCGTCTTCGGGATCCCGGTGCTGCACGAGGACGATGCGCTGCGTGCGGTCCGGGCGGCGGCGGACCTTCGTGACGCCGTGGCAGGCCTGAGCGAGTCGGTGGCGGCCGAGCGTGGGATCGAGTTTTCGGTGCGCATCGGGGTCAACACCGGTGAGGTCGTCGTCGGCGATCCGACGAGCGGACAGACGATGGTGACGGGCGACCCGGTGAACGTCGCGGCCCGCCTTGAGCAGGCCGCGCCGCCGGGGGAGATCCTGCTCGGCGCGAGCACGCATCAGCTGGTCCGCGACGCGGTGACCGTTGAAGCGACGGAGTCGCTGCGTCTGAAGGGAAAGACTGAGGCGGTGCGTGCCCACCGGCTCATCTCGGTCGACCCCGACGCGGCCGGTCACGCGCGGCGCCTTGACGCGTCGCTGGTCGGGCGGGAGCGCGAGCTGGCGCTGCTCAGCCAGGCTCTGGATCGGGCGATCGACGAGCGGTCGGCCTACCTCTTCACGGTTCTCGGCCCGGCGGGCGTGGGGAAATCGCGTCTCGTCGCGGAATTCCTAGCCGGTCAACGCGACCGTGCCACGGTCTATCGGGGCCGATGCCTCCCCTACGGTGACGGCATCACCTACTGGCCGCTGCGCGAGGTCGTCCGCGAGGCAGCCTCAATCACCGATGCCGACGCGCCCGCAGACGCCGTCTCCAAGATCCATGCCCTCGTGACCGGACATGAGCGCGCTGATCTCATCGCCGAACAGATCGCCGGCGCCATCGGCCTGTCGGAGGCCGCAGCAACACCGGAAGAAGTGGCCTGGGCATTCCGCAAGCTGATGGAGAGCCGGGCGCGGGAGTCGCCCCTGGTCCTCCTCGTCGACGACATCCAGTGGGCCGAGCCGACCTTCCTCGACCTGCTGGAGCATGTCGCGGACTGGTCGCGAGCGGCGCCGATCCTGCTGCTGTGCCTGGCCCGTCCCGACCTCCTCGACGCCAGGCCTGCCTGGGGCGGCGGGAAGATGAATGCCACCGCCATCCTGCTCGAGCCACTCAGCGATGATGAGTCGCGCCAGCTCGTCGACAAGCTGCTGGGGAGCGTCGGACTGTCGGAGGAGCTGACCGAGCGCGTCACTCAGGCGGCAGAGGGGAATCCGCTCTTTGTCGAGGAGCTGATTGCCATGCTCGTGGACGACGGCCTCTTGCAGCGCTCAGATGACGGCGGCAGCTGGCAGGTCGCGGGCGATCTCTCGGCGCTGGAGGTGCCACCCAGCGTCAGCGCCCTGTTGGCCGCCCGCCTGGATCGGCTCAACGAGGCGGAGCGCGACGTGATCGGGCGAGCTTCGGTGGTGGGGAAGGTCTTCGAGCAGGCAGCGATCGCAGAGCTCTCGAGTGCGAGGGTCCGACCCAGCGTGCAGCGCGACCTGCTGGCCCTGGTGCGCAAGGAGCTCATTCGGCCCGACCAATCCAGCCCGGACGATGACGTGTACCGCTTTCGTCACCTGCTCATCCGTGATGCGGCATACAACGCGCTCTCGAAGGAGGTGCGGGCAGATCTTCACGAGCGGTTCGCGGACTGGCTTGTGTCGGCCGCCGGCGAGGGTCGGATGGCATACGACGAGATCGTCGGGTATCACCTGGAGCAGGCGTATCTCTACTGCCGTGAGCTCAATCCCGACAGCCCAGAGACAGATGCCATCGGCGAGCGGGCGATCGAGCGGCTGACCGCCGTTGGACGGCGTGCCTATGGCCGCAGCGACGTGCGGTCGGCCCAATCGATCTTCAGCAGCCTCCTGCCGTTATTGAAGCCTGCTGACGCGCGGTATGCGACGGTCCTCGCGACGCTTGCAGGGATCGCCTATTTCGGTGGCGAACTCGATGAAGCGGAGCGGCTCTTCGAGGCCTCGCGCGACATCGCCGACAAGCACGGACATAGCGGGGTCGCACTCCGCTCCCGAATTCAGCTCGAACATGCCCGCGGAATGCGCGACCCCGCGTACGACTGGAGCCGGCTGGAAGCGATGCTAGACGCCGCGCAGCCCGTCTTCGAGAAGGCTGGTGACCAGCTTGGCCTGGCGCACGTTTGGGATTTGCGCGCCGAGCTGAGGCTCATCGAGTGTCAGTGGACGAGCGTGATCGAGGCCCAGGAGCGCGCCCTCGCAGCCGCCGAGGCGATCGGCGACGATCACATTCGGCGAACGTCGCTCATGAGCCTCTGCACCGCATGGTGGATGGGTCCAACGCCGGTGCCCGAGGCGCTCGAGAAGGTGCGTGCGGTTGCCGAAGACGAGGGACGCGTCATTCGTTTACAGCCGGCGCAGATGGTCATCGGCGTCATGCTCGTGATGGCTGGGCACGTCGAGGATGGGTTGCAGGCGATGCGTGCCGGGCGCGCTGCCCTGGGTGAGCTTGGAATGGAGCTCTTTCGCGCCGCGACCGCGATGCAGATCGGTGAGGCGCTCACCATGGCTGGGCAATACGACGAGGCGATCGCGGAGATGCGCGAAGGCGCAGAAACGCTTGAGCGGATGGGCGAGAAGGGAATGCTCTCCACGCTCGCCGGGCAACTCGGGATCGCCGTTGCCCGGGTTGGGCAGCTCGACGACGCCGAGCGGAATGCGTTCCTTGCGCGCGACGCGACCACCGCTGGTGATGTCATGACTCAGATCGTCTGGCGTCAGGCCCTCGCGCTGGTCGCCTCCGGACGCGGCGATCACGGGCGGGCGGAGCAGCTCGCGACCGCGGCGCTCGAGTTTGCGACGCGGACAGACAGCCCGAACGCCCGCGCGGATGCCGGTGCCTTGCTGGCTGACGTGCTGGTCGCTGGCGGCAAGGCCAAGGCGGCTGGCGAGGTGCGCCGGGAGGCGCTGGCCCTGTACGAGGCGAAAGGGAATCTCACCTCTGCCGCGCGCATGCGCGAGGCGCTGGGGCTCCCTTCGCCACCGCGCGCATGATCCCCCGGGCCAATGAGCCTGCGCCCCCAGAAGCAGAGCCGCGCCGTAGCCCAGGTCCAGGCGGTGACGACCCGCTACAGCCCATCACGGAGGCGCTCACCAAAGGTGCGACCAGCCTTGGTATCACCGATGGCGCCGCGATCGTGCTCGCCGTCTCCGGCGGCCCGGATTCGACCGCGCTCCTGCACGGTGCAGCCAAGCTGGCCCCGGCTCGTGGGTGGCACCTGACCGTCGCGCACCTCGACCACGCCCTCCGCAAGAGCTCCTCGGACGAGGCGACCCGGGTCGCCGCCGCAGCCGCCGAACTCGGCCTGCCTGCCGATGTGCATCGAACCGACGTCGCAGCGCTCGCGGCCACTGAGCATCGCTCGCTCGAGGATGCCGGTCGGCAGGCCCGCTACCGCTTCCTCGAGGAGGTAGCCGCGGCGCATGGCCTTCACGCGCTGATCGCCACGGCCCACACCGCCGACGATAACGCCGAGACGATCCTGCTCCGCCTCGCCCGCGGCAGCGGCCTGCGCGGGGTGCGCGGCATTCCGGCGAGGCGTGGTCGGATCGTCAGGCCGCTCCTCGATGCCCGCCGCGCAACCCTGCGAGCCGCACTTGATGTGGCGGGAATCGCCTACGCCATCGATCCGTCGAACGCAGACAGCGCGCATGCCCGCAACCGCGTCCGCAGTGACCTGCTGCCGGCCATGGAGCGGCTCAACCCGGCGGTGGTGGAAGCCCTGACCCGCTTCGCCAGGCTGGCGGCCGACGACGACGACCTGCTCAACGCCATGGCCGCGGCCGAGCTGGCGACGCGCCAGAACGCTGAAGACGCCTCGATCGACTGGCACCAGCCGCCCGCCCGAGCCCTCGGCCGTCGCATGCTGCGTCTTGCCCTAGGCGACCCGCCGATTTCCGCAGAGCGTATTGAGGCGGTCCTCGAGGCGGCTGAGGGGGAACGCGGCGGGGTCAGCATCGAGCTGGGCGGCGGAAGAAGCGCATCGGTCAGGGAGCGACGGATTCGGCTGGAGGGAGCCGTCTCGTACCCGGCCGCGTACTAGGAGTAGTGGCCGCCAGGCCACCATCGGTCATGGCCCGGATGGCCCGTTTGTTCGCCCAGGCGGTCGGCACCTATACTGGCCCGGCCTGCGCGCAGGCGCAGAGGGGCTGTCGAGGCGAGAGCGATCGGCGGCCGATCCGCACCCCCGTGACTAGAAGAGAGCTACGTTGAGCAGCCGACTCGTCCGTAACAGCGTCGTCATCGTCGTGCTTGCCGTCTTCGGACTGGCGCTGGCGTGGACCTACTTCGTCGACAGCAAGCAGACCGCCCCCTACACCTACACCCAGCTCCTCAAGGACGCCGCCACCCCGGGTATGGTGACCTCGGTCACCCAGGACGGGACGCGCCTCAGCGTCGTCCTCAAGAACGACAAGCAGGATCCGAAGACCGTTGTCGTCTCGTCCCAGTTCGTCAACGTCCGCGAAGAGGTCTGCGCCGCCGCCGGCAGCAGCGACCCTGGCTCGTGCCCGATCGACTACTCCGCGGTCGAGGAGAGCGCCGCGGGGCAGTGGCTCGGACTGCTGATCACGGCATTCCTGCCGGTGCTTCTGATCGGCGGCTTCATCTTCTTCATGATGCGCCAGGCGCAGGGGACCAATAACCAGGCGATGAGCTTTGGCAAGAGCCGCGCGCGCATGTTCCTGGGCAACAAGACGGTCATCACCTTCAACGACGTGGCCGGAGTCGACGAGGCGAAGCAGGAGCTGACCGAGGTGGTCGAGTTCCTGAAGTACCCCGAGAAGTTCAACTCGCTGGGTGCGCGCATCCCGCGTGGCGTGCTGCTGGTCGGCCCGCCCGGCACCGGCAAGACCCTGCTCGCCCGCGCCGTGGCAGGCGAGGCGGGAGTCCCATTCTTCTCCATCTCCGGCTCTGAGTTCGTGGAGATGTTCGTGGGAGTCGGTGCCTCGCGCGTGCGTGACCTCTTCGAGCAGGCCAAGCGCAACTCGCCGTGCATCGTCTTCGTCGACGAGATCGACGCGGTCGGCCGCCAGCGCGGCGCCGGCCTGGGCGGCAGCCATGACGAGCGCGAGCAGACCCTGAACCAGATCCTGGTCGAGATGGACGGCTTCGACACGAACACAAACGTAATCGTGGTGGCCGCAACCAACCGGCCGGATGTCCTCGACCCAGCGCTCTTGCGCCCGGGCCGATTCGACCGCCAGGTGGTCCTCGACCGGCCCGACATCAAGGGGCGGCGCGAGATCCTGAACGTGCACATCAAGGGCAAGCCACTCGACAAGACGGTCGACCTCGATGAGCTGGCGCGTCGCACGCCCGGATTCTCGGGAGCGGACCTCGCCAACCTCGTCAACGAGGCGGCCATCCTGGCCGCGCGCCACAACAAGAAGTCGGTCGCCCCGAGCGACTTCAACGAGGCGGTCGACCGGGTCGTCGCCGGCCCGGAGCGGCGCAGCCGCCTGATCTCCCCCGAGGAGAAGACGATCATCGCCTATCACGAGGGCGGGCACGCCGTCGTGCAGCGGGTGCTGCCGAAATGCGACCCAGTCAGCAAGGTCACGATCGTGAGCCGTGGCATGGCGCTCGGCTACACCATGAGCCTCCCTTCGGAGGACCGATACCTCCACTCCAAGTCCGAGTTCGAGGACAAGCTTGCCGGCATGCTGGGCGGGCACGTGGCCGAGGAGATCGTCTTCGGCGACACCACCACCGGCGCCAGCAACGACATCGAGAAGGCGACCGGCCTGGCTCGCGCGATGGTCACCCAGTACGGCATGAGCGAGGAGCTCGGCCCGCTGACCTTCGGCAAGAAGGACGAGATGATCTTCCTGGGCCGCGAGATCAGCGAGCAGCGCAACTACTCCGACGAGATCGCCGCCAAGATCGATGCCGAGGTTCGCGCAATCATCGACCGCGCCTACCAGCGAGCCAAGGACGCGCTGACCGCGCAGCGCGAGGTGCTCGACAAGCTCGCCGCGCTCCTGATCGAGAAGGAGACGATCGAGTCCGATGAGTTCGAGTCGCTCTTCGCCGGCGTCCTGCCGCCGCGCGGCTCGACCGGACCCACTCCGCGACGGGTCGGCGAGGTCGGCGCTGGCGAGGCTCCGGACGCGCCGGCCGCCCAGCCGAAGTCGAAGCGTTCGAGGAAGCCAGCGGCGCAGCCGGCCTGATTCGGCGGATCAAGCCCGCCGTTGAACCTGGCCCGCGCGAGCCATCGCAGGGAGCACCTGGACGACATCGAGCGCGCGTTCCCCGCTGAGGGTATGGGGCCGGGCTGACCATCGGTCCCATTGACCTCCGCCGGCCGGCCACGGAGGCTGGTCGGAGTGCCGCACTTTCGCCTTCTCGCTCTCGGCGCGGTGGCCATGGTCGTGCTTACGCTGGGCATGACGGCGTTCGTCATGCTGCCCGATTCCCTTGCGCCCACGGCCAGGCAATCGCTTACGCCGAGCGCCGGTCCATCGGTTGGCGCCGATGCAACGCCGATGATCCACGATGTCGCGGCCGAGGTTTCCAATAGCGCAGAGCCTCCGGCGCCTGCCACGCGCGCCCCGACAGCCGAGCCAACACCTGCTCCGACCCCCAAACCCGCCGCCCCGACTCCGGTCGTGAGCGCCAAGCCCACCAAGGCTGCCGCGCCCGTCCCGGGCGTGCCGTGCCCGCTCTTCCCGCCGTCGAACGTCTGGAACCGGGACATCTCCACGCTGCCGGTTGCGGCCAATTCGCAGACCCTGATCGGCACGATCGGTCTGAACGCCGGCCTGCACCCCGATTTCAGCGCCACCGGCTACGGCATCCCGTTCAATGTCGTCGGCCCGTCGACGCCTCGCGCCGCGGTCAGCTTCGGCTACGCCGATGAGTCGGACCCCGGCCCGTACCCGATTCCCGCCGCGCCGCAGATCGAGGGCGGAAGCGATCGCCACATGCTCCTCTGGGACAAATCGGCCTGCATGCTCTTCGAGCTGTACGCGGCGGCGAGGAGCGGCGGTGCCTGGAACGCCGGATCCGGGGCGATCTGGAACCTGCGCTCGAATGCGCTCCGGCCCGATGGCTGGACCAGCGCCGATGCCGCCGGCCTGCCGATCCTGCCCGGCCTGGCCCGATACGACGAGGTCGCGAGCGGTGCGATCCTGCACGCCCTCCGCTTCACCGCACCCCAGACCCGCACGGCCCACATCTATCCCGCGCGCCATGATGCCGGCGCGAGCAACTCGGCCTCGCTGCCGCCGATGGGGCTCCGAGTCCGCCTCAAGGCGTCGGTCGACATCAGCGGCTTCGGCCCGCAGACGAAGGTCGTCCTCACCGCCCTGAAGCGCTACGGCATGATCCTCGCCGACAACGGCTCGCCGTGGTACGTCACCGGCGCGCCGGACGCGCGCTGGAACGACGATCAGCTCCACGCATTCAACGAGATCACCGGCGCCGATTTCGAGGTCGTCGACACGAGCGCCCTGCGGTGATCGGTCGGGGTAGCCCTTTCGGACCATTCCGAAGCCCGGGGGCCGGGTCGTATACTCGCGATCGTTGCGCATGGTCACCATGCCCCCACCGATCGTGTTGAGGAGCCGCGCCACAGATGATTGACGATCCGACCAGCGACCCCCTCGCCGACGTCGAGCCGGCCGCCGCCGACTGGCGCGTGAGCGGCGGTGCCGGTCAACTCGCTCCACGATCGGCGCTGGACGTGCTGACCAACCTGAACGAGCGGATCGCGTCGGGCAAGGTCGACGAGTTCCAGCCGATCGCCACCGGCTTCGTGCCCCTCGACAAGACGATCGGTGGAGGGCTGCGACCGGGTGAGCTGATGCTGATCGGCGGCGCGCAGGGAGCGGGCAAGACCACCATGGCGCTTCAGATGGCCCGCAACATGGCCGCATCGGGCCAGGCGACTGCGCTCTACGTCTGCTTCGAGCACGAGGAGGAGTACCTGATCCAGCGCCTGATCGCGATGGAGTCGGCGCTCACCAATCTCCCCTCCAAGACGGGCGCCGTGAAGATCCAGGACGTCAAGAAAGAGGTCATGCAGAGCTACGCCGCCGCCGTCGAGGCGGGGCAGCGCGCCAAGCTCGGCACGAACCCCCGGCTGCGTCCCTCCCTGGAGCGCATCGCTCGGTATGGCAGCAACCTGTTCCTCATGCGTGGCACCGCCACCGGCTCGACCATCGACAACCTGCGCGAGCTCGTCGCCGAGCACCGCGGGCCAGAGGGGCGGCGCCTCGTCCTCTTCGTCGACTACCTCCAGAAGGTGCCGGTCATCCCGGAGCCGACCGAGGAGACCGAGAAGGTGACGCGGATCGTCGGTGGGCTCAAGGACATCGCCCTGGCACTCGAGATCCCGGTGGTCGCGATCGTCGCCGCCGACCGCGAGGGGCTGAAGGCGAAGCGCCTGCGGAACCATCACCTGCGGGGTAGTAGCGCCATCAACTACGAGAGCGACATCATCCTGATCCTGAACGACAAGTACCACATCGTCGCCAAGGTGAACATCGAGTTCAACCCCTACCAGGCCCAGCGCTACCGCGACTGGGTGGTGGCCACGGTCGAGAAGAACCGCGGCGGCCAGGACAACGTCGACCTGGAATACGAGAAGCTGTTCGAGTTCAGCTGCTTTGACCCGAGCGGTCGGGTCACCGCCGAAAAGCTTATCGAAGAGCGGCTCTACAACGAATAGCAGCGGCGCAGCCGCCTGAACCACGCCCGCTGCTGCGAGCAGCGCGGAGGCATCCTCGAAGCGGT
>JBDTQD010000045.1:0-12156 GCA_039932375.1 Chloroflexota bacterium | reverse complement strand
ACGACCACAAGCTGCTCGACCAGTCGGCCGAGCAGATCGTGGAGACCGCCCAGCGGACCGGCGCCGCCATTGCGGGGCCGGTCCCGCTGCCGACCCGGATCGAGAAGTACACCGTCATCCGCGGCCCGTTCGTGCATAAGGATGGCCGTGAGCAGTTCGAGATCCGGACCCACAAGCGGCTGATCGACATCATCGACCCGTCGACCAAGACGGTGGATGCGCTGATGCGCCTGAGCCTGGCTGCAGGCGTCGACATCGAAATCAAGATGTGAGCGGGGAACGAGAGAGCAAGTGGCTGCAGGACTGATTGGGCGCAAGCTCGGCATGACGCGCATCTTCGGCACCGACGGGAGCGTCGTGCCGGTGAGCGTCATCGAGGCCACGCCCAACAGCATCACGCGGCTCCGGACGCCGGAGCAGGACGGCTATGCCGCCCTGCAGGTCGGCGCCGGGACGGCCAAGCGGATGAGCAAGCCAGTCGCAGGCCAATTCAAGGAGCTCGACAAGGAGCTGCAGCGGCCCCGTCGCGTTCGCGAGTTCCGGGTCGAGTCGACCGAGGGCTACGAAGCCGGCCAGCAGCTCGACGTGAGCCTCTTCGCTGCCGGTGACCTGGTCGACGTGACCGGCACCAGCAAGGGCCATGGCTTCACCGGCACGATCGCGCGGCATCACTTCAAGCGCGGACCCAAGACGCATGGCTCGACCAACATCCGCCAGCCGGGATCAATCGGGGCGGGCACGACGCCGGGTCGCGTCTTTCGCGGGACGAGGATGGGCGGCCACATGGGCGACGACCAGGTGACCGTCAAGAAGCTCGAGGTTGTGAAGATCGACGCCGAGCGGAACCTGATCCTGGTCAAGGGAGCGGTACCCGGGGCTCGCAACGCCGTCCTGCTGGTCCAGAAGGCGAAGTGACGATGCAGAACGCACCGATCCTCACCGTAAGCGGCAAGGAGAAGGGCAAGGTCGACCTAGCGCCGTCTCTCTTCGCCGCCATCGTCAACGAGGGGCTCATCCACCAGGCGGTGGTGCGCCAGCTCGCGGGACAGCGGCTCGGAACGTCCGACACGCTGACCCGCGGCCGGGTGCGAGGCGGCGGCAAGAAGCCGTGGCGCCAGAAGGGGACCGGCCGCGCACGGCAGGGGACCCGCAGCGCCCCGCAGTGGAAGGGCGGCGGCGTCGTGTTCGGTCCCCATCCGCGCGGCTACGAGCTGCGGATGCCGGCCAAGATGCGGCGCGCTGCGCTACAGGGCGTCCTGAGCGGCAAGGCGGCCGATGGCGCGCTGCGCGTGGTGGAGGGGTTCGGCCTGGACGAGATCGGCACCAAGGCATTCGCCGAGCGCCTCGCGGCCTGGAAGGCCGACGGGAAGGTGCTGGTCGTCCTCGCGGGTCGCGATCCGCTGGTCGAGCTTTCGTGCCGCAATCTGCCTGAGGTACGGGTGCTGCTGGCCGACAGCCTGAACGTGGTTGACCTGCTCGCGGCGGACACGATCATCTTCACCAGCGACGCCCTCGCCCGGGCGCAGGAGATGTACGCGTGAGCGAGATCAGCATCCATGACATCCTGGTGCGCCCAGTGATCAGCGAGAAGAGCGTCGCCGAGACCGAACGCAACAACTACACCTTCGCGGTCGGACGTGACGCGAATAAGTTCCAGATCAAGGACGCCGTCGAGGCGGAGTTCAAGGTAACCGTGATCGGCGTCCGGGTCATGTGGGTGAAGCCCAAGCAGAAGCGGCGCGGCCGCCGCACGTTGGGCACCGTCCCCGGCTGGCGCAAGGCGATCGTCACCATCGCCGCCGGCCAGAAGATCGAACTCTTCGAGGCCGTGTAGGTCATGCCACTCCGCAAATACCGACCCACCAGCCCCGGGATGCGACAGATGACGCGGTCGACCTTCGATGAGATCACTGCCGATCAGCCGCACAAGCCACTCACGGAGCGCCTGGTTCGCAACGCCGGGCGCAACAGCCAGGGCAAGCTGACGGTTCGACACCAGGGCTCGGGCCAGAAGCGCCTCTACCGCGTGATCGACTGGAAGCGCGACAAGGCCGGCGTGCCTGGCACGATCGCCACGGTCGAATACGACCCCAATCGGTCGGCGCGGATCGCCCTCCTGCACTACGCCGATGGCGACAAGCGCTACATGCTGCTGCCGCATGGCCTGGGGGTCGGCGATGTGGTCGTCTCCGGCGACGACGCCGAGGCCCGGGTCGGCAACGCGCTGCCGCTGGCGCGGATGCCCCTTGGCACGCAGATCCACAACGTCGAGATGGTCGCCGGGCGCGGCGGCCAGATCGTGCGCAGCGCCGGCAGCAGCGCGCAGCTGCTCGCCAAAGAGGGAGAGATGGCGACCATCCGGCTCCCTTCCGGCGAGGTGCGTCGGGTGCGCGCCAACTGCATGGCCACGGTCGGCCAGGTGAGCAACCTGGAGCACGAGAACCAGAACATCGGCAAGGCCGGGCGGAGCCGTCACATGGGCCGCCGGCCCGAGGTCCGTGGCGTGGCCATGAACCCTCGCGACCATCCGCACGGCGGTGGCGAGGGCAAATCCCCGACCGGCATGCCGCCGAAGACCCCTTGGGGCAAGCCGGCGATGGGCCTGCGCACGCGGAAGAACAAGACGACCGGCAAGATGATCGTCCGCCGTCGGTATGGACGGGGATAGGAGAGCGCGATGAGTCGATCCGTCAAGAAGGGACCGTTCGTCGATGCGCGCCTGCTCGGCCGCATCGACGAGATGAACAAGCACAACGAGCGGAAGGTCCTGAAGACCTGGTCACGCCCGAGCGTGATTTTCCCGCAGATGATCGGGCACACCATCGCGGTGCACGACGGCAAGCGCCACGTCCCGGTATTCGTGACCGAGAACATGGTCGGCCACCGGCTCGGCGAGTTCGCCCCGACGCGCCACTACCGCGGCCATGGCAAGGCCACCGATCGCTCCACGGCGTTGAAGTAGGAATTGCAGATGCGCGTCGTCGCCACCGCCAAGTACATCCGCATCAGTCCGCGCAAGGTGCGCCTGGTGACTGACCTGATCACCGGCAAGCCGGTCGAGGAGGCTGCCGCCATCCTCCGCTTCCTGCCCAACGCGGCGGCTCGCGACGTGGCCAAGGTCCTGAAGAGCGCCACGGCCAATGCCGAGAACAACTTCAACCTGTCGGCCGATGAGCTCCGCGTCCTGAGCGCCACCGCCGACGAGGGGCCAACCCTCAAGCGGTTCCGTCCCCGTGCGCAGGGACGGACCTTCAGCATCCTGAAGCGCACCAGCCATATCACCGTTTCCGTGGCCGACCGAGAGGAGTCCTGATGGGTCACAAGGTTCACCCGTACGGCTTCCGCCTCGGCATCAACAAGCCCTGGCTGGCGAAGTGGTACGCCGATCGCGATTACGCCACCCTCCTACAGGAGGACATGAAGATCCGGGCCTTGGTCGCCAGGCAGCTGTCGAACGCCAGCGTCAGCCAGGTCGAGATCGAGCGCGGCATCAACCACGTCACCGTGACCGTCCACTCGGCCAAGCCCGGGATCGTGATCGGCAAGGGCGGTCAGAACGTTGAGCTGCTCCGCACCTCGATCGGCAAGCTGACCGACAAGAAGGTCAAGCTCGAGATCAAGGAGATACTGCAGCCGGAGCTCGACGCGGTGCTGGTCGCCCAGAACGTGGCCGGCCAGCTGGAGCGTCGGATCGCCTTCCGCAAGGCGGTCAAACAGACCGTGCAGCGGACGATCAAGGCGGGCGCCAAAGGGGTCAAGATCCAGGTCTCGGGGCGCCTCGGGGGAGGCGAGATGAGCCGCACCGAATGGGACAAGGAAGGGCGCATCCCGCTCGGCACGCTGCGCGCCGACATCAGCTACGGGGTCGTCCACGCCCGGACCACGTACGGACGGATCGGCGTCAAGGTCTGGGTCTATCGTGGCGATCAGCTCGGAGAGCGGCCCGGCTCGGCGCGCACCGAGCCGCGCGAGCCACGCCCGCGAACGACGCGAAGCCGCACCCGCACCGCCACGCCGGCTGCCGCCGAGACGGCAACCGCTGCTGCCGGCGAGGAGGCCTGAGGATGCTCCTCCCCAAGCGCGTCACGCACCGCAAGGTCCAGCGTGGCCGCCGCCGTGGCATGGCCAAGGGCGGCACCACCGTCAGCTTCGGCGAGTTCGGGCTGATGGCGGAGGAGGTGTGCTGGCTGACGAGCCGCCAGATCGAGGCTGCGCGGCGCGCCATGACCCACCACATCAAGCGGGGAGGCCGCATCTGGATCCGAGTGTTCCCCGACAAGCCGGTCACCAAGAAGCCGGCCGAGGTCCGGATGGGATCGGGCAAGGGTGCCCCAGACCACTGGGTGGCGGTGGTGAAGCCCGGACGCGTCATGTTCGAGATGTCGGGCGTGCCAGAGGACGTCGCGCGCGAGGCGATGCGGCTGGCCAGCCACAAGCTGCCGATTCAAACCAAGTTCGTTGCCAAGGAAGGCGCATGAGCATGGACATCAATGAGATCCGCGGGCTGTCGGACCTCGACCTGGAGAGCGCCCTGGTGGATGCCAAACAGGAGCTCTGGAAGATCCGCTTCGACCTGGCCACTCGCCAGGAGAAGAACTACAGCCGGCTGCCCGCCACCCGCAGGCGGATCGCCCGCATCCTGACCGTCATGACCGAGCGACAGCACGCGGCGGAAGACGCTGCGGCTGCCGTCGAGAAGGCCAGTTGATGGCAGGCAAGCGCCGCACCAAAGTCGGACGCGTCATCTCCGACAAGATGGACAAGACCGTGGTGGTCAGCGTGGAGCGGCTGCGCAGGCACCCGATCTACAAGCGCGTGGTCCGGCTGTCGAGCAAGTTCAAGGCGCACGACGAGGAGAACTCGGCGCACGTCGGCGACACGGTGCGCATCGAGGAGAGCCGGCCGCTTTCGCGCGAGAAGCGCTGGCGGGTCATCGAGGTGGTCGCTCGTGGCTCAGGCGAGGAGATGGTGGACACCGCATGATCCGCCAGTACACCAGGCTGCGCGTGGCCGATAACAGCGGTGCCCGCGAGCTGATGTGCATCACCGTCATCGGGCGCTCGAGCAGCGATACCGCCGAAGTCGGCGACACGATCGTGGCCAGCGTCAAGCAGGCGTTGCCCAACACCGGCGTCAAGAAGGGCGAGGTGGTCCGCGCCGTGATCGTGCGCACCACCAAGGAGTACGGCCGCCCCGATGGCAGCCACATTCGCTTCGACGAGAACGCCGCGGTGCTGATCACGCCGCAGGGCAGCCCGCGGGGGACCCGCATCTTCGGGCCGGTCGCCCGCGAGCTGCGCGAGCGCAACTACATGAAGATCGTGTCGCTTGCCCCGGAGGTGCTGTGAGATGAACGTTCGGAAGGGCGACACGGTGGTCGTGCTGGCGGGCAAGGACCGCGGCAAGCGCGGCGTGGTCGAGCGGATCGAGCGCACCAAGCGGGGCTTCGGCGTGGTGGTCCCGGGCATCAACATGGCCAAGCGACATCAGCGCCCGAAGTCGCGGACGCAGCAGGCGGGGATCCTGGACCTGCCGGTGCCGCTCCACCTGAGCAACGTGCAGGTCGTCTGCCCACGCTGCGATCTTCCGACCCGGGTGTCGCACCAGCTCCTCGAAGACGGCACGCATCGCGTCCGCGTCTGCAAGCACTGCGGCGAGCAGATGGAGGAGGCCAAGTGAGCGACGGACCGACCAAGCGCAAGGCTGCGTCGAAGGCGGCTGCGCCAAAGAAGCCGACGGCTCCGAAGGCGGCTGCGGGTGCTTCGCGCCGCGCGGCTGCCACGAAGCCCGCGGCCGAGGCGCCAACGGCCGTGGCGACCGGCTCAGGCGGGGCTGCCGCCCCGAGCGGCGGGCTCCGTCGTCGCTACCTCGACGAGGTGGCGCCGGCGATGCGACGCGAGTTCGGCTACGTCAATCTGATGCAGATCCCGCGGCTTGAAAAGGTGATCGTCAACATTGGCCTGGGGGAGGCGATCCAGAACGCCAAGGCGCTCGATGCGGCTGTCGGCGACCTGACCCAGATCACCGGCCAGAAGCCGATCGTCACCAAGGCAAAGCGCTCGATCGCCCAGTTCCGGCTTCGCACCGGGATGCCGATCGGCGCCAAGGTGACGCTCCGCGGCCAGCGCATGTACGACTTCCTGGAACGGACGATGCGCCTGGCCCTGCCGCGCATCCGCGACTTCCGGGGGATCAGCCGCGGCTCGTTCGACGGGCGCGGAAATTTCAGCCTCGGGCTGCGTGAGCAGCTCGTCTATCCCGAGATCGACTACGACAAGATCGATCGGCTGCGGGGAATGGAGATCAGCATCGTCACCACTGCCAAGACCGATGAGGAGGGGCTCAAGCTCCTGCAGCTCCTCGGCATGCCGTTCCAGGCCAGCTAGCGGAGGATTCGAGTGGCCAAGAAGTCGATGATCGCGAAGTCGCAGCGCAAGCCGCGCTTCCCGGTCCAGCAACACAACCGCTGCGCGGTGTGCGGACGTCCGCGTGGCTTCATGCGGCGTTTCGCGCTGTGCCGCATCTGCTTCCGGGAGCGGGCCCTCGAAGGCCAGCTGCCCGGCGTGACTAAGTCGAGCTGGTAGCTCGAGACGATCAATCGGCCGCTCCCGTGCGGCCCCATCAGCGGCAGGCGCCGGTGCCCACCGGAACCAGGGCGAACCACCGCCGAGGAGACGAGTAGCAAACATGAATGTGACTGACCCGATCGCCGACATGCTGACCCGCATTCGCAATGCGAGCCTGGCGCGGCATCGCGAGCTGACCCTGCCGTCGTCCCGGATCAAGCGCGACATTGCGCGGATCCTGGTGGACGAGGGGTTCATCGAGTCATACGCGACGAGCCAGGATGGCGTGCAGGAGCTGCTGACCATCCAGCTCAAGTACGTCGAGGGACGGACCCCGGTGGTGAGCGGCCTGAAGCGGATCAGCAAGCCTGGCCTGCGGGTCTACGCCCGCAAGACCGAGATCCCTCGCGTCCTCGGCGGGCTCGGCACGGCCATCCTGTCAACCTCCCGCGGGATCATGACCGGGCAGAGCGCCCGGAAGCTGAACCTTGGCGGCGAGGTCCTCTGTTACGTCTGGTAAGGAGCGAACGCGATGTCACGCATCGGTCGGATGCCGATCCCGCTCCCGTCGGGCGTGGAGGTGACCCAGGAAGGGGCGAGCCTGAGCGTCCGTGGACCGCTCGGGACGCTGCAGCGCGAGATCCATCCCGAGATGGTTGTCGAGCGCAGCGACGGCGAGCTGCGCGTGCTGCGGCCGAGCGACGAGCCGCGCCATCGGGCGCTGCACGGGCTCACCCGGACACTGGTCAACAACATGGTGGTCGGAGTGACCACCGGATTTAGCAAGGGGCTCGAGATCAGCGGGGTCGGCTATCGCGCCCAGCTGCAGGGCACCAAGCTGGTGCTGGCGCTCGGGTACTCGCATCCGGTCGAAGTCGATCCGCCGGACGGGATCAGCTTCCAGGTCGAGACCCCCACCCGGCTGGCCGTGGTGGGCGCCGACAAGGAGCTGGTCGGGCAGACCGCAGCCTACATCCGCTCGCGCCGCAAGCCTGAGCCCTACAAGGGGAAGGGGATTCGGTACGCTGGCGAGCAGATCCTGCGCAAGGCGGGCAAGGCCGGCAAGGTCGGGGGAGCCAAGTAATGATCAACAAGGCCTCGCGCGACGCGCTCCGCCGAAAGCGCCACTCCCGCATCCGCCTCCGCATCGTCGGCAGCCCGGGCCGGCCGCGGCTCTCGATCTTCCGGAGCACCAGGTACATCTATGCCCAGGTGATCGACGATCGCAGTGGGCGCACGCTGGCATCCGCCTCGAGTCGCGAGGCGACCCTCGCCGCCGGCAGCGGCAAGGTCGACTCGGCCCGCTCCGTGGGTCGCGCGCTCGCCGAGCGTGCGAAGGCGGCCGGCGTCAGCTCCGTGGTCGTGGACCGCGGTGGGTACCGATATCACGGGCGGGTTCGCTCGCTCACCGAGGGCGCCCGCGAGGGCGGCCTCGACCTGTAGCGGAGGAAGCATGGCTCGAATCGATCCAACCAAGCTCAATCTCGAGGAGAAAGTCGTCCAGATCAACCGCGTGGCGAAGGTCGTCAAAGGCGGCCGGCGCTTCAGCTTCAGCGCGGTGGTGGTGGTCGGCGACGGAAACGGGATTGTCGGCGCCGGGCTCGGCAAAGCCGGCGAGGTCCCCGAGGCGATCCGCAAGGGCGTCGAAGATGCCAAGAAGCACCTGGTCAGGGTGCCCCTGGTCGGCACCTCGATTCCGCATCGGGTCAGCGTCGACTTCGGGGCCAGTACAGTCCTGCTGCGGCCCGCCTCACCGGGAACCGGCGTGATCGCCGGCGGCTCGGTGCGCTCCGTGGTGGAGGCGGCCGGCATTCGCGACCTGCTCTCCAAGTCGATGGGCAGCAACAACCCCGTCAACGTCGTGCGCGCCACGATCGAGGCGCTCCGCTCCCTTCGCTCCGCCGACGACATCGCGCTGAGCCGCGGCACGACCGCGGAGAAGCTACTCGGCAAGCGAGGCGCCGAGGCATCGCGTCGGCCGCACGAGTACGTCGAGCGGCCCGCGCCGGCATTCGGGCAGGGAGGCGGCCGTGGCCGTTAAGGGCGTAGCCGCCAAGCGCGTCGCCGCCAAGCGCGTCGCCGCCAGGCGCAAGGCAACCACCGCCGGGCCGACCCTGCACGTCACGTGGGTGAAGTCGACGATCGGCCACAAGGCCGGTGCGCGTGGCACGATTCGGGCCCTGGGCCTCCATCGGATGCAGCAGCGGGTCGAGATCGCGGACACGCCTGCCAACCGAGGGATGCTGCGCCGAGTCGCCTTCCTGGTGCGCATCGAGGAGCCATCGGCCAAACCGGCCCGCGAGGGGGAGGCCTAGATGAAGCTGCACGATCCCAGGCCCAACTCCGGTTCACACAAGCCCTCGAGGCGCCTCGGGCGGGGCCACGGCTCCGGCCGCGGCAAGACCGCGGGGCGCGGCACGAAGGGTCAGAAGTCGCGTGCTGGAGGTGGCATTCCCGCCTGGTTCGAAGGCGGGCAGACGCCTCTCCACGTGCGTACGCCCAAGCTGCACGGCTTCACGAATCGATTCCGCGTCGAGTACGCCGCCCTCAACCTCGGGCGGCTCAGCGAGGCGGCGGCCGGGACCCTGATCACCCCCGACGTGCTGCGCCACGATCAGCTCCTGCGCGACCAGAAGACGAGGCCGATGCCCGTCAAGATCCTGGGAGGCGGCGACGCGCCGCGCGGCGTGACGATCCATGCGCACGCCTTCACGCGCTCGGCGCTCGCGAAGCTCGCCGAGGCCGGGAGCACGGCACAGCTGATCAGCTGGCCTGATGGTACCCCGCTCGAGTTCGAGCCCGAGTCGGCGCCAGCCTCGGAGCCGGCAGCCCGGATCGCCAGGCGCGCCCGGAAGGCGGCGGCTTCGGACGCGTCGGATGCGGAGACGAACGGGGAACCCACGAGCGAAAAGGCCGAGGCCACCGGCGCGGGCGCAGAGGCCTCAGGCCCGGACGAGGCTGCTGAGCCGGACGAGGCCGAAACCGAGAGCGAGTCTTGAGGTGATCGAGTCCCTGGTCCAGGCGTTCCGCGCACCGGACATCCGGCGAAAGATCCTCTTCACGCTCGGGATCCTGCTCGTCTTCCGCGCCCTGACCAACGTCCCGGTTCCGAACGTCAACCAGACACAACTGGCGAACCTGTTCAACACCAACCAGCTGCTCGGCCTGCTCGACCTTTTCTCCGGTGGCGGCCTGGCCACTGCCTCCATCATCGGCATGGGGGTGAACCCGTACATCAACGCCAGCATCATCATGCAGCTGATGCAGGGGGTCATCCCGAGCCTCCAGGAGCTGGCGCGGGAGGGGGAATACGGTCGGAACCGGATCAACCAGTACACGCGCCTGCTGACCGTGCCGATGGCTTTTGCCCAGGGCTACGGTTTCTCGGTACTCCTCTCCGCCAACGGCGTCATCCCGCAGTCGGGCCTGTTCAGCTTCCAGACCATCTCCCTGCTGGTCAGCTTCACCGCCGGCACGATTCTGCTGATGTGGCTCGGCGAGCTCATCAGCGAGCGCGGCCTGGGGAACGGCATCAGCTTCATCATCTTCGCCGGCATCGTGGGACGCCTCCCGCACCGCGCAGCACCGATCGTGACCGGCCCCGACGGCCTGCTGCGGATCATCCCGTTCATCCTGATCGCGATCGTGGTGATCGCCGGCGTCGTCTTCATCAACGAGGGACAGCGCCGGATCCCGGTCCAGTACGCAAGCCGCATCCGCGGCCGGCGGATGACCCAGGCGACGACCCAGTACCTGCCCCTGAAGGTGACCATGGCGGGCGTCATCCCGATCATCTTCGCAATCAGCATCCTCCTCTTTCCTGCGCAGATCGCCCAGTACTTCACTGCCTCCTCGATTGACTGGGTGCGCGGCGCCGCCGAGTTCGTGGTCCGCAACCTGAGCCAGAGCAATCCGGTGGTCTATGGCGCTCTCTACTTCGTGCTCGTCGTCTTCTTCACCTACTTCTACACGGCATTCCAGTTCAAGCCGGATCAGACCGCCGATTACCTGCGCAAGAACGGCGGGTTCATCCCTGGCATCCGACCCGGGAAGCCGACCGAGGAGTTCCTGGCGCGGGTGACGAATCGGATCACGCTTGGCGGAGCTCTCTTCTTGGCGTCCCTCGCCGTCCTGCCCCTATTCGTGACCGCCGCGATTCCGGGCACCCAGGGGCTGCAGCTGGGTGGCACGAGCGTCCTGATCGTTGTCAGCGTTGTGGTCGAGACGATGAAGCAGCTCGAGGCACAGATGTTGATGCGCCATTACGAGGGCTTCATCAGGTGACCGATCCGGGCCGCGGCCCGGCGGCGCCCCGCACGGGGCGCCGAATCCTTCTGCTGGTCGGCTCGGTTGGCGCCGGCAAGGGAACCCAGGCAGAGGCCCTGAGCCGGAAGCTGGGGCTGGTCCATCTCGCCTCGGGGAACCTGTTCCGGCAGGCCCTGCGCGATGGGACCGCGCTTGGCGAGCGGGCGCGCGAGTACATGGGGCGCGGCGACCTGGTGCCCGACGAGCTCACCATCGAGATGTTCATGAACGAGCTCTCCAAGCCGGAGAGTGCGCGCGGCGCCCTCCTCGATGGCTTCCCACGCACGGTCGCGCAGGCTGAGGCACTGGACAGGACCCTCGCCGCCCGCGGCGAGGGGATCGAACTGGTCATCTCGATCGAGGTCCCGGTCGAGGAGCTCGTGGCGCGCGTCGCCGGACGTCGCGTCTGCACGGTCTGCGGCACGCCCTATCACTTGGTCGGGGACCCGCCGCGTGTTCCGGGCCGCTGCGACAAGGACGGCGCGGCGCTTCAGCAGCGCGATGACGATCGACCCGAGGTGGTGCGCGCGCGGCTCGAGAAGCAGGTCAAGCCGATGCTCGAGGTGCTCGACCACTACGAGCACGCCGGCATCGTGCAGCACGTGGACGGCACCCAGCCGATCGAGGCCGTGACGCGCGAGATCCTGGACGGCCTGAATGGGTCCATGGATGCCGACTGACCGATGCCGAGCGTGGCTCCCGCCCGGATGGTGACCATCAAGCGTCCCGAGGAGATCGCTCGCATGCGCCACGCTGGCTCGATCCTGGCCGAGGTCCTGCGGGTCCTCGAAGGCGCGCTACAACCCGGCGTGGCGACCGCGGAGCTGGACGCGATCGCTGCCAGGATGATCCACGACGCCGGGGCCATTCCGTCGTTCCTCGGATACGGCGGCTCACGGGGGACGATCCCCTTCCCCGGCACGATCTGCGCCTCGATCAACGATGAGGTGGTGCATGGCATCCCATCGCCCGAGCGGCGGCTGCGGGCAGGCGACGTGATCGCGCTGGACGTCGGCTGCATCTGGCAGGGCTGGCACGCCGATACGGCGCGCACCTTCGCCCTGGCGCCCGTTTCGCCGCGCGTTGCGGAGCTGGTCGATGCGACGCGGCGAGGGATGGAGGCCGGCATCGCGGCGGCGGTGCCCGGCAACCGCCTGGGCGACATCGGTGCGGCCATCGAGGCTGTCGCGCACCAGCACGGCTATGGCATCGTGCGGCCATTCGTGGGGCACGGCATCGGCACCGCGATGCACGAGGAGCCGCAGGTCCCGAACTACGGGCGGCC
>JBDTQD010000044.1:0-12961 GCA_039932375.1 Chloroflexota bacterium | reverse complement strand
CAGCCACCGAGGGGACCGTCGAGGCGTGGGGTCGCTCACCCGACAATCCGGTCGGAGGCTGGTACGGCCTGAAGAAGGGCCTGCGCGGCCGCTTCGGGATGTACATGCCACCGCTGCTCGAGGCGCTCGGCCTGGCCGAGGTGGAGCACAACCCGAAGAACAACCGGATGCGGGCCCTCTAGCCTCATCCCGCATGGTCGCCACGCATCACCTGCTGCACGCCGGCTACGTGCGTGACGATGGGGTGGCCGGCAGCGTCAGCCTCGTCCAAGATGGCGCGGCGATCATCGTGGTCGACCCCGGCATGGTTGCCGCCCGGGACCTGATCCTCGCCCCGCTCCGCGAGCGCGGGATTCAGCCTGAGCAGGTGACCCACGTGGTCATCACGCACCACCATCCGGACCACACCGTGAACGTCGGGCTCTTCGCCAATGCCGAGGTGGTGGACTTCTGGGCCCGATACCGTGGCGACGAGTGGCTCGATCACGATGGCGACGGCTACCAGGTCAGCGACCACGTCCGCCTGATCCTGACCCCCGGCCACACGAACGAGGATTTGACCCTCCTCGTCGAGACCGATGCTGGCGTGGTCGCCTGCACCCATGCCTGGTGGCGAGCCGATCGGACCCCTGATGTCGACCCGCTGGCGGACGATCAGCGGGCCCTGGAGGCGAGCCGGGCGCGCATCCTTGCCGAGGCCGACCAGGTGGTCCCCGGTCACGGCGAGGCGTTCGCCACTGGCAGGCAGCCAGCCGGAGGTTAGGCGGAGGCGGCCTCGGCGGACGACGCAGATGCTGCCTTGTCGCGCAGATAGGCGGCGAGCTCTTCCGAGCTGAGCGGCGGAGCGAAGTGGAATGCCTGGCCAAGATCCGCCCCCAGGGTTCGCAGCCAGCCAGCATGCTTTGGCCGCTCATCCCCGATAGGCCTATCGCGCGGCCATGGTCAGGCAACCTTCATGTCGCCTTCATCTGTGCGTGTCATGCCTCGCCTACACTTGAGCCATGTTCAACTTCGGTGCCAAGTCCCGCATGCCCGACTCGGCCGATGCGCTCCGCGGCCGGCCTGAGCCTCTTCCCACCTCCGAGCGCCATTTCGTCAACGGACAGGCACTGAAGGGACCCTACCCGGAGGGCTCCCAGATCATCGACTTCGCCCTCGGCTGCTTCTGGGGCGCCGAGAAGGACTTCTGGCAGATCCCCGGCGTCATCGTGACCGCCGCTGGCTACCAGGGCGGCTTCACGCCAAACGCCAATTACAACGAGGTCTGCTCGGGCCGAACCGGCCACGCCGAGAGCGTCCGCGTCGTGTATGACCCTGCCCACGTCAGCGTCGACGAGCTGCTGCGCGTCTTCTGGGAGGACCATGACCCGACCCAGGGCTTCCGCCAGGGGAACGACACGGGAACCCAGTATCGGTCCGCCATTTACACCCACACCGATGCCCAGCGCGCCGCCGCGGAGGCATCGCGCGCCATGTTCCAGGCCCAGCTGACGAAGGCCGGCTACGGCGCCATCACGACCGAGATCGCCGACGCGCCAGAGTTCTACTTCGCCGAGGAATACCACCAGCAATACCTGGCCAAGAACCCAAACGGCTACTGTCCTGTTCACGCCACCGGCGTCAAGCTAGGGGAACCGGCGGTCCGGATGGAGCCGGTCTAGGCGGGGCGGGGGTCGCCTGCACGCTACCAATCGCCGCGGCCGTCGCCGCTTGAGCTCTTCGCGCCGTCAACGGGCTGGGCCCCCGCGTCCTCGGTGACGACACTCGGGGCCGGTCATGCATCGCCGCCTGTGGACGGAAATCAGTGGTGTCCCCATCCGCTGACGATGCGGGAGCACTTGTCGGTGTTGACCCCCTTGAGGCAATAGGGGCCATGGCCCGCAGCCACTCGCGTCAGCACTGGCCGGGCCATGCGGCGCACAGGGGGTCCAATGCGCACGCTGTCGGAATCGGGCGAGAACCCGCTCTCCGAGTACTCGACCCTCCGGCTAGGATGGGACCGATGACCGAGGAACGGCGCCTGGTGACGGTCCTGTTCGCCGACGTGGCCGGCTCGACGGCCATGGGTGAAGCCTTGGATCCGGAGGACATGCGTGCCTTGCTGGCCCGCTACTTCGCGATTGCGCGCGGAGCGGTCGAAGAGCGGGGCGGCACGCTGGAGAAGTTCATCGGCGACGCAGTGATGGCGGTCTTCGGACTGCCCACTGCCCACGAGGATGACGCCGCGCGGGCCGCCGCGGCAGCCCTCGACCTGCGCGACCAGGTCCGCGCTGACCAGGGGCTCGGCGAGCGGCTGCCCATCCGCCTGGGCCTGGCGACGGGCGAAGTGGTGGCCGCCATGGAAGGTGGAGGCGACGACTTCCTGATCACTGGGGACGCGGTCAACTTGGCGGCTCGCCTCCAGCAGGGCGCGGCAAACTGGGAGATCGTGGTCAGTGAGCGGACGGTCCGGGCGGCGGGGAGCGGATTCTCGTTCGGGCCGCTGGCCGAGGTTGAGGCGCGGGGCAAGGGAACGTTGGTTCCGGCTCGCCGCCTGGAGGGCGCGACTGCCAAGCGACCAGGCCAGCCGACCCCATTCCTGGGCCGCGACTCGGACCTCGCCCAGTTGGAATTGACCGCTGCCCGTGCCCTCCGCGAGCAGCGCCCGTACCTCGTGACCGTCACCGCGCCGGCCGGTACCGGCAAATCGCGCCTGCTCGAGGAATTCCTGGAACGCCTTCCCATGCTCCAGGCCGACGCACGGGTGGTCACAGCCCAATGCCTGCCCTGGGGCCAGCGCCTGACCTACTTGCCCCTCCACGCCCTTCTCCTGGCACTGCTGGGACTGTCCGAGGATGCGGAATCGGACGCGATGCGCTCTGCCGCGGAAGCCTGGTTGACTGCGGCTGGTGACGCCGCGCCCCGGCGAACGGCCGAATTGCTGGCCGCCACCTTCGGCGCTACCGAGGGCGACCCGATCGACCGGGCCGAGCTGTTCGCCGCCTGGCGCTCGACGATCGAGCTGGCCGCCCGGGAGCGACCGCTGGTGATGGTGGTCGAGGACCTGCACTGGTCATCCGACAGCCTGCTCGACCTTATCGAACTTGTACTTCAGCCCCGCGGTGCGGCGGCGATGCTCATGATCGTGCTTGCCCGCCCCGAATTGTTGGACCGCCGCCCCACCTGGAGCGGTGGCCGCCGGAACTCGGTTTCGATCGCCCTGGAACCGCTGGACGACCTGGCGGTCAGCGCGCTCGTGGACTTCCACCTCCACGGTCCTCCGCCTGAGGTGGTGGCCGCCGTGGTCGGCCGCGCCGGCGGCAACCCGTTCTTCGCCGGCGAACTGGCACGTTCGATTGCCGACCGGGCGCCGGACCTTCATGACCCCGAGGCGGTGGCGGCGGTCATGTCCACCCTGCCCGACAACGTCCACGGCGCGGTCCTCGCCCGGCTGGACCTCCTGCCAGCGGCCGCCCGACGGATCGTGCAGCTGGGCGCCGTTTTTGGGCGCTCGTTCCGACCAGCGGGGATCGAGGTCCTGACGCCGGAAATGAGCGCGGAGCTCAGTGGCGCGATTGACCATCTGCTCGAGCATGACCTCATCCGGGCCGGCAGCGCCGATGAATACACCTTCCGTCACATCCTCATTCGCGACGTCGGCTACCAGACCCTGCCCCGCGCCGAGCGGGCCCGCCTTCACGGCGCGGCCGGGGCCTGGCTGGAGGCCGAGGCTGTCGACCACGAGGAGGAGCAGGCCGAACTGATCGCCTTCCACTTCCGTGAGGCGGTCACCCTCGCAGCCGCCGCCGGCATCGAGCTGAACCCCACCGTGACGGCCTCGGCCGTTACCTGGCTGCAACGGGCGGCCCAGGCGGCCAACGCCGGAGCCGCCTTTGGCGAAGCCGCCCGTCACCTGCGAGCGGCCATCGAGCTCGCCCCGCGCAACATGCTGCCCGAACTGTGGGCCGACCTGGGCGACGTGTACGGCGCGGGCGGCCCCGCCATTGAGGCCTATGCCACGGCGGCCCGACTGGGCGCCGAACAGGGCCAGTCAGCGGACTTCCTGCTGCGAGTGCTAGGACATCAGCTCATGGTCCTGGGTCGTTGGGCGGGATCGGTGGGCGGCGACGTCTCCGCGGCCGACCTGCAGGCTCTGCTGGATCAGGTGCGGGACGTTCGCGCCACCGCCACCGACCGGCGCCTCATCGGTTTCTCACTGGTGGCGGAAAGCTTCGTAGGCTGGATCTCACCGGCGGGTGTCCTGGTGGACCAGCCGGCCGATCGGGCGGCCGCCCAGATGGTCGCGGCCCAGGCCGACGCCATTGCCCGCGAACTAGACGACGCGCCCCTTTTGAGCATGGCCCTGGACGCGCAGGCGGCGCTGGACCTGGGCATCAATCCCGAACGGAGCCTGGCCTTGACCGCCGAACGCGCCAGCTTCGAGGATCGATTGCCGCTGTTCGAGCGGGTCGATCTTCACAACATGCTGGCGTGGAATCATGCCGCCCTGGGCAATCTTCAACAGGTAGTGCCGACGGTGGAGGCGGTCCTGCGCGACTTGGCTCCCAACCAGGCAACGGAGTTTGCCATGAGCCTGGCTGCTTGGCGCGTGTGGGGCCTGGCCATGACCGGACGTTGGGACGAGGTGGCCGCCGCGACCGAGACATTCGCCCGCCGGTGGGAAGACTCGGACCGCCCTTCTGCCGGCTACGCCCTCCATGGAGCCATGGCCGCGATCGAGGTCGGGTGGGCCACCGGTGATGACCGACTGGCGGCGCGCGGCGCGGCCATGGTGCAGGGCATTACCGAGCAATTCGGCACCGGGAATATCTTCCGCCGACTGGCCGCCTTCGCCATCCCCGACCCCGCCGCCATGGTCAGCGAGGTCATTGGCGATTGGATGCCGTATGGCACCCGCCTCCACCTGGTGGAGCGATGCCTGTCGCTGTGCGTGGACCTCGGTCAGGCCATCCCCGCCGCTGACCTCGACGCCCTATTGGAAAAGGTCGAGGCCCGCGGCCAGCGGCTGCTTGCAGCCCAGGTGCGGCGCGCTCGCGGCGTCCAGGCCGACTCGGCGAATGACCTGCGCACGGCACTGGAGGCGTTCCGCGCCTTTGGGGCACCGGCCATTGCGGCCCGCCTCGAAATCGAGTTGGGACGGCTCACCGCACACGCCGCCCTCGAGACCTCCGGCCGAGCTGGTCTCGAGGCGCTGGGCGACCTAGCCGCCCTGGGCCGCTACGCGGTGGCATCCTCGCGCCGATGAGGTAAGTCGGCGGAGACCCCCGAGGGCCGGGTCTTGGTTCGCGAAAAACGTGCGCGAAGCTCGCGGTTGAGGCGGGTAATGGCATTGCGCCAGGGGACCTCGCCAGGCCAGAAGCCGGTCTGGGCGTTGCCGCGGGCGATGGCAAGCGCCTCCTCCAGGTGGCCGACCTCGATCCGCAGGCGGATCATCTCGCGCCGGCACGCCGCTTCGCAGAAGATGCGAGGCCGCCCGGAGCCAACGACCGAAGGCACGGACATGCCGCATGTCGGGCAGCTCTTAGCGGGCATGGCGGGACCGCAGGGGGTTCTCTTGGTTCGCTATATGTGTGCGAACCGGCGGCAGGTCACGCGGGCCGCTGAGCACCCCCGCGATTGCCTCCTCCTGAGCGTCGAATTGCAACAGCGCGGCATCTATCTCGTCGGCCTTCGCCTTCGCCTCGCCCCGACTGATCAGCCCATCGATCACCGCGTCGGCGACGCCTGTCGGCGGGCGGCCAAGCTGGCGCGCTCCTCCTCCGCCACCGCCCCCAGCTTTACGGCGTCGATTGGTTCACCGTCGCCATCCACCGCTTGCAGTCGGGCCGCCTCCTCGCGGACCCACGGCAGCAGGCTGGCCTCGGTGACGCTCCACGCCACCGGCGTGAGGCTCGGCAAGCCAGTCGAGGCGATGAAGCAGGTCTAGTCAGCCAGCTCGGTCGGCCGTGCCGCCCGTCCCCACGATTCTCGAGGTGTACCCTCGATTCAAGATGCAGAAGAAGTGGCTGCTCGTGGTCGCAGCGTTGCTCGTTGTCGCGGCTGCGTTCGGAGCCGGCTACTGGATCGGCGGCGAGAGGGCAATGCACCTCCCCATCCACACGGCCGATGGCTACGTCGGAGCAGACCAGGCATCCTTTCAGGATGGCGACCTGACATACGGCTTCGAGTCGAGCGTCGCCTGGACCGATCGGACAGGCGCTGTTCACGACGCTGGCTGGCCTGAGTGCCTGCCGAAGCTGCAAGAGGTCAAAGGCGTGCGCTTCGCGGCGGCAGTGCTGTGGTATGGGAACGCTGGCGTCGCTCGCGTCATCTGGGTCGACTGCCAAGGCCACTGAGCCCGCAGGAATTGCTTGACAGTCGCGTCGTCGGCTACCTACAATGCGTGGCATGGTACTGGGCGAGACACGGAAGCCGTTCACCGAGTTGCGCCGCGGCGTCGCCGAGTACTGCGTTTTGGCGGTCCTTCGCAACGTGGAGTCGTACGCCTTCGACATCGTGCGCGTGCTGGCCAAGGCCGGGGAGCTGGTGACGAGCGAGGGGACCATCTATCCCCTTCTCGCCCGCCTCAGGCGTGACGGGCTCGTGACAACCGACTGGCGCGAATCTGATTCGGGACCGCCACGTCGTTACTACCGCATCACGAACGATGGCATCCATGCGCTCGAGGCCTTCGTCGCCGACTGGACGATGTTCCGCGAGGCCGTCGATAGGCTGCTGACCGGACTAAACGAAGGAGGGGTCTCCGTTGGACACTGATGCGCTGGTGCGCGACTACCTTGGGCGGTTGGAGGCCGCGGCGTGGCCGCTCGCAGCTACTCGACGGACCGAGCTCTCCGGGGAGGTCCGTCAGCACATCGAGATGGCACTCGCCGAAGCGGGACGGCGCGACGAGGTGACCGTGCGCAACGTCCTGGAGCGGCTTGGACCGCCGGACGAGATCGTCGCGACCGAGGCCGGGTCACCCAGTTCCGCAATGCGCTGGGCCGGTGGTCTCGCTGCGATCCCGGCCCCACGTCGCTCGCCCTGGGGCGCGGTCGAGATCATCGCGATCCTGCTGCTCACCCTCGGGTCGGTGTTCCTGCCGTTCGTCGGCCCGCTGGTGGGGCTCGTCTTCGTGTGGGTCTCGACTCAATGGACGACGCGACAGAAGCTGATTGCGACCGTCATCGTTGCGATCCTGGCTATCCTGCCGATCATCCTCCTGTTCGGCGTCGGCGCCGCGTCAAGCGCGCGGTTTGGGTCTTGATCCCCACGCCGGCAACCCCTCCACAGGCATGCACCTGGAGATACCGATGAGCCTCTTTCTACCCGCGCTGCTCATCCCGCTGGCAGGGATCGCGGCTGCCATCTACCTCGTCATCGTGCTTGCGCGCCGGCGCAGGAACTGAGCGTCGCAGACACGGAGAAGGGGCCTGGCGGCCCCTCCTTGCAGTTGGCATCAGCCCCGTAAGGCCGAGCGTGGCTACTTCTTCTTTGGCGCAGCCTTCTTGGCCGGCGCCTTCTTGGCCGGCGCCTTCTTGGCCGGCGCCTTCTTGGCCGGCGCGGCCTTCTTCGCGGGTGCTGCCTTCTTGGCCGGCGCGGCCTTCTTGGCTGGTGCCCTCTTAGCGGGCGCAGCCTTCTTGGCGGGCGCGGCCTTCTTGGCAGGCGCTGCCTTCTTGGCGGGCGCTGCCTTGATGTGATGGCTCAACGTCGCTCCTCCAGCAGATGTCCGGATTGATGGCCGGATCGGTGGGCAGATGGTAGCCGCGCCCGATGAGTGAATGTGGCGCATTGGCGCACCACAAACATCAACACATCACGGCAGGGGCAATGTGAAGCGGATCTTCGTACCGCGCTCCGGCTCGGAGGTGGCCGTGATCTCACCCCCGTGCGCCTCGACCAGCGCGCGGGCGATGGCCAGGCCGAGGCCACTTCCCGGGGAGTCGGGCGAGTGGGAGAAGCGATCGAAGACGCGCTCCAGCTCTTCTCGCGCCATGCCGCGGCCGGTATCGGCGATCGTCACGCTCGCCTTCGGTCCATCCATTGCAGCGGCGACGGACACGGTCCCGCTGGAGGGCGTGTAGCGCAGCGCATTGGCGACCAAGTTGCCGGCGACGGCGCGAATTCGCGCCGGGTCGACCTGCAGCATCGGCAGCTGCGGGTCGGTGGCGACCGTCAGGGAGATGTGATCGGCATCGGCCTGTGCGCGAAAGCCCGCGACGACGTCGCGCAGCAGGGCGGCCAGGTCGGTCGGCTCTCGCTCCAGCTGCAGCGCCCCCGAGGTGGCGAGAGACAAGAGGCGCAGGTCTTCGATCAACCGCTCCATCAGGCGCGTCTCGTCCAGCACCAGGGTGAGGTGCTCAGCATCGGGCGGGTAAACCTCGTCCAGCATCCCCTCAAGGTTGCCCTGGATCACGGTCAGCGGCGTCCGCAGCTCGTGGGAGACATCGGCGAAGAGGCGTCGGCGCTCCGCCTCGGTCGCCTCGAGACGCTCGCTCATGGCATTGAAGGCCCGTGCCAGGGCGCGCACCTCACGCGGCCCTCGCTCCGGCACGCGTGCCGCCAGGTCTCCCTCCTCAATCCTGCCGGCGGCCTCGATCAGGTCGCCCACCGGCCGCGCCGCGCTGCGCACGCCGCGCGCCGCCAGGACGAAGCCCAGGATGACCGCCAGGACGATGAGGATGTTGGTCGCGGAGCCCGGATTCCCGCCCAGGATCGCCCCGAACAACGAGACGAGGAGGGCCACCAGGCCGGCGATCAGGACCATGAACAGGGCGAAAGCGCAGCCCATTCGCCGCATGAACCGACCACGAGTCTGGCGCCATCCCTCGTGTCCCTGGGGCGGCCACCCTGATCCCTCCGGCCACCACGGCGGTCGAGCGCCACGTCCCCAGCGTTGGCCACCACCCCAGCCGTGCCGCGAGCGATCTTCAGGCATCTGCCAGCCGGTATCCGATGCCGTACACCGTGAGCAGGTGCCGGGGCGCGTGCGGATCGATCTCGATTTTGCGGCGGATGTTCTTGACGTGGGCGTCAATCGCCCGTTCATAGGTCTCGAACGCGACGCCGTGGATCGCATCCAGCAGCTGCGAGCGGGTGAGCACCCGACCTGGGTGGCGAGCCAAGGCGGCCAGTAGGGCGAACTCGGTGGCGGTCAGCTCAGCCGGCCGCCCGGCGACCTCGATACGCAGCCGCGGCAGGTCGAGGACCAGCTCGCCAGCACGCAGCACCTCGCCATCGACGTCACGCTGGTGCCGCCGCAGCACGGCGCGTATCCGGGCCACCAGCTCGCGCGGGCTGAACGGCTTGGTGACGTAGTCGTCGGCGCCGAGCTCCAGGCCGATCACCTTGTCGGTCTCGTCGTCGCGGGCGGTCAGCATGATGATCGGCGTGGTGGAATCGCGCCGGAGCGCCCGGGTAACGTCGAGGCCATCGATCCCGGGCAGGCCAAGGTCAAGGACCACCAGGTCGGGATGCTCGGTCCGTGCCCGCATCAGCGCCTCCCGGCCGTCGCGGGCGACCGACACGTCAAAGCCGGCGCGCTCGAGGTAGTCGCGCACCAGCAGGATGATCTTCGGCTCGTCGTCGACGACGAGGACCTGGGACATGCCCGGCATGGTAGACGGACGGGCGGCGCT
Organism: Chloroflexota bacterium; assembly: GCA_039932375.1. GTDB lineage: Bacteria > Chloroflexota > Limnocylindria > QHBO01 > QHBO01 > CF-167. The sequence goes on along the minus strand of JBDTQD010000044.1, from coordinate 3,344 downwards.
GGCCGCCCGTCCGCATCGGTCTAGCTTGGCTGGTCAGATGTTGGCGTCTCCCCGTGTGCATGGCGGTGCCATTCGTCCATGTACTCGCGCGGCCCGCCCCGACTCTTCCACTGGCCGTGGCCACCCCACCGACCGCGCCCGAAGGCCGCGCGCAGCAGGCCCATCACCAGGAAGAAGCCGAAGATCAGGAAGAAGAAGCCGAAGAACCCGAAGCCGAGGCCCCACGGGTGCCCGATATAGGCGCCGGGGTAGACGTATGCCGGTGCCGCGCCCGATGCGACCACGTGATTGGCCGCTTCCGCCAGGCCGGCGCTGACGCCTGCGTTGTAGACGTTGGTGCCGACGACCGCGGTCAGCCCGACCAAGGCCAGGACGGCGATCACCCGGATGGTGGTACCCATTGGTTAGATTGCTCCTCATGCAGGGCCGCGATCTGCAGCCCGATATAAGGAGCCTGACGGCGGGTTGTGCACGAACTGTGAACGGGGCAGGGATCGATCGTGAACGTCGAACCCGCCTCAGCCCGAGCGGATCTCGAGGTACGTCGCCCCGCTCACGTCGAGGTAGGTGCGCGACGGCGTGCGCACGATGCGTACCACCACCTCACGGCAGGTCGAGCAGCGCAGGGTCACGCCGGGACCGCGGGTCCAGGCAAGCAGGGTGCCGACCGCGGCGACGTTCCCACAATGGGCGCAGCGATGGGCCGCGGCCGTCACCTCGAAGCCGAACAGCTCGGCAAGGTCGCCGGCGACCGCGTTGGCATCGAGCAGCATCGGGTCGTCTATGTGGGCCTCCTCAGCTCGTCGGTCCGAAGCGTTCGGTGCGCACCTGCGCCGGCTGGATGCCGAGCTCCACCAGGCCATTGGCGGCCGCTTCGACGAGCAGGGTCGGACCGCAGATGTAGGCCAGCGGCTGCGAGCCTGCCGCGGCGATCGCCTCCGCGAGCATCGGCCGATCGATGCGGCGGTCGTAGCCCGCCCAACCGGTCGGCTGGGAGCGGGTCAGCGTCTGGATCACGCGCAGCCCGTCATCTTCGGCGTCGAGCAATTCCAGCTCCTCGCGGTAGATCACGTCGTCGAAGGTTCGCGAGGAATGCACCAGGACAGCCGACGGCCTGGTCTCAGTCGCCGCGCGCTCCCGCAGCATGGCCATCAGCGGCACCACGCCCGATCCCCCGGCGATCAGCAGCAGCGGGCCGCCGAGCTGCGGCTCCCAGACGAAGTAGCCGCCGATCGGGCCACGCACCTCGACCCGGTCGCCCGCTTCGAGCACGTCATGGAAGTAGGGCGACACCTCCCCGTCGGCGATCCGCTCGATGGTCAGGTCGATCTCGCCCGTGTGCGACGGCGGCGACCCGACTGAGTAGGAACGCTGGGCCTGGTAGCCATCGGTGGCGGTCAGCCGCACGTCGTAGTGCTGCCCTGCTCGGTGTGGCCGCCACGCGGGCAGCGCCAGCGTGAAGGTGCTCACCTCCGACGTCTCGGCGCGAATCCCCGTGACGGTGGCGATCTGCCAGACGAGCGGCTCGGGCATCAGTCTCGAGTGCCCTCAGTCGCCCGAGTAGCGCTCTTCGCGCCAGGGGTCGCCGCGGTTGTGATAGCCGAGCCGCTCCCAGAAGCCGGGCTCGTCCTCCTCGCGCAGGAGCAGGCCGCGCACCCACTTGGCGCTCTTCCAGAAGTAAAGATGCGGCACCACCAGGCGGGCCGGTCCACCGTGCTGAGGCTCGAGCGGCGCGTCGTCGTACTGCCAGGCCACGAAGGCCTGGTTGTTCAGCAGATCGGTGAGCGGGAGGTTGGTGGTATAGCCGCCGTACGACTGGGCCGTCACGAATCGGGCTCGCGGCTCGACATCGACGGCGGCCAGCAGATCGTCGAGGCTCACGCCGTGCCAGCGCATGTCGAGCTTCGTCCACTTGGTAACGCAGCTGATGTCGACGGTCCAGTCGCGGGACGGGAGCGCGGTGAACTCCTGCCACGTCCAGCGGATCGGGGCGCGTACAAGCCCCTCGATCGTGAACTCCCAACTGTCGAGCGGGATCTGTGGGGTGGGGCCCGCGGAGAGGACCGGGAAGCTCTGCTCCAGGTATTGGCCGGGCGGCAGGCGGCCGGCCCTGTCGCCGGGGTCATGCCGGCGGCCGACGAAGCCGCGCGACACAAATTGGTCGGTCACGGTCGGATGTTCTGGTTGAGGTGGAAGGCGTTCTGCGGGTCGTACTTGCGCTTGAGGGCCACCAGCCGCTCGTACTTGGCAGGCCCGTACGCCTGGCGGACCCGATCGGTCCCCTCGTCCTCGAGCGAGTTCACGTAGGCCGGTCCACGAAGGTGGCGCGCCATCCGATCCCAGTAGGCGCGGGCGCCGGCCAGTCGCGCCTCGTCCTCGGCGGCGTCTTCCCAGCTCGCCAGCGTCAGGAAGTCGAAGCGCGAGGTGCGGCCGCTGAAGGCAGTCTCGTCCTCGCCGACCCGTGCGATCGCGCCGCCCAGTGAGAACATCTCGCCGCCCCACTGGACCGGCCCGTCCGAAGTGCCCCGCCGATCCAGGAACGTCTCGATGGCCTCGTCGGTCAGCTCCCACACGAAACCGCCCTTCCAGTAGCGGCGCATCCCGTCCCGCTGGCTGGCATCGGCGAGGCGCTGGAGCTTCGGATAGGGAAGCGCTTCGGCCGAATCGAGGATCGGCTTGGCCGCGGCGTAGAGCGGGGCCGCAGCCCGACGTCCGACCTCCGGGTCGCCCAGAAAGACCCACGAGGCGAGGACGATCGGCCGGCCGACCTCGAGATCGGGCATCTCCCACTCGGCTCGGACCTCCGTGACCGCCGCGTCCAGGAGCATCTCGTCGGGCATCTCGTCGGCGAGGTCGCTCACCGCCCGGATGACGGCAGGTCCATCGGTCAGGTCGAAAAACAGGTCGCCGGTCGCTGCGGTGGGGAGGGCGGGGTGCAGCTGGAACTCGAAGCTGGTCACGATCCCGAAGTTGCCGCCGCCGCCTCGCAGCCCCCACAGCAGGTCGCTGTTCTCCGCCTCGCTGGCCATGAGGACGTCACCGCCCGCCGTCACCACCTCGGCTGAGACGACGTTGTCGCATGCAAGGCCGTGGCGTCGCGCGAGATAGCCGTAGCCGCCGCCGAGCGTCAGGCCACCGACCCCTGTGTGCGACACGGTTCCAGCCGTGGTCGCCAGCCCGTGCAGGGCGGTCTCGTGGTCGAGCTGCCCGAGCCGCGCACCGCCCTGAACCCACGCTCGGCGTGCCGTGGGATCGACCCGTACGGCGCCCATCGGCGACAGGTCGATTACGATCCCGCCCTCGACCGTGCCGTGGCCTGCGACGCTGTGCCCACCACCGCGGAC
>JBDTQD010000043.1:0-13216 GCA_039932375.1 Chloroflexota bacterium | reverse complement strand
CCGGCCTGCTCTTCGGCAGCGCCTGCATCTGGGCGCGGCTCTCGATCTGGAACATCCCCACCGTGTCGGCGGCGCGGATCGTCTTGAACACCTCGGGGTCGTCGTGGGGGAGCTGGTCCAGGTCGATCCTGGTTCCCGTGTCGCGTTCGATCCGGTCGAGGGCCTCGCTGACCACGCCTAGCGTTCGCAGCGAGAGGAGGTCGATCTTCACCAGCCCAAGCGCCTCGATGTCCTCCTTGTCGTACTGCGTGACCACCCGGTTGGGCATGGTGGCGCGCTCGATCGGGACGAGGTCGATCAGCGGAGTTCGGGTGACGAGCATCCCGCCGACGTGGATCCCCAGGTGGCGCGGGAAGCCGTCGATCTCGGCGCAGAGTTGGAGGAGCCACTGCCAGCGGTTGCGTGGCGGAGCGTGGGGCGTTGAGCTGCTTGCAGCGTTCTGATTAGTAGGGTTGATCGTCGTGACGTGAAACGGCCCTTCCGGTGCTGGATGAGCAGTGGGACTGATCAATTCACGCGGGAGCTCAGCTTTTGGTGCACGACGAGCAGTGGGGTTGATAGTCGCGGTGCTTGTGCCTGCATGACTCGGGATCACGCTCGGGCGACGGCGCTGCTCGATCGGCATGCCGCTCTCCGGGTCCACACGCACGGCGCTCGGTCGCTCGCTCGAGGGCACGGGGGTGCCATTGTCACGCGGCTCAGGCAGCGCCAGCTCATCGGCCGCCGGCTCCGCCAACCGCTCCGCCGGCTCCGCCACGCGCAGGCCACCGGGCCCATAGCGCTTCTGCTGCCAGCCCTCGTGCTTGACCGATACCACCGACTGGTCGAGCACCCCGGGGCGGCGCGGCGGAACCCAGCCACTCTCGCTGTACGGCCGCCCGTCCCGGTCGCCGGACGCCTCGCGGGCGCGTGCCTCGGCATCGGCCAGGTCTGGGCGCAGCGGCAGTGCCAGCGCCGGCCGGGAAGAGCCGTGCCATGGCGAGTCGGAGGGCTGGCGCGTCAGCCCGCGACCGTCGAGTCCCGGTGGGACCGCCTCCGCCTCCATGTCCAGGCCGACCTCCTCGAAGAGCCAGCCGAACCTGCCGTCCAGGGCGAGGTCACGGGCGACAGCGGTCGCATCGCGGGTGTCGAGCGACTTGGCGACGGAGTCGACCGCATCGAGCGGAAACCCGAGCGCTTTGGCCACCTCGCGCACGGCGCTGCGGGCGCGGTAGGTGATCACCGTGCAGACCATGGCGGCGTGATCGGCGCCATAGCGGTTGTAGAGGTACTGAATCACCTCCTCGCGGCGATTGACGTCGAAGTCGATGTCGATGTCGGGCAGGGTTCGCGCCTCGTTGATGAAGCGCTCGAAGAGGAGCTTGTGGGCGATCGGGTCGACCTTGGTGATGCCCAGGCAATAGGCCACGATCGAGTCGCCGGCGCTTCCCCTTCCCTGCCCGATGATCTTGTGCTCCCGCGCGAACTCCATCAGGTCCCACACGATCAGGAAGAACTCGGCCAGGTTGGTCCGCTCGATGATCTCCAGCTCGTGCGCCAGCTGCTTCACCGACTGCCTGGTAATGGGCCGATAACGGACGCGTAAGCCCTCGTGTGCAAGCTGGTAGAGATATGAGAACGGCGTCTCTCCCGCGGGGACCGTGAACCCCGGAAACCGATACCGCTCGAAGTTCAGATCCAGCTCGCAGGATTGGCCGATAGCGGCGGCGCCCGCCATCCCCGCCTCCCAGGCGCGGCGGGCACGCGCGTCCGGCAGCCCGACGCCGATCCGTCTCAGCTCGTCGCCGCTCTTCAGCCGGTACTCCGCGTTCGGCAGCAGCAGCTCGCGCGCTTCGTCGAGGGTGGCGCCGTGGCGGATGCAGACCAGCACGTCCTGGAGGCGGTGGCCATCGGCCTGCGCGTAATGCACCTGGTTGGTGACGACCGTGGGCAGCCCCGCCTCGTCGGCGAGCGCCGCCAGCTCTGCCACGAGCCAGTCGTCGTCCGGCTCGAGGTGATGAGAGAGCTCGAGCGAGAAGTCCCCATCGGGAAAGTGCTGCGCCCAGCGCTGCGCCGCCTCGCGAGCGGCTGCCTGCTCGCCGGCCAGCAGGTGACGCGGCACCTCCCCGTTGCGACAGCCGGACAGCCCGATCAAGTGGCCGCGTCCCTCGTCGAGCGCGGTCTCGACCAGGTCTCGCGAGAAGATCGGGAACTGCTTCTCCCCGGCCAGGTGGCCACGACTGGCGAGCCGCGACAGGGCGGTGTAGCCGGCGGCGTCGCGGGCCAGCAGGACGAGGTGATCGCCGGGGATCGGGCCGGCATGCAGCTCGCCGGGCCAGCCACGGCTCGCCTGCTCGCCGCGGAATGGATCGTTGAGCTTCCGCCCGCGGCGAGCCAGGCGCAGCTCGCCCTCGTCCCGCGGGATGGTCAGCTCGAGCCCGATGATGGCGGTGACCGGTGACAGGCCAGCTTCCCGGGCTTCATCGGTCCGGGTCTGGGCAGCCGCCTTCGACAGGCGAACGGCGCCGTACAGGCCCGCGTGATCGGTGACGGCCAGCGCCGGCATCCCCAGCACGGCAGCTCGCGCGATCAGCTCCTCCGGATGGCTGGCCCCGTCCAGAAAGCTGAAGTTGCTGTGCGCGTGGAGCTCGCAGTAGCCGTCCGGCGTGCCCATTGGACCGCTCATGATAGAACGGATGTTCTACTACGCCAAGCCCTTGTTCCCCGGCTTGTACCATGAAATTAGAACCATTTGCCCTGCGACACCGCCATTGGTTGTAGCAGCCCGGAGGTTCCGGGCGACAGGAGGCATCGATGGTGCAGCGCGAGCTGGTCGAACTGGCCAGGAGCGGCGACCGAGAAGCGTTCTCGGCGCTGGCCGCCAGCGTCATTGACCGACTGTACGCCACCGCCGTGCTCATCCTGCGCGACCACTCCCTGGCCGATGATGCGACGCAGGAGACGATCGTGCGCGTCTGGCGCGACTTGCCGTCCCTGCGCGACCCAGATCGCTTCGAGGCCTGGCTGAGGCGCCTGCTGGTGAATGCCTGCCGAGACGAAGGCCGGCGTCAGCGGCAACGTCGCCCGGAGATGACATTGCTTTCCATCCATGAGCCCTCGGTCGGCGATTCGAGCGTGGCGTTGGCGGACAGGGACGCGCTCGAGCGCGGATTCCGCCGCCTCACCCACGATCACCGCACTGCCGTGGTGCTCCATCACTACCTCGGGCTCTCGCTGCCCGAGGTCGCAGACGCGACCGGCGTCCCACTGGGAACGGCCAAGTCGCGTGTCCATCACGCAACCCTTGCACTTCGAGCGGCGCTCGAGGCCGATGCCCGCGACCCCGGTATGACGAAAGGCGATATGGCATGAACCGCAACGACGACTTCGACAACACGCTGGAAGCCTGGCTCCGTGGCCAGGCGCCGTCGCAGGCGCCCGACCGGGTGCTGGATGCGGCGCTCGATCGCGTGGCGGCGCAGTCGCAGAAGCGGAGCCGGCTGCAGCGCCTTATTGGAGGCACCCACATGGCAACCTTGACCCGCGTCGCGGCGGTGACCGCCGTGGTCGCAGTCGCCGTACTCGTCGGCTTCCAGCTCAGCAACCTGATGCGCAACGTTGGACCCGCGCCATCGCCGAGCCCCTCGGTCTCGGCAGAGCCGAGTGAGTCGGCCATCCCCAGCTCGTTCGAGCCATCCGCTGGCCCGAGTTCAGGCGGCCTTGTGCTTCGCCTGGAGGGTGGGGCCGAGGACGGCCGGTTCCACCTGGTGACCATTCTGGAAGACGGTCGCGTCATCACCACCGCCGGGCGCGGGACGGCAGGGCCCGCGACTCCCCCCTTCGAGCGGCGCTTGACAGCAGCCGGTGTCCAGCTGGTCCGCGATGAGATGAACGCGACCGGCCTGACCGACGCGTCCGCCACCTACTATCCGGTCGCCAAGCCCGGCGTCGAGCCACCCCCTTACGGTGGTGCGGGATCGGCATTGGAGGTCGGCCTACGGGGCGGCGGAACGGCGTCTATCTTCTGGTTCTTCTTTGGCGGTGACGGTCTCTACTTCGAGCCACAGCCCGAGGCTCTGGCGCTCGACGCCCTTGCCGCCCGCCTGCAGACGCTCGAGGAATGGCTCCCGGCAAGCGCCTGGGCCGATGCGTCACCCAAAGCCTATTCGCCGGCACAGTACCGGATCGTCATCTCCACCGACGTATGGGGCGGCAGCGTGAACGACCTCCCGGTGGAGAGCTCCACCGTGGCCTGGCCGCTCGAGGCGGGGATCGATACGTTCGGCGATGTGATTGCCCAGGGATCCCCCGAGATCCGATGCGGCTTGGCAACGTTCACGGAGGGTGCGGCCGTGATCGACGCTCTTGAGACCGCCGGAGCCGCGCCGCCCTCTGAGCCGTCGTATCTTTCCTTCCAGGTCGGGCTTCGGGCCGCCAGTCGCCTGATCACGATCGCGCTCGAACCGGTCATTCCCTTCTTCCCGGGAAGGTGCTAGGAGTTGTAGGCGCGATCACCAATTGGCGCCTTTGAGGTGAGCATCGAGCTACCGGCCGCGGGCTAGCACCGAGCAGCCGGTCCGTTCCCGGCTCGGCCCGGAATCGGTCTGTAGAATTGCCGGCGTGGGCCAAATGACACCACTCGAATCCCCCGGAGGCGACACCAGCACCTACATCGCGTCGGCACAGCCGTCGCCCGGTGCGCCCGTCCTGCTGCTCCATCCGTGGTGGGGCCTGAACCGGACGATCCGCGACCTGGCCGACCGACTCGCCGGCGACGGGTTCACGGTCATGGCGCCCGACCTGTTCGGCGGCAGAGTCCTGACTACGCCGGAGGAGGCCAAGGAGCACCTCTCCTCGCTGGGGGACGACACCGAACGAGTCAACGCCACCATCGACCACCTCCTCACTCACCCCGACACTCAAGGCGACCGCGTCGGGATCATCGGCCTGAGCTTCGGCGCGATGTACGGCACCGACGTTGCCGGATCACGGTCCGATGTCGCCGCCCTCGTGTGCTTCTACAGCGGCATATTTGAGGCGCCAGACGGCATCCCCTACCTCGGCCACTTCGCCGAGGACGACGAGTTCGACGATTCGGCCCAGCGGCCTGCGTTTGAGAAGACGCTCGGCGAGGGCAGCGCGACGTACGTCTACCCCGGCACGAAGCACTGGTTCCTCGAGGCGGACCGCCCGGAGTACGACCGCGACGCCACTGAACTCGCCTACGCCCGCACCGTCGAGTTCCTCCGGGAGCACCTGGGCTAGCCGCATGGGAGAAACGATCCGGATCCAGGACACGGCGAGTGCCACCGATGTGTACCTCGCCGCGGCGCAGCCGTCACCGGGCGCTCCCCTGCTGCTCCTCCACAGCTGGTGGGGCCTCAACCAGGACATGCGCGACCTGGCCGATAGGCTCGCCGGCGACGGCTTCACGGTCATGGCGCCGGACCTGTTCGACGGGATGGTCCTGACCACGATCGAGGACGCCGAGGCATTCACGACGGCCATCGAGCAAGGGGGCGGTGGCCCCGGCGGACTGAATCCCGACCGCATCATGGGGCGAGTCAAGGCCACGCTCGACCATCTGCTGGCGAACCCGGAGGTGCGCGGCGACCGAGCCGGCATCGTCGCCCTCAGCTTTGGCGGCTGGTACGGCAGCCAGGTTGCGGCGGAGCGCTCCGACGTGGCTGCATTCGTCTCGATCTACAGCGACGTCTACGAAGGACCCGGCAAGGCCGCCTACCTCGGCCATTTCGCCGAGAACGACCGGTTCGTCGAGTCTCCTGCGACGCCGGGGATCGACAAGCCGCTCCCTGAGGGAAGCGTGGCGCACGTCTACCCAGGGATGAATCACTGGTTCACGGAGCCCGACCGGCCGGAGTTCGACGAGGAGGCGGCAGAGCTCGTCTACTCCCGGACGGTCGCCTTCCTGCGGGAGAACCTGGCCTAGGCCGTCGCTGCCCCAATCGCGCGCATGTTGCGGATCACGACAAAGCTCAGCAGCACCGCAACCCCCGCGCCTATCGCGGCCAGAAACGCGAAGCTCGCCGTGGCGACCACGTAGCCCGAGCTGAAGCTGGCGACAGCCGCCGTGGCCCAGACCAGGGCATCGCTCGCGCCCTGGAGTCGCGCGCGGTCGCCGAGCGGCGCCTCCGAGGCAAGCAGCGAGCTGCCGGCCACGAAGCCAAGGTTCCATCCCACGCCCAGCAGGAACATCGGGATCGCCAGCCCGACGCCGCTGTCCGGAATCACCGCTGCGAAAACGCCGGAGACCGCCAGGACCGAGAACCCGGTCAGGATCATGGCGTTCGCGCCGAATCGGTCCGTCAGCCGCCCCGACAGCGGTGAGAAGGCAAACATGCCCAGCGTGTGTGCGCTGATGACCAGACCGACCGTCTCGAGGCCGTGGCCCTGAGCATGCAGGTGGTACGGGGTCATCGTCATCACCAAGGTCATCACGAGCTGGCTCGTCACCAGGGCAACCAGCGCGGTCCGCCCCTGTGGCTTGCGCATCAGCTCGGCCAGCAGCCCGCGCTGGGAGGTGCTCGCCGCTCCGATTGCGCGGGTCGGTTCGTCGAGGTGCGGCTGGATCGGCGCGCGAGGTCCAAGCGCCGCGACCCCAAGTGCTGCCACCAGGAAGACGAATGCCATCGCGAAGCCACCTGCCAGCGGCAGCAGGCCGAGGTTGGGTGCAATCGCACCGGCCGGCGCCACCAGGTTTGGGCCGACCACGGCACCGATGGTGCTGCCCCACACGACGAACCCCAGCGCCCCGGCGCGACGCTCCACGGGATAGAGGTCGGCAGCGGCGTATCGGCTCAGGTTCAGCGCCGCGTTGCCGAAGCCGACGAGGGCTGAGGAGACCAGCAGGAGGATCAGGGATGCAGCCATCACGGCAAGGATCGCGAGGGCACCACCGACCACGGCGACACCCAGGCCCAGGACGATCCCCGCTCGACGGCCCCGCTTGGCCATGACCGATGAGAGGAGCGAGGCAGCGAGGGCTGTGCCGGCGACGGCGATCGCGCTGGGCCAGCCGCTCGAGCCCGCGGAACCGGTCATGCCAGGCGCGGCGATGGAGGCGACGGTAAAGGTGGCGATGTAGGCGATGCTCGTGAGAGCCACTGCCGTGAAGTAGGTGGCGAGCGCGCGCGACCGGTGGCGTTCGATCTCGGGATTGGAGGGCGGGAGCATCGCGCGGATGATAGCGGCGCGCGTGGAGGCGCCTGGGCCATCATCCCCGGATGCATCTGGAGGTCCCGACGCTGCAGACCGAGCGCCTGACGCTGCGGCCATTCCGCGAAGCGGACGCGGAGGCCCTGTTCGAGCTGTCCCAGGATCCCGATGTCATGCGCTATGTGGGCGACCGTCGCGTGCCATCGCTCCAGGAATCGTGGCGGGCGATCGCGGGGTGGCTCGGACACTGGGCGCTGCGCGGCTACGGCCAGTGGGCGATCGAAGAGCGGGCAGGCAGCCGGTTCATCGGCCGTGCCGGCATCATCAATCCGGCCGACTGGCCCGGCGCTGAGGTTGGATACCTTCTCGGCAAGTCCTGGTGGGGTCGTGGCTATGCCACCGAGGCGGCGCGCGCGGCCATCGACTGGGGATTTCGGGAGATCGGGTTGGCCGACCTGATCAGCCTGATCGACCCCGCCAACCTCCCTTCGATTGCCGTCGCGACGCGTCTTGGCGAATCGCTGCGAGGGGAGACCGAGCTATTCGGCCACACCGTCCTGATCTACGGCATCAGCCGCGCCGACTGGGCGGCCAGGCAGGGATGACCGGGCCGGGGCGCATGCTCGGAGCGCTCGCCGAGCGGGAGTTCCGACTGCTCTGGATCGGGCAGACGGCATCGGCCGCAGGGGATGGGCTGATCCCCGTCACAATTGCATTCGCGGTGCTCGGAATCGGCGGCTCCGCGATCGACCTGGGGATCGTCTTCTCGGCCTTCACGATCGCCCATGTCCTGCTGGTGCTGGCCGGCGGCGTGTGGGCGGATCGGCTGCCGCGCCAGTTGGTGATGGTCGCGTGCGACGTGGTGCGCGCGATCGCCGAGATCGTGCTTGCCGTCCTGCTGATCACGCACACCGCCCAGGTCTGGCACATGGCGGTCGGCGCGGCGGTGATCGGGGCGGCCAGCGCCTTCTTCCTGCCGGCCAGCAGCGGCCTCATCCCAGAGACGGTGAGCCCCGGACGCCTGCTGCAGGCGAACGCGCTGATGGGGCTGTCACGCAGCGCAACCGGGATCTTCGGGCCTCCGGTTTCCGGCTTGCTGATCGTGACCGCGGGCGTCGGGGCGGTCTTCCTGATCGATGCGGCAACCTTTGCCGTGAGCGCGGTCTCGCTCCTCATGCTGCGTCTCCCCCGCGCGGAGGCGAAGCCGGCCGCGGAACCGTTTCTTGCCGAGCTGGCCGCCGGCTGGCGCGAGGTCACCACGCGCCGATGGATCCTGGCCGCCATCTGCACCTTCGCGATCACGAACATGGCCTCGTCGCCCTTCTTCATCCTTGGCGCGGTGGTCGCAGACAAGCACTTCGGCGGGGCCGCCGCATGGGGCTTCATCCTGACGGGCGGGGCTATCGGCGGGCTGATCGGTGGCCTCCTGGCGTTGCGGCTGCGTCCGGAGCGCCCGCTGCTGGTCGGCTTTCTCATCAGCAGCCTGATGGCACTGCCGATGCTGGCGCTGGCGGGCCCGCTCCCCGTGCTGCTCATCGCGACCGCCTCGTTCTTCTCGCAGGCCGCGATCCAGCTGGCCAACACATGGTGGTTCACGATGCTCCAGCAGCACGTGCCGGAGCATGCCCGCTCACGGGTCAGCAGCTATGACTGGCTCGTCTCGCTCGTCTTCCAGCCGGCCGGCTACATGCTCGCCGGGCCGCTGGCGGCAACGATCACGCTGCCGGTCACCGTGGTGGCGGCGGCCGGCCTGATCCTGGCCGGCAATATCGGGGTCCTCTTCGTGCGCGACGTGCGTGATGTTCGATGGGTCGAGGGTGCGGCCGCGGAGCCGATGGCCCCCACCTGAGTGCCCGCTCAGCCTTTCGCCAGGGCCTCGAGCACCGGCAGATGCTCAGTCGTGCCATCCGGCCCGAGTGGAATGACCGCGACGTGGTCGGCGCCGGCGGCAACCAGCTTCCCGACCCGCTCGCGCAGTGCCTCGATATCCCCGTGCGCAACCATGGCATCGACGAGCCCATCGCTGGCCGGCTTCTCCCAATCGGCCTCGCCGAATCCCTGCTCCGCCCAGCTGGCCTGGTAGTTGGGCGTGCGCAGGTACGGCGCCAGGTAGGCGCGAGCGGCGGAACGGGCGGCAGAGGGATCAGGTTCCAGGACTGCTGGCATGCTGACCGCCAGCATCGGCCGCGAGTGTCCGGCATCGGCCGCGGCGGCATCCAGGATCCCGCGGATCCATGCCACTCGCTCGGGGGTGACGAGGTACGGGAAGGCGCCGTCGGCATCGGTTGCAGCCAGGGCCAGCATGCGTTCCCGCAGTGCCGCGATCAGGACAGGCGGCTCGCCGGCGCCCTCGGCGAGGGGCCCGCGATAGACGGCCGCGCGATACGCGGCCAGGTACTCGCGCATGTGGGTCAGCGGCCGCTCGTAGGCGTGGCCGCGCAGCTTCTGCGCCAGGTGCAGGTGCGAGACGCCCAAGCCGAGCACGAATCGGCCGGCCGTCGCCTCCTGCAGGGTCATCGCCGCCATGCGCGTGGTCTGCGCATCGTGCCCCCAGATCCCCACGATGCTTGTGCCGAGCAGGATCTCGCTTGTCTCGGCTGCCAGCAGGCCGAGCAGCGTGAACGGCTCGCGGCTCGCCGTCTCTGGCACCCACAGGGTGCCGTAGCCAAGTTCGTCGACCCGGCGGGCGTACGTCCGTGCAGAGTCGATCGGCAACGAGTCGAGGTGGCCCCACGCGCCCAACCGGCCCAGGTCGAGGCCCGTCATGGCCCGATGCCATCGAAGCGGTAGCGCACGAACAGCTCATCCCCGGACCGATGCAGGCTCACCAGCGTCCCCTCGCGCGGCTGGTCGGCCCACGGCGAGCCGCGCGGAATCGGGGCGATCATGGGCAGCGCATCACTGCCGAGCAGCCGCGCGCCGATGGTCCAGTACAGCTCGTCGATGGCATCCGCGGCGAGGTACGCGGCATTGGTGGTCGGGCCGCCCTCCAGCAGGAGCGACCCAATCCCCCGCTCGGCGAGTCGCTCCAGCACCCAGGCCGGCGACGGGGCATCGGTCGGTGCCACCAGCAGCTCGGTGCCCGCGGGTAGGTCGGGGCGCGGCGCCGCGGCACCGATGACCAGGATCCGTGGCTGGTCGGCGTGACCGAACCAGCGCCGGTCGGTCGGCACCGGGCCGTGGCCGGCGATGACAACGGCCGTCGGCTGCCCCGGTCGACCCGCCGCGACCCTGCGCTCGGCGAGGCCGGGCGGCAGATGGGAGTAGAAGTCGTCGGCGCGGAGCGTCCCAACTCCGGTCGCGACCGCATCGTAGGCGACCCGGTACAGCTGGAGGAGGCGGCGGTCGGCGCGCCCGGACAGCCCCTCGGCGCGGCCGGCGAGCTGCGCCCGCCCGTCGATGCTGGTCACCATGTTGACCCCGACCAGCGGCCGGCCCGATGGTGGCGACGGCAGCGCCATGTCGACGAAGGCCTCGTCGAGGTCGAGGTCAGGGGCGGGATCGGGCCAGAGGCGGTCGACGCGATAGGATGGTCCCCCAGATGGTGACTGCACCGCGCCACAGTAGCGTCCGGTCCACGTTGAGCGCTGAGCCGCGGCCGCGCATGCGCCGGTGGGTCGTGGGCGCGCTCCTGCTTGCAGTCTTGTCACCGGTCGCAGTCGTGGAGGCACTGGCTCGCGATGCGCCGCCACCGGTCGAACTGGCGCCCGGCCTCGACGAGGTAAAACACGCGATCATCGCGCAGTTCGACCTGATCCCGCTCGTCGAGCACGTGCGGTACGTGGATCTCGAGTACCGGCAGCCGGACCACCTGGTGCTGCTCTACTTCGAGGTCCATCGCTACCCCTATCTGTCGAGCGAAGAGATCTGGCTCGGATCGCGCTGCGTGCCGCCGGCCGACTTCACCTCGGACACCTTCGCGGGCATGGATGGTGGTCATGTGCAGGGGAGCCGCATCTCGGATCCGGAGCTGATCTACGTTCGGGGTCCGGATCAACCCACCTGCTGATGGCGGCTAGTCGAAGATGCGCTCCAGGTGCCAGGTGCCCCGCATCTCGTCGAGGTAGACGGTGCACAGCAGCCCGTCGCGGGTGACGAGCTTGAAGTAGGAGCGGGCGGTGGGTTCGCGCCACCAGTCGTCGTCGACCCGCCATCGGTTGCAGATCCCCACCTCGCCATGCGTCTCACCGTCCAGGCGGAGGCGGAGCGGCATGCCGGAGTCATCGGTCTCGACCTGGATGAGGGGATGGTCGAGATACAGCCGGGTCACAGCTTGACCAGGCTGGACCGATGTTCGGGCAGCGACGCGCTTGGCCGGTCGTGGCTGGCCCGCCACAGGCGGCCCTCTCCGAAGCGCATCGTCAGCCGTTCCAGCGACCAGCGCAGCTCCTCCCAGCGCCCGACGCGCGCCTCGAAGGCGGGGAGCTGTCGTGTTGCCGGGTCCGCGAGCTGGTCGAAGGCAAGGCCGATGGCGACGATCCGCGGCTCTTCCTCGGTTGGTTGCCGGGCCCGGGTGGCCTGCTCCAGGCGACCGATGAGGAGGCGCGCGATCCAGTCCGGCTCGAGCGCCGGCTCCGGGAAGGCCAGCTCCACGCGCAGCTTCGGCGCGTCCTCGAGGCGCAGAATGAGGATTGCGCGGCCTGGTGCGAGATGGCGCGCACGAAGTGTGTCGCACAGCTCACCGGTGAGGCGGCGCAGGGCCAGCGCGATCTCGGTGACCCCCTCCGCCGGTGGCTCGAAGGTGGCCTGGGCCTTGAGTCGCTCCGGGCGCCGCCGAGGGACGAGCGGGCGGTGGTCCTCGCCACGGGCGAGCAGCTGGAGCCGCTCGCCGGCGGCGCCGAACTGGGCGCCGACCGCGGATCGCGGAAGGGCGGCCAGTTGCCCCATGACAGTCAGACCGAAGAGGGCGAATCGGGCCTGCGTGGCCGGGTCGGTGGGGAGCAGGTCCAGCGAGAGCGGGGCCAGGGTGGCCGCCCCTCCTCGCGCGGGGATCGCGAGGAAGGAGGCCGAGGCGTTGGGCGTGGTCGGGCGTGCCAGCCGTGCGGCCAGGACCGCCAGCCAGCGGTTATCCCCCACTCCCGCCCGCACGTAGAGCGGGGCGATCGCGCGCGCCAGTGCCACTGCCTTTGCCGCGATCCGGCGCTCATCGCCGAGGAGCGCCCCGAGCCCCGTGATGTCGAGGAGCGCCACTCCCCGGTCGACCGCCTCGATCCGCGGGGAGAGGTCGTCGAGGCAGTCCAGCATGGCGTCGAAGGTTGCTGCTTCCACGTCCGCTTCCGGCGTGCGCAGCCCCGGCCAGACGAGCGCCAGCAGGCGGGTCAAAGTGCTGCCCCCGGTCGCCATGAACGCTGGGCGTTCACACCGGCCAAGTTGCGCCCAGATCCCCCCTCTTCCTGGCTGCCCTGAACGCTGAGCGAGCAGGACGGCCACGTTGGACTCGAAATCAGCCTCTTCTTGGCCGATATGAACGCTGAGCGTTCATAAAGGGGGATCGCCTCATGGAGTTGGGAGCGCTGAGCGCGCATAACGGACAAGTTGGGGTGGAAATCAGGCTCTTCTTGGCCGATATGCGCGCTGAGCGATCCTGGCGGCCACGTTGGACCCTGGATGGACGGCTTCTTGGCCGTTATGCGCGCTGAGCGCACATCCGCGGACACGGTCGCAGAATCAGGCGGAGACGACGCGCAGGGCGGGCTGCTCGTCGAGCGTGGCGGCTGCCGGGTCCTCGCGCGGGGCGGCGGCGGAGCGGAGGAGCGGGTCGATGCGGCGACCTTCGCCGAACCACAGGTCCAGCTCGGCGCGGCCGCCGGCCAGCGCCCAGCGGTGGCGAGTCACGGTCGCCTCGACCCGTTGCCCGACCAGGTCCTGGCCAACTGCCAGCCAGGCGATGCGCGCCAACGCCACTCGCACCCCGGCCACCCTGGCCGCCGCCTCGCGGCCATCGGGGCCCGCCAGCAATAGGCCCGTGCCGCCGGCGCGCAGCAGCAGGTCGGCCAGGCGGTCGAAGCCGCGCGGCGACGGGGCATCGGCGAGGTCGAGGACGAGGAGGTCGATGAGGCGG
>JBDTQD010000042.1:0-14375 GCA_039932375.1 Chloroflexota bacterium | reverse complement strand
GTGGTGGGCAGGGAGGGAATCGAACCCCCACAGTCGAAGACGGCTGATCTACAGTCAGCGGAGCTCACCACCTGCTCAACCTACCCACTGCCGGCGATCAGCAGACCGCTGCCGACCGAGCGGGAGTATAGCGAACAGGCACGCGCGGCCTCAAGGCGCCGGGATTCGAGGCGACTTCACGCCGGCTCGACGTTCCCCGTACTGCCGTCGACCGTGACGCGCATCCCTGCTCGCAGCCGCGATGTGGCGTCGCCGCACCCGACAACCGCGGGAATCCCATACCCGTGGGCGATGATCGAGGCGTGCGCCGCGGCGCTGCCCACGTCAGTCACCACCGCGGCCGCGCGCGTGAAGAGCGGCGTCCACGCCGGGGCGGTGAGCGGCGCCACCAGGATCTCGCCGGGCTGAAGCTCATCGAACTCCTCCTGACCACGGATCACTCGAACCGATCCGGTGGCGCGGCCCGGCGACGCCGGCACGCCCGACACCAGTGCTGTCTCCGATCGGATGGCACCCAAAAGTCGAGGAATCCCCTCCCACATCGACATCAGCATCCGGTTGGTCTTGCCGACGAACGTCGGAGCCACGAGGCTGGCCTGCTCCTAAATCGTCGGGACCGACACGCCGGCCTCGCGCGCGACGGCCGGCATCGAGACGCTGGCAAGGCCACGGGCCATGACCCGTACCGTGGCATCCAGGATGCGCGCCCGCGTCTCCTCGGCTTGCTGGCCTCGAAGCTCGCTGCGGTATGCCCGGCCTTGGTGGTGGCGATACGACTCATATTGTCAATTTGTTGACTCGTATCGACAGGGCGCGCCAGTGCGGGAGGGCGAAGATGAACGAGCCGAGCCCGGTGCATCCTCGCAGGCGCCTACGATAGCCCGGTGTTCATGCGTTCAGACCGTTCGCGCGGTCTCGCTGTCGTCGCTGCCGTGGCGTTCCTCGCCGGCTGCCTCGGCCCCAGCCTGACGCCCACTCCCTCACCATCCGAAGCGCCAACCGCGTCCCCGAGCCCGACCCCCACCCCCGTGCCCCCCGCGGTGTTCCCGCTCGCGGTCGTCACGGGCCTCACCAATCTGAAGTCGACCATCGCCCTTGAGGAGCTGACCACGCTGGCAACGAGCGGCAAGCTCGTGGTGCCCTGCCAGGTGACCGTGATCCAGCCGACGCTTCCCACCACCCCCCCTTGCGTGGCCCCCGACAAGATCGTGGCGGCGATCGCCGCCGACCAGCAGGTGGTGGCGCTCCTCCCGCCAGGGCTCGTTGAGCCCGCGACCAAAGTCCTGCCCATCGCGGGCGACGGACCGTTCGGGCTCTTCGGGCCGGACCTGTTCGGTGACCCCCAGGCCCGTGCGCTCCCCTACCCGGTGACGGGTTCGGCGCCGGCGGATGGACCCGGCGCGCTCGATCCGGCCTGGACCGCGTATGACGCGTTGCAGACCTGGAACCTGACCTCGGTCGGTAGCCTCTGCGCGGACCGCATCGCCGCCCATCAAGCCGTCACGCTGGGCAAGGGCTGGGATTGGGTCTTCGACGGCGGCACGGCGACGTACAAGGGCAAGCCATTCCTCAACCCGTACCCGCCGGCCGGCATCTCGCGATACCCGATCGTCCAGGCGGTCGAGACTGGCAACGATGGAGTCACCGCGAGCATCAGCAAGCGATCCGACGTCGCCCTGGCGGACCACAAGTGCCCGATCCTCCCGACCAAGGACTGGCCGAACAGGAACCGCGTGGGATTGGCCGTGCCAGAGGACGTCCTTCCACGATGGACCGATTTCCTGGGTATCGATGCCGTGTATCTCGCCGCCGACCACCAGAGCGATCAGGGCGTGAACGGCATCCGCTCCACGCTCCAGCTCTTGGACAAGCACGGGTTCCCGCATACCGGCATTGGCCTGAACCTCGACCAGGCCCTCGAGCCGGCGTACGTCCGGGTTGCCGGGCTGAAGGTCGCGTTTGTCTCCTGGAATGAGGTCACCGGTCCTGTCCACGCCGGCCCAACCACGGCAGGCGTCGCGTGGCTCACGCAGGCGAACGTCGACGCGGCCGTACGCCTGGCGCGCACTGGCGGCGCCGACCTGGTCATCTGCGACCCCCAGTGGTGGGGCGGCGACGAGTACCACCCCGACCTGTGGCCGACGCAGCAGAAGGCCCTGGGTTGGATGGATGCGGCCGGGTGCGACCAGGTCATCGGCGGCGGCTTGCACCTGGCGGGCGGGATGTTCCTCCGGCAGCATGCGAACGGCGTCAGCCTCGTTGACGCAGGTCCTGGCAACTACCAGTACGGGCAGCCCTGGTGGCAGCAGACGCAGGAGGGCGTCATCCTCGACATGACGTTCCGCGGCAAGACGCTCGTCAACGTCCGCCTTCACCCGTACGTGATGATCCTCTCTGCCCGCCCGGCCCTCACCGACCCGCAGGGCGACGGCCACTACATCCTCGAGCGCATCTGGAAGAGCTCAGCGGTCGACTACCTGCCTTGACTTTGGCGCGGGAGCACTCTGGGCAGGACGCCAAGGACAACGCCGAGGACGAGGAGCGCGACACCCAGCGCGAGGGGATAGACCGTCCAGCCTGGATACGAGACTGCCGGATCCGACAGGTCGTTCCATCGCTGCCAGCCGAAGAAGAAGGTCCAGAGCCCTCCGAAGCCGATGCAGAACGCACTCGTCTGGAGCGTCTCGGCGCGGTGCAGCCAGCTCGCGACCAGCACGCCGGCGAGCGCGATCGGGAACGCGGCCATCGCCGACCCGAGGAGGAAGTAGCTCAGGTAGCCCATCGCCACGCCGCTCATCAGCGCCATGACTGCCAGCTCGCCCGCCGACTCCTCGCGTCCCGAGCGCCGCTTGATGGCAACACCGGAGATCAACAACAGCGACGCCGCGATCAGGAGGAGGAGAAATGCGAGGAAGCCATTCATGCTCAAGCATCATGCACCGGGCCGGCAAACGTCGCAGGAAGGGAGCCGACAGAGGGAGACGAACCCACAACCGGTGGTTGGCACATGCGCGCCATAGCCGTCCGCGTGCGTCCGCTGATGGCACGATTGAGCACCAAAACGGGCCTAAGGAGGGAGATCAGCGGAGACTGGGTCCTGCCGGTTCAAGCGAGCTGAGAGCAAGCGCGATGGCCTCGTCGACCGTCAGCTTCCGGCCTTCCTCCCACGCAGTGGCAAAGGCGGCGGCGTCGACCTGCGAGTGGATGGCCGCGAGCGTCAGCTCGTTCATCTTGCCCACCCAGCCCTCGCTGACGCCGATCTGCTCTCCGAGACCCTCGAAGCAGGAGAGGAGTTGGGCGGCCGCGTCGGCTCTTCCGAGGAGCAAGGCGAGAGCACGGGCGACGCCACAGAGACTCTGCGCGGTTCCCTGGAGAGAGCCAAGGTCACGCCATGCGAGAAGGTTCGCCCTTCGCAACGCGAGCGAGTCCTCGTTCCGGCCCTGGTCGAAAGCGATCGCCGCCAGCGAACTCAACGTCCCCGCCTCCACTTCCTTGAACCCCAGCGCTTGCGCCCGACGAAGGTTTGCCTCGTGCAGCAGGCGGGCGCGTTCGACTTCGCCGCGGCTGTAATACGTGAACGCCAGGGTGCGGGTCGCCTCGACCGTGGCGAGCTCGTCGCCCGCCTGGCGGAAGAGTTCCACACTCTCCTTGACAAGCTGCTCCGCCCGCTCGAAGTCTCCTTCGTCAATGAAGGTTACGCCGAGCTGGTTGAGGGCATAAGCGGTGCCTGACGTGTCGCCAAAGCGGCGATGGAGCGCGAGCGCCTCTTCGGCCAGCAGCCTGGCTGTTGCAGCATCTCCGCGCGTATACGCCATGCTCGCAGCCCCGCTCAGGGCACTGGCACGAGCCGCCGACGGGCGCTCCTCTGATTCGAGGGCACCCTGCAGACGACGCCATCCCTCGGCGACATGCCCCCCGTAGTACCAGAAATCCGATAGGGCTCCGGCCAATCGCAGGACCAGCTCGTCCTCGCCCAAACCCGCCAGGTAGTCGAGCGCGGCGCGCAGATTGTCGTGCTCCATCTCCAGCCGCTCGATCCACCCGGCGGAATACGAGCGTGTATTCGGCTCCGCCTCCTGGGCCACAGCCATGAAGTGCTCGGCGTGCCGCCGCCGTGACGCTTCGGCCTCGCCCGACTGCTCGAGCCGCTCGGCGGCGAACTCGCGGATCGTTTCGAGCATCCAGTAACGAGGCCCGTAGGCGGCATCCCGTTTGCGCAGGAGACTCTTGTCGAGGAGCGATTGCAGGGTGTCGGGGTCTGCGCCCGAGACCTGCTCGGCAGCATCATAAGTGCAGCCGCCCACGAAGATCGCGAGCCGGCAGAAGAGCCGCCGCTCGGATTCAGAGAGCAGATCGTGGCTCCATTCGATGGTGGCCCGCAGCGTCTGCTGGCGCGGATCGGCGTCGCGTTCACCCTTGAGCAGGTCGAGGCGTTGGGAGAGCCGCTCGAGCAGCTGCTCGGTCGAAAAGACCGCGGTCCGAGCGGCGGCCAGCTCGATCGCCAGCGGGAGCTCGTCGAGGCGGGCGCACAGCTCTCCCACCGCCGCGCTCCCGCTGAACCCCGGATCAACGGCACGGGCACGAGCCACGAACAGCGCCGTCGCGTCCTTGTCGGCGAGTGGCGGCACCGGCCAGGTCTGTTCGCCCCGGATCCGCAGCCGTTCACGGCTCGTCACCAGTAGGGACAGCCCGTTTGCGTCGCGGAGTGCGGCGATCGCTGCGGTCGCCTTCGGTAGCAGGTGCTCGAGATTGTCGAGCACCAGCAGCAGGTGCTTGCCCGCGAGGTGCGCGGTGAGTGTGTCCTGCATCGGGCCATCTGGTTCTTCCTTGACCCCCAGCGCCTGTGCCACCGATGGGAGCACGAGCTCGGGGTCACGCAGCGGGGCAAGCGGCACCCAGTAGATCCCGTCCGGGAAGGACTCGGAGGCCTCCGCTGCGGCCTGCAGCGCGAGACGCGTCTTGCCGGTGCCACCCGGCCCGGTCAGGGTGAGCAACGGCAGGTCATCCCGCCTCAGTAGGTCGACCACCTCGGCGAGCTCATGCTCCCGACCGAGGAATGGCGTCGCCGGAATAGGGAGGTTGGTCTGGTAGAGCGTCTTCAGCGGCGCGAAGTCACCGACGCCGAGCTGGTAGATGCGCTCGGGAGCGGATAGGTCCTTGAGGCGGTGCAGGCCAAGGTCGCGGAGGCTATTGGTGCCCAGCAAAGCAGCGGTGGCGGCTGACACCAGCACCTGGCCGCCGTGACCGGCGGCCCCGATGCGGGCGCCACGGTGCACGTCGACCCCTACATAACCCTCCGGCCCCAAGAGCGGCGTGCCGGTATGGATCGCCATTCGCACCCGGATTGGACCGCGCGCCAGCCCCTCGTTCGCCGCGGCCGCTGCCCGCAGCGCGCCCGGCGCAGTCGGGAACGCGACAAAGAAGGCGTCGCCCTGCGTGTCGACCTCGACCCCGCCGTCGGCGCCGAACGCCTCGCGCAGGATGCGGCGGTGCTCGGCCAAGGCGTCGGCGTATGCCGCAGCACCGAGTGAGTGCAACAGCTTGGTCGAGCCCTCGATGTCGGTGAACAGGAAGGTGACTGTGCCCGACGGGAGATCAGAGCGCACGGCGGTCATGATGCGCCAGAGCGCGGGCTTCAGGGTTGGCCTGCGGCAAGGCGCGGAGCGTGCCACCGGTGCCCGGCATCCTAGGGCCATGGCGCCTTACAGGCCACGATCGCCGCGGCCATCGCTCCTCAAGCTCCTCGTGCCGTCAACGTCGCCCCCGCGGCGCCAACCTTGCCGGCTTAGAAATGGAGCCGACGGAGGGAGTCGAACCCACAACCGGTGGTTTACAAAACCACTGCTCTACCGTTGAGCTACGTCGGCATCGGGTCGGATTCTAGCCCGGAGCCCGCGGCCGCTCGCTGACGGATGACCTCGAACAGGAGGAGGGCGCCTGCCGTGGCGGCGTTTAGGCTGGCGACCTTGCCCGCCATCGGGAAGCTCACGAGCAGGTCGCAACGGCGCCGCATGGCGCCCGATACGCCGCTCCCCTCGCTGCCGACCACGATCGCGATCGGGCCGGTCAAGTCTGCCTGCCAGGCCGTTATCGGGGCGTCCTGTTCCGCCGCGACCAGCCGGATGCCGCGCGACTGCAGCTCCCTGACGGTCTCGCCTAAGCCATCGACGCGTGCCAGGAGGAGGTGCTCGCTCGCCCCCGCCGATGCCTTGACCGCCGCAGCGGAGAGCGGGGCAGCCGCGCGTTCCGGAAAGACCACGCCGTCGACGCCGGCCGCCTCGGCCGAGCGGAGGAGGGTGCCGAAGTTGGTCGGATCCTGGAGGTTCTCCAGGATCAGCAGGAGCGGGTCATGCCCGCGCTTCGTGGCCTCAGCCAGCAGCTCAGAGAGGTCGGCGAACCGCCGGTTCTCCACCTCGAGCAGAACGCCCTGGTGGCCGTCGAAGCCGGCCAGCTGCCGCAGTCGGTTCGGATCTATCGTCTCCACCGGCACCGATGCCCTGCGGGCCGCGGCCAGCAGCTCGTTCAGCTCCGGCCCAGGCCGCGCAGTCTGCGCGACCAGCAGGCGGTTGGCCGGACGTCCCGCGGCGAGCGCCTCGACCACAGGCCGGCGCCCGCCGATCCATTCGCTCATGCGCGACCGATGACGGCTACCGCGAACGCCGCAATCCCCTCCCTGCCCGCGAAGCCGAGCCCGTCGGAGGTGGTCCCCTTAACCCCGACTCCACTCGCCTCGATCCCGCACAGTTCGGCCAACCGAGCCACCATCTCCTGGCGCCGTGGGGCGATGGCCGGATGCGCGGCCACGATCGTGAGGTCGATCGAGGCGGGACGCCAGCCGACCGCTCGAAGAGCCTCTACCGTCCCGCGCAGCAGCGCTGCGGAGTCCGCGTCGCGCCAGCGCTCGTCATCGGGCGGATAGCTGCTGCCGATATCGCCGGCGCCGGCGGCGCCGAGCAGGGCATCGATCACGGCGTGGAGCGCGGCATCCCCGTCCGAGTGGCCCTCCAGCTTCGGCTCGTCACGGAACTCGAGCCCGCCGAGCTTCATGTCCGGCTCCGTTGAGAAACGGTGGGCGTCGAATCCGATCCCCGCCCGCTGGCCCTCTCCGACCTCGGGCGCCTGGAACGGCATCGAGCGTGCGGCCAGGACGCCCGCCACCAGGTGCTCGTCGCCTGGCTCGGTGAGCTTGAGGTTGCCCGGCTCCCCGGCAACCGAGTGGATCACGACGCCGCCGGCTGCCAGCGCGCCCGCCTCGTCGGTCATCTTGCGACCCCACGCCTGGTTCTCCTCGAGCGCGGCGCGGAGCACCTTGAGCGTTGCGGCCTGCGGGGTCTGCGACGCCGCAAGGCCCTCGCGAGGAAGATCGGCCACGACGCGCCCGCTGGTATCGACCCGCTTGAGGGAATCGTGCAGCGGAACCACCGGGATGGCGCCGTCGTTGATCGTGACCGCGGCCGTGACCCGCTGCATCAGCTCGGACGATGCGGCGGGGCGGGCCGCGTCATGGATCAGGACAGGTGCATCCTCCGGGAACCCGATAGAGCTGAGCACCGCGATCCCCGCCAGGGCAGAGTCGGCACGCTCCTCTCCCCCCGCGACGACCATGCACCAGCCCCGCGACTTCTCCGGGATCGCCGCCTGGAATCGCTCGATCTCATCGCGCGGAACAACCACGATCACCTGGACCATCCCCGGCACGGCCAGCAGCGCATCGAGCCCCCAGCGCCAGGCTGGTCGCCCGTTGAACTCGATCCAGAGCTTGTCGCCGCCCATCCGGCTCCCCTTGCCGGCGGCGACCAGGACCGCGCCGACCTGCGCAGCCACCTATGCGCCGCGCGCCTCGTCGCGCGGCTGGGCGAAGATCATGCGACCCGCCACGGTCTGGAGCACACGGGTCACGGTGACCCCGACCTCGTGGTTGATGGAGCGGCTCCCGCCCTCGACCACGATCATCGTGCCGTCGTCCAGGTAGCCGACCCCCTGGCCGGGTTCCTTCCCCTCCTGGATGATCTTGACGTTCATCTCTTCGCCGGGGTGCACCACCGCCTTGACGGCGTTGGCGAGCTCGTTGATGTTCAGCACCCGTATCCCCTGCAGCTCAGCGACCCGGTTGAGGTTGAAGTCGTTGGTCAGGATCGCCGCCCCATGGTCGCGGGCGAAGGCCACCAGCTTGGCGTCGACCTCCCCGATCTGTGGGTAGGTCTCCTCGCTCACCTCGACCGGCGAGATCGAGTCCTTCTGCAGGGCGGTGAGCATCTCGAGGCCCCGCCGCCCACGGTTGCGGCGGATCGCATCGGGCGAGTCGGCGATCCGCTGCAGCTCGTCCAGCACGAAGCGCGGCACGACCAGCGTGCCGAGGATGAAGCCGGTGCGACCGACGTCCACGATGCGGCCGTCGATCACTGAGCTTGTATCGATCACGATCTGGGAGAAGCCGCCGCGCCTTCGGCCGCCAGGCAGGATGCCCCCGAATGCCGGGAGCAGCACGTCCCGCTTGTAGAGGGTCGCGGCCAGGAGGATGAGCCCAAAGAGCACGGCCACGACCGGTGGCAGGATCGAGCCTGCCCAGCCGCCGATCGAGATCAGGGGCAGGCCGGCGAGGACCCCCATGAGCAGTCCCACCACGATCGCCCCCACGCCGAGCGCGAATTCGCCGGCGCCGGCCTGGGCCAGCCGATCGACCGCCCAGCGCGCCGGGCGGACGGTGACGTACGGGATCGCCAGGTAGCCGAAGAGGAGGGTGGCGGCGACCATCGCCATCAGGAAGGCCGGCCGATTCGCGTCCTGGATCAGGGTATCGGTCCGCTGCAGGATCAGCAGCCCAAGTGCGAAGCCCAGCAACGTGCCAAGGAGGGCCCCGACCAGCTGGATGAACTTGGTCATGGTCCGATAAGTCCGTGATGATCCGATGGCACGGGCAGATGAATCAGAAGAATGATGAACGCCAATCCCGCGCCCGCCATGCGGCGGGCGGCCACCTTAGCACCTGTGTCGCGCCACTTCAACGGTCGCGGCCGGGTCAGCCCTCGACCAGGGACTGGCGCAGCGCATCGCGCAGGTCGGCGGCAGTCACGATGCGGCCACCAGCCTGGCGGGCCCCCGCAGCGTCACGCTCGGGACCGGTCACCATACGGTCGAAGCCGAGGCGAGCGGCCTCGGCCATTCGTCGCTCTGCTCGCGCGGCGGGTCGCAACCGGCCAGACAGCGAGAGCTCGCCGGCCAGCACGGTCCCCTCGCGCACCGGACGCTCGCGGAGCGACGAGGCGAGGGCGGCCGCCACCGCCAGGTCGGCGGCGGGCTCATCGATCCGCAGGCCGCCGGCCACGTTGACGTAGACGTCGTGGCCGGTCAGGTTCAGGCCGGCGTGCCTGGCCAGCACGGCGATGAGCATCAGGACCCGGTTCACGTCGATCCCGGTGGTGGCGCGGCGAGGCGATCCGTAGCCGGCCGGCGCCACGAGCGCCTGGATCTCGACCGCCAGCGGACGCGTCCCCTCCAGGGCGATGGTGATGGCGCTGCCGGCGACCGGCGGCTGATCGGACTCGAGGAAGAAGCGGCTGGCATCGGCGACCTCGACCAGGCCGTCGCTGCGCATCTCGAGCACGCCCACCTCATCGGTCGAGCCATACCGGTTCTTGGCGGCGCGCAGGAGGCGGGTGGTTCCCATCCGCTCGCCCTCCAGGTAGATGACGGCGTCGACCAGGTGCTCCAGCGTCCGCGGACCGGCGACCGTCCCCTCCTTCGTGACGTGCCCGACCAATGCGACGCAGGTGGACCCAGCCTTCGCCACCTCCGCCAGCCGCGCCGCCACCTCGCGGACCTGTCCCAAGCTGCCGGCAGGGCCGCTCAGCTCGGCGCTCACGAAGGTCTGGACGCTGTCGACCACCGCCAGGGCGGGGGCGGTCGCCTCGATCGCCCCGACCGCGGTCGCCAGGTCGGTGGTGGCCACCAGCCCGACCCCGTCGACCACGGCCCCCACTCGCTCGGCGCGGCCGCGGACCTGGGACGCGGACTCCTCGCCGGTCAGGTACAGCGCGGCGTGGCCGGCAGCTGCCAACCGCCCCGCCAGCTGCAGGAGGAGGGTGCTCTTGCCGATCCCGGGATCGCCACCGAACAGGACGATCGAGCCGGGGACCAGTCCGCCGCCAAGCACGCGGTCCAGCTCCCCGATACCGCTCGCCAGGCGCGAGGCCTCGGCACTGGTCACCTCTCCGATCGGCGAGATCGCGGCCGACCCGGCGGAGGCTGCGCGCTCGCGGGTGCGGGCAGACGCCGCTCCGCTCGACGCGGCGCGCGTCACGACCGTCTCGACCAGGGTGTTCCACGCCTCGCACGACGCGCATTGCCCCGACCAGCGGGCGGAGCTGGCGCCACATTGCTGGCAGACGTAGACGGAGCGGGTGGCTGGCACGGGTGCGCCATGTTGCCACGCAGCGGCGTACCGCGGCGTTATCGGCCGGTTAGCGAGCCTTGACCGGCTCCTTCTCCTTGGCGCCCTTGCGCTGGATGGTCAGGCCATCGGGGGTGGAGTCAACCACGATCGTGTCGCCTGCCTCGAAGCTCGCCTGCAGCATCCGTTCGGCGAGCGGATCCTCGATCTGGTGCTGGATCTCGCGCCGAAGCGGGCGCGCTCCGAAGGCCAGGTCGTACCCCTTCACGATGATGGCGTCCTTGGCGGCATCGGTGACGATCAGCTCCATCTGCTGTCCCGCCAGCTGCTCCTTCACCCGGGCCAGCAGCAGGTCGACGATCTCGCGGATCTCATCGCGAGTCAGCTCGCGGAAGACGACGGTGGCGTCGATCCGGTTCAGGAACTCGGGACGGAAGACATTCTTCAGCTCGCCGAGCACCTTTTCCTTCATGCGATCGTAGTCGGCGCTCGCCTGTGCCTTGGATCCCTCCTCGCCCTCGGCGCGGAAGCCGATTCGCGAGTCCTTCTGCAGCAGTGCCGCGCCGACGTTGCTGGTCATGATGATGATCGTGTTGCGGAAGTCGACGCGGCGGCCCTTGGCATCGGTCAGGTGCCCGTCCTCCAGGATCTGGAGGAGGATGTTGAAGACCTCCGGGTGCGCCTTCTCGATCTCGTCGAGCAGGACCACGCTGTAGCTCTTGCGGCGGACCGCCTCGGTCAGCTGGCCGCCCTCGTCATAGCCGACGTAGCCGGGAGGGGCACCGACCAGGCGCGACACGTTGTGGCGCTCCATGAACTCGCTCATGTCGATCTTCACCAACGCGTCCTCGGAGCCGAACATGAACTCGGCCAGCGCCCGCGCCAGCTCGGTCTTGCCGACTCCAGTCGGGCCCATGAAGATGAACGAGCCGATCGGCCGCTTCGGATCCTTCAGCCCGGCACGGGCCCGACGGACCGCCTTGGAGACGATATCGATCGCCTCCTGCTGGCCGATCAGGCGCTTGTGGATGGCGTCCTCCATGTGGAGCAGCCGCTCGGACTCCTCGGCGCTGATGCGGATCACCGGGATCCCCGTCCACATGCTGACGACTTCGGCGATCTCCTCCTCGGTGACCACCGGCACGTCCTTGGCGGCCTCCTCGTGCCACGCCGTCCGCAGCTCCTCGATCCGCTCCTTGCCCTTCGCCTCTTCGTCCCGCAGACGGGCCGCGGCCTCGTAGTCCTGGGCGGCGATCGCCTCGTCCTTCTGGCGCGTCACCTCCTCGAGCTCGTGCTGTGCCTCCTTGATGTTCGGCGGAGCCGATGACTTCCGCAGCCGCACCCGCGATCCAGCCTCGTCCATCAGGTCGATCGCCTTGTCGGGCAAGGCCCGATCGGCCACATACCGGACCGAGAGGTCGACGGCGGCATGGACTGCCTCGTCGCTGATCTTGACGTGGTGGTGGTCCTCGTACCGCGAGCGGATGCCGAACAGGATCGCGATCGCCTCGTCGACAGTCGGCTCCTCGACCATCACGGGCTGGAAGCGTCGCTCCAGGGCAGCGTCCTTCTCGATGTATTTGCGGTACTCGTCGAGTGTGGTCGCACCGATGCACTGCAACTCGCCGCGCGACAGCGGCGGCTTGAGGATGTTGGCGGCGTCGATCGCCCCCTCTGCCGCGCCGGCACCGACCAGCGTGTGCAGCTCGTCGATGAAGAGGACACTGTCGCTGCTGTTGCGCAGCTCCTCGATGATCTTCTTGAGCCGCTCCTCGAACTCGCCGCGGTACTTGGTTCCGGCCACCAGCGAGCCGATGTCCAAGGTCAGCACCCGCTTGTCGATCAGGGTCTCGGGGACGTCGCCGCTGACGATGCGCTGCGCCAGCCCTTCGGCGATCGCGGTCTTCCCGACCCCCGGCTCACCGATCAGGGCAGGGTTGTTCTTGGTGCGGCGGCTCAGGATCTGGATGACCCGCTCGATCTCCTTCTCGCGCCCGATCACTGGGTCGAGCTTGCCGGAGCGCGCGGCCTCGGTCAGGTTGATCCCCAGCTGGTCGAGGGTCGGCGTCTTGGATGGCCGCTTCGTCTCCTGCGCCGGCGACACGCTCGTGCTCTGGCTCAGGACGTGGATGACCTGGTGCCGGACTTTGTCCAGGTTCACGCCCAGGCTCTCCAGGACGCCGGCGGCAATCCCCTCGCCCTCGCGGACCAGGCCGAGCAGCAGGTGCTCGGTGCCGATGTAGTTGTGACCCAGCCGGCGCGCCTCGTCGATGGCCAACTCGATCACGCGCTTGGCGCGCGGCGTGAGCCCGACCTCGCCGACCACCGGCCGATCCCCGCGACCGATGATGAACTCGACCGCGGTGCGGACCTTGGAGAGCTCGACGTTCATGTTCTCGAGCACGCGGGCAGCGACGCCCTCACCTTCCCGCACCAGGCCGAGAAGCAGGTGCTCGGTCCCGATGTAGTTGTGGTTGAAGCGCTGCGCCTCGTCCTGGGCAAGGGTCAGGACCTTGCGTGCCCGATCGGTGAACTTGTCGAAGCGGTCCATTGCGCATCCTGTGCGTGCTCGCCCGGACGCCCTGGCGGACGGCCGAACTTGGCCAGAGTGTAAAGCACCACCCGCGCGTGGCGCCCCACATTAGGTACTACGACGAACAGCGGCAGTTCGCCCACCGCGACCCGGTCGGCGGGCAGCAGGTGAAGCAGATACGGATCAGCCCGTCAAAGGGCTACTGGCGGAGAGGAGCGGCGATACCCTAGGCCTCGGGCTCGGCCTCGGCGGCCACGGTCTCGCGCTCGGCCTCTGGCTCGATCGCCACGGCCTCCAGCTCGGGCTCGGCAACGGCCGGCTCGGGCTCGGCAACTGCCGGCTCGGGCTTTGCCTCAACTGCCGCAGGCTCGTGCTCGGGCTCGGCTTCCGCGGCCACCGCCTCGGTCTCGGGGATCGGCTCAGCCGCGGGCTCGACGACCGCTGCTCCAGGCTCGGCCTCGGCGTCGTCGACGGATTCGAGATCCGGATCCGGCTTCGCCTTCGTCGCCCTCTTGGGCTTTGGCCGCAGCTGGTCGAGGAGGCCCGACTCGGCGAAGACGGCCGCCATGGTGTTGTCGATCCCCTCGTCCGGCTCGCTGATGGCGTCTTCGGGCCGGTAGTCGCGGTCGCGGCGGTCGCGGCTACCTCGGTCGCGCCGCTGTGGACGCTCCTCGAACTGCGCTGGCGCAGCCGCCGGCGAGCTCCCGATGGTTGCGGCCGCAGGCGCCTGCGACTGGGTCGCTGGCGCAGATCGGTCCTCGGCCTGCTTGAGCGAGAGCCCGAGCCGATGCCGTTCTGAATCGAGGCTGATGATCTTCAGGTTGAGGGTGTCGCCCTCCTTGACCACGTCGCCCGGATGCGCGACCCGCTGGTTCGAGAGCTCGCTGATGTGGATCAGGCCCTCGAGCCCCTCTTCGACCCGAACAAAGGCGCCGAAGTTCACCAGCTTGGTGACGGTGCCGGCGATGACATCCCCGATCGTGTACTTGGCGACCGATTCCTGCCACGGGTCCGGCTGGAGGCGGCGGATCGAGAGGCTGATCCGGCCGCGCTCGTGGTTGATGTCGATCACCTCGGCCTCCACCTCGTCGCCGATGGCGTAGGCGGTCTCCGGGTTGTTCACCTTGTTCCACGACAGCTCGCTCTTGTGGACCAGGCCGTCGATGCCACCGAGGTCAATGAACACGCCGAACGGCGCGATGCTGCGCACGGTTCCCTGGACCCGCTGCGACACCTGCAGGCTGCTGAACAGCTCGTCGCGCTTCTCGCGACGCTCCTCGTAGAGCGCCACCTTCTCGGACAGAATGAGCCGATTCGCCTTGCGGTTGACCTCGAGGATCTTCAGCCGCAGGGTGCGCCCGACGAACGGCTGCAGCTTCTCGGCGATCTCCTGCGCAGCGTCGCGCGGCTGCTCGTCGCGAGGCCGCCGCGGGAAGTCGACGATCTGGCTGA
>JBDTQD010000041.1:0-14708 GCA_039932375.1 Chloroflexota bacterium | reverse complement strand
TCGGCGTCGATCTCCTCGACATCGGTCCATGGCAGGAAGATGTCGCGGCCGCCGGCGACGCGGACGACCAGCCCGGTGACAGGCGGGTATTTCTCGCCCAGGGCAACGATCAGGTCGCGGATCCTTCCAAAGGACTCGCCGTGCAGGTCGCGGACCGGACGGCCGACCAGGCGGCTCAGGAAGAACATGGAAAGACCACCTCGCTCTCGCGTCGGATGGGGCTTGACGCGCGCAGGCGGCGGTCCGGCCGAACTGATTCTAGACCGCCGATGCCTCCCCGGGAACCCCTTCGCTATGCGGTCGCGGGAGCCTCGGCCATGTAAATCCGGGCGCGAGCCCGATGGCGGGCGACCTTGGCCTGGTTGCCGCACGTGCGCATGTCGCACCAGCGGCGCCGGCCGGTGGGGGAATGGTCGATGAACAGGTACCGGCAGCCGGCGTTCGCACAGACCCGCAGCCGCGAGAGCGCGTC
The DNA here is from genome assembly GCA_039932375.1 of Chloroflexota bacterium. Classification (GTDB taxonomy): domain Bacteria; phylum Chloroflexota; class Limnocylindria; order QHBO01; family QHBO01; genus CF-167. Next base: position 14,236 of record JBDTQD010000041.1, on the reverse strand, counting down.
TTCGGCCAGGAACTGCGCCATCGAGCTGGCGATGCTGGCGCGCGCCTGGTCGAGCCGGTCTCCGACCTGGGCGAAGACGTAGCGCGTCCCATCCGGGTCCTTCTCGATCTGGTGGTAGTGGAGCCCGTGACGCAGGATGTGGTTCAGGTCGCGCAGCTGCGTAGCTGTCGGGTGGCCGCTCCGGTCGACCTCTTCGGCGATCCCGTGGAGCACGTCGCGCAGGTGATGGAAGCGCTCGACGCGTCGTGCGGACTCTTCGGGGTCGCGCCGCAGGCGAGCCGCCTCGGCGGCCAGGCCTCGACCGCTGATCAGCCCTTGCTCGCGCAGCCAGGCGAGGAGCGAGTCGACATCGGGCAGGGAGTCGGCCGGCTGGCCACGTTTATATTCGAGTGTATTGCCGAACGAGACGAAGAGCTCCCCCGCCTGATCTGGCTCGGTCGGGGGGACTATCTTCTGTGTCATGTAACCATTGTACACCGGTTGACAAGTTACCCAGCCTCCAGTACAGTTACCGCTGTAACCGTTCGTAAGTTATTAATCAGTTACAGGCCCGCGAAGGGAGGCTGCAAGAATGTTTGGACTCGTATTGATCGTGGCGGTGATGGTCACCTTCGACCTTGCAGCGCTCATCTGGGGGGTCGACAGCCGCTCAATCGGCGACCCGCCCTCTCACCACGTTTGACAGCCAAGACTCTCCCGACCCTCGCGGTCCCGTTTCTCCAGGAGGTATCCCATGAGCCGAGGAGCAATCTATCTCGGTCTACTCGGTAATCTGAGGCAGGACGACCTGCTCTACGAGGCGAACCAGCGCCGGCGTCCGACGGAGCCGATCCGTCCTCGCAGCCAACGCAGCCTCGGCGCCGCACTGCTGCGCGCGTTGCGCATCAGCAGGCGCTAACACCGCACATTCGAACGCGGCCCAGCCCCCGCCCCGGGGTTGGGCCGTTTTTCGTGCCCGTAGAATGGCGGGCATGCCTCGACCCCGCGCCATCTCGCGCAGCGATTCCGCCGCGATCACCAACTCCGAGATGGCCCGCGTCTTCAACGAGATCGCGGACATGCTCGAGATCTCCGGCGAGCTGGTCTACAAGGCGGTCGCCTATCGCCGGGTGGCAGACGCCGTCGAACGATGGCCTGATGACGTCGCTCAACTCTTCGTCATCGGCGATGCTCCCAAGATCCCGGGCGCCGGACCCGCGCTGACCACCAAGCTGGCCGAGCTGGCGACCACCGGGCAGCTCGCGTACCACGACAAGATGCGCGCCCAGGTGCCGAGTGGCCTGCTCGAGATCCTGAAGGTCCCCGGCGTCGGGCCGCGGACGGTCAAGCAGCTCCACGACGAGCTCGGGATCGAGTCGGTCGATGCACTGCGCGCCGCCGCCGAGCAGGGGACGCTGCGTGGGCTGAAGGGCCTCTCGGCGCGCACCGAGGAGAACATCCTGGCCGCCATGACACGCCTCGCCTCGCGAGGCACTCGACTCCTGCTGCACGACGCAGATGCCCTGATGGCAAGCCTTGTCGATCTGCTCCGCGAGGTCAGGGGCGTGAGCTCGATCGAGCCTGCCGGGTCGCTGCGCCGTCGCAAGCCCACCATCGGCGACCTGGACCTGCTTGCGGCGACCGATGATCCCGCCCGCCTGATCGCCGCCCTCAGGGGCGTGAAAGAGGTCGAGGACGTCCTCAACGCTGGGACCGACAAGTCGAGCATCGTGCTGAGCGATGGTCCGCAGGTCGACCTGATGGTCTGCCCGCCCGCGGCATGGGGCAGCCACCTCGTTCACTTCACCGGCAGCAAGGAGCACAATGTCGCCCTGCGCGGCATGGCGCTGGAGCGCGGCCTGTCGCTGTCGGAGAAGGGCTTCAAGGTCGTCGAGACCGGCGAGCTGCAGCCGGTCGCGACCGAGGAGGAGGTCTACGAGCGACTCGGCCTGCCGTGGATCCCGCCCGAGATGCGCGAGGACACCGGCGAGATCAAGGCCGCGCTCGCCGGCACGCTGCCGACTCCGGTCAGCCTGGCCGACCTGCGCGGCGACACCCACGTGCACTCCGACTGGACCGACGGAGTCGACTCGATCGAGGCGATGGCGCGTGCCGCGCGCGACATGGGACGGGCCTGGATCGTGCTCACCGATCACTCGCCGTCGCTGGGAGTCGCGCGCGGTCTGACGGCAGAGCGAGTTGCTGAGCAGCGCACGGAGATCGACCGCCTCAACGCCGAGCTGGCACCGTTCCGCATCCTGCACGGCACCGAGATGGAGATCCGCGCCGACGCCACGCTCGACTACCCCGACGAGATACTCGCCGCCTTCGATTTCGTCGTCGCCAGCGTGCACACCTCCCGCGGACAGTCGATCGAGCAGCTGACGAAGCGCACGCTGGCGGCGATCGACAATCCGAACGTCGACGTCATCGCCCACCCGACGGGGAAGATCGTGAACCGTCGCGACCCGATCGTCCTCGACTGGCCGCGCATCTTCGAGGCCGCGGCGCGGACCGGTACTGCCATGGAGATGAACGGCAGCCCCCGCCTTGACCTTGACGACGCCTTGGCTCGCGCCGCCGGACAGGCCGGGGTGCGCCTGACGCTTGCCAGCGACGCGCACCGCACCGAGGAGCTCGACCAGTTGCGCTACGCCGTCTCGATGGCACGCCGCGCCTGGCTGACCCCGTCCCAGGTGATCGGCACGCGGAGCGCAAAGCAGCTCCTGGCGATGGTCCGATGACTGCCCAGGGCGCCCGGGGAGCCCTGTCAACCGCGGTGCGACGCATCGAGCGGCCCGAGGCGATCGTCCTGGCCGTGGTGCTGGCCGGGATCGGCGTCTTCGGCTGGCTGGCGTCGCCCTTCTGGCTGGCGGTGGCGATCGCCGCGCAGTTGGTTGTAGGCGGGCTCGGAGCCGTCTGGGTGATCGGTCCTGTGCGCGCGCGATACGGGTTTGCGCGCTACGCGACCTTTGGGGTGGCGGCCATTGCCGCGACGCTGTTGGGAAGGGCCCTTGCCCCGGTTGCCCAGGTGGTTGCAGCGCCGGCGGTCGCCCTGCTCCTCTACGGCGTCCTGTGGTGCGAGATGCGCCTGCCGGAGGGGCGATCGCCGCGGCTGGCGTTGGACCTCGCCATGGTGGGGATCGTGTTCGCGGCCGCGGCCGGCGTGGCGGCCAATTTCCCGACGGTCTCCTGGCCACCGACGGTCGTGCTGGTCGTCTTCATCGCGGCCATACCGGCCCTGCGCTCCGCCGAGATGCGTGGGCGCTACGGGGTCGAGGCGATCGGCCAGGCCGCGCTGCACCTGTTGGCAGTCGCTCAGCTGGGCATCGCGCTTGCGCTGCTGCATCTCCCCGGGGTGGTCGGCTCGGCGGTGCTGGCCCTGGGCTTCCACGCCTGGGGCGGGGCGGCCGATGCATTGGACACCGGTGCGCGAGGTCGGGCGGTGGTCATTGAATTCGGCAGCCTCGCCTTGTTGGGGCTCCTGGTGGCACTGCTGCTGCGTCCCGCCTGAGCCGGGGGCGATAGGATCCCCGTATGTCCGAACCCGCTCCCACTCCGGTCGACCATTCCCCGGGCGCCTGCCTGCGCTGTGGTGGGCCGATCCAGTCGATGGGAGTCGAGGAATTCCGCGTCGGCGGCACGACCGGCGGCTGGAAGCTTCTGGTCGGCGAGTGGGCCGAGCTGGGCGAGGGGATGCTCAAGCTCGAGCTCCTGGCCTGCCCGTCCTGCGGCAAGGTGGAGCTGCGGGCGCCTCGCCCAGCGTGACGTGGAGGCAGTCAATGGGGCTGCTCCTAGGAATCCTGAGGTTGCGCGCGCGATGAGGCTCATGTAGCGGTAACGCTTCGAAGAGCAATGACAAGTCTGTCCACTGCCTGTAGACGCTGGTGCGCGTTGACACCCCAATCGGGCTCTGCTACAACAAGGCGCCCTTCGACCGGGTGAGCCCCGTCGGACGGGCATTTCGTGCATCTGGACCCGCCTCATGGAGAGCCTTGGGGAGCTGATGACGCTCGAAGAGACGGAGATCACCAACCGGCAGAAGCGCCACCTCACCGAAGTTGCCATTGGCCAGGCAACCAATGGCGAGTGGGAGGCGGCGGTCGCCACCAACCGGGAGATCCTGGAGCTGGGCGGCGACACCGACACGTTCAACCGGCTCGGCAAGGCGCTGGCCGAGCTCGGACGCCACGCCGAGGCGCTGGAGGCCTATCAGGGCGCGCTGGCCCGCGACGCGACGAATCGCATCGCCGAACGCAACGTGGGGCGGCTGCGCGTCATCGCCGGTGGCGAGGCGGCGGCGGTGGGGGACGGCAAGCCCGAGAAGGCATCGGCCTCGCATTTCATCGAAGAGATGGGCAAGACCGGGCACGCGCGCCTGATCAACCTGCCGCCGGCCACGCAGCTCGCATCGCTCTCGGCGGGTGACGCCGTCGAGCTTGCGCTGGAGGGAGCGTTGCTGGTGGCGCGGGTGGGGGAGGTCGAGATCGGGCAGGTCGAGCCGCGCATCGGTTCACGTCTGGCCAAGCTGATGAAGGGCGGGAACCGGTACGAAGCAGCCATCACCACCGTCGATCGCGACGAGGTGCGGGTGATCATCCATGAGGCGTTCGCGCATCCGTCGAACCTCGGCAAGGTCAGTTTCCCGGCCAGTGCGACGTCCCGGCCGGGTGACGTCAGGCCGTACATCAAGGGGACCCCGCTCCGCTACGATGACGAGGAGGAATCAGAGGAGCTCGAGGAGGAATCCGAGGAGGTCGAGGAGCTCGACACCAGCCTTCCGGAATTCTCGGCCGAACCAGACCTCGAGGAAGAGCTGCTCGAAGAACCCTAGGAGCCCGATTGAGCGAGGCCGAACGGAAGCGACTGGATCACGTCGTCCTTCCACGCCGCCTCCCCGGGCTCGCGCTGCTGGAGCGTTACTTCCCTTCGCCGGCCGATAACCAGCTCGACGCGGAGCTGGCCGCCTTCGGCCGTGCCGGCGACACTGTTCTCGATCCCTGGGCGGGCACGGGCTGGACCGCGCGGCGGGCAATCGCGCACGGGATGCGCGTGGTTGCCGCTGATCCCAGTCCGTTCGCTCAGCTCGCCGGCCAGGCGTTCCTCCTTGCCCCCGAGATCGCCGCGCTGGATGCAGCTTTCCAGCAGCTCTCGACCTCCCGTCGCGTGGACGTGCCGCTGCGGCAGCACCTCGAGGAGCTGTATGCCACCCGTTGCTCGACCTGCCGTCGCCCGGTCGTCGGCGACCAGTTCATCTGGCCGCGGGATGGCGACGCGCCCGGCCGCAAGGTCTATCACTGCCCGAACTGCGACGTGTCGGTCGGTGGTCCACAGGAGCGCGTTGCCCCGATCGACGACGCCGATCTGGCCAAGCTGGGGATCGACCGCCCGGCCGAGCCCGAGTCGACGCTGCCGGTGGCGGACCCCGCCGCGGATGGCGAGGACGACCTGCCCCCGGCGCCCGTCGGGCTGACCGACGCGCCGGACCTGGACGAACAGGACGAGGGCGAGGATCCCGCTGCGCCGATCGGCGAAGCCGGCGGTCCGCCGTCGCTGTCGCCGGCGATCCCGGATCCGCCGACGGGGTCGCTCCACTCCGCCCGGCCGCACTACGCCTCCACGGTCCATCCCGACCCCGCGGCCGCACAGCCGGCGACCGATGTACGCCAGAGCCTGCACTACCAGCAGCTGCGAGACCGATTTCCGGTCCTTGACGGCCGCACCGAGCTGGTCGACGAGCTGCTCGACCTGTACACGCCGCGCAACCTGTATGCCCTCCAGACGATCGCCAACAAGATCGACGCCGAGTTCCGCGAGCCATCGCTGGCGGCCGTCTTCCGCCTGGCGCTGGCCGCCTGTCTGCTTCCCGGAAGCCGCCTGAACGGCTATCCCGGACGGGTCGCCTCGCTGCGTATCAGCGGCGGGCATGTGCGGCAGCCGGCGTCGCGCCACCAGCGCGAGGTGAACGTGTGGCGCCTCTTCGAATCGGCGATGAGCGACGTGCGCACCGCGATCGCCGCCCTCGGCCGCGATCGTCGGCCTGCTCGCTTCGCGGCCGACCTCGATGAGCTGGGCGGGGTCGGCGCGGCCAACGTGCTCTGGATCCGATGCCGCCCGGCCGTGGTTGGGCAGTACCTGCCGTCCGACGGCGTCGACCTGGTGCTCGGCTCCCCGCCGCCGCCGGCCAGCGTCGACGAGATGAGCTTCGAGTACCTGGCCACCGCGTGGCTGATGGGCCGCGAGGCGGCGGAGACGCTCCGGCTCGAGCCGCTCTTTGGCGCGATGCAGGGTCGCGGCGAGCCCGCCGAGGCGACCGCGATGCGGCACGCCATGGCATCGGCGGCGGGAGCGCTCAAGCCGGGCGGCTGGTGCAACATCCTGATCGAGGGGGGCGACCTGGATCGGGTGCTCGCCGCGGCCGTCGCCGGGGCCGCTGCGGATCTCGAGCTGGTCGACGTCGTCCACCGCGAGTCGATTCGCTCCGGGGAGGGGGTGGCGCTCCACTTCCACAAGCCGTCGGCCGAGGACCGCCTGCGCAGCGTCATCGAGGCCAGCCCCCTCCAGCTCGGCGTCGATGACGGGCATCTCACCTACCCCGAGCTCGCCACTGCAATCGACCGCGCGGCGACCGGGCTGTTGCGGCGGCGCGGCGAGCCGGCGGGCCTGGTCCGGATCGGGGCGAGCGTCCTGCTGGAGCTGCAGCGCACCGGCCTGCTGGCCCGCGTCGCCGTCTCGCGGGGCGCCGTTCCCGAAGCGGATGAGGCTCCGCCGGAGATGGAACCCGGCGAGGAGCCTGTCGAGCGCCCCGAGCGTGGGCCGAACCTGCTGGCGATCCTCCTGCGCGAGGAGCTCTCACGCGACGATCACCCCTCCCTGGTCCGCCTCGGCGACGCGGATCGGCCCCTCTGGTGGCTGCGCGAGCCCGAGCTTGAAGAGGCTTCCCTGGGGGACCGAGTCGAATGGTCGACCTTCTCGGTCCTGACCACTGCCGGCCGCCTCGACGAGAGCGGCTTCATGGAGCGGATCTACGCCCTCTTCCCTGGGCTTGAGTCTCCCGACGAGGAGCTGGTGCGCGCCTGTCTCGCGGCCTACGCCTCGGTTGGCGAGAAAGGGCTGCTGCGCAGCGAGGAGACGCTGGCCGGGCGGCAGGACGACCACGCCCGGATCATCGGCACCCTGGTCGACTATGGCCATCGCCTTGGGCTGCGGTCGTGGGTCGGCAAGCGCGAGCACGACCGTCCGTACGCCGGCTCAACCCTTCTCGGGAGGCTTCGAGACGACGAGCGTCGTGCCTACCTGCCGCTCATCGTGCGCGCGCCGAGCGAGTCATTGGCCGCCATCGACGCCATCTGGTACGTCCGCAGCAAGATGGCGTTCATGTTCGACGTCGAGTGGACCGCCATGCTCAGCGAGCCGATCCTGCGCCGCGGCCGCCAGATCGAGCCGACCGACCAGCAGGCGCGCTTCTGCGTCTTCCCGGCCGAGCGGACCGAGCTGATGCGACTGAAGCTCGAGCGTTCGCCGTGGCTGCGAGCCGAGGTCGCGCGGCAGAACTGGCACTTCCTGAAGTGGCAGCACCTGGACGGGCTGGCGGCGCGCGACGGTGCGAGCCTGGAGTGGCTGGAGCCAGTGCTCGGCCTCGATCCCCTCGTCGAGCGCGGCGGCGAGCAACTCACCATGTTCGGTGAGTGAGCCTCCGGCGCGATTGGACCCTCCGGCGTAGACTCGCGACGGGAGTGCCGTGGTTCCCCCCCGCGGCACTCCCACGCACGAAACCCGATCGTGCAGGGCTAGGCCCTCGGTCCCTTGGGACGTGCTGATCGTCTCCCCAGCGCCCGCCGCACGACCGTCATCACCTCGTCGACATACGGCTGCCCCTGTCCGGTCTCGATGGCGTGCGATAGGCAGCCATTGATGTGATCCTCGAGCAGCAGGAGCGCCACGCCGTCAGCAGCGGCGGTCATCGCCTCGACTTGCTGCAGGATGTCCAGGCAATACGCCTCGTCGTCGACCAGCCGCTGGATCCCACGCACCTGGCCCTCGATCCTGCGCAGCCGATTGAGCAGCTCGCCGCGGTCCTTGGTGTAGGCGTGGCGGAAATGATCGGTCCCGTGGGTCTCAGTCGTCATACTCGGGGGCAGTATGCCGATGCGCCCCGGCATCGGTCAATGGCGGTGCGAGAGCCGATCCGCCGGTTCGCGCTAGGATGGGCAGATCGATGCCCGACATTGAACGCCACGAGCTGATCCAGGCGCTCGAACGAGCCCTGGTCATCTTCAGCCACCCCGACGACGCCGAGTTCAGCGCTGCCGCCACCATCGCGCGCTTGACCCGCTCTGGAACGCGGGTCGATTACGTGGTGACCACCGACGGTGGCAAGGGGACCGAGGACCCCGCCGTTACCTCCGCGCAGCTGACCGCAACGCGCGAGGCGGAGCAGCGTGCCGCGGCCGATCTGCTCGGCGTGTCGGAGATCGTCCACCTCGGCTACGCTGATGGCTACCTGACCCCGAGCCTCGACCTGCGGCGCGACATCGTGCGCCAGGTGCGGCGCTTCCGCCCCGACCTGGTGATCGCCCAGAACCCGGTTCGGAGGCAGGACGGTAATCCCTTCATCGGCCACCCCGACCACCTGGCCACCGGGGAGGCGACCCTCGCCGCCGTCTATCCCGCGGCCCGTGACAGGCTCAACTTCCCCGAGCTGATCGGCGAGGGGCTCGAGCCCTGGAAGGTGCGCCAGGTGCTGGTCAGCGGGGTCGAGCGGCCGAACCTGTTCGTCGACGTGTCGGATACCTTCGAGCTCGGCCTGCGCGCCCTGCGCTGTCATGTCAGCCAGATCGCCGACCCGCCCGCGGTCGAGGAGCGGGTCCGCACCCGAGCAGCCGAAGCGGGCGAGCCGGCAGGGCTCCCGCTGGCCAACGCATTCCTGTCGATTCTGATCGGCTGATGTTGGTGCTACGAGGATGATGCGCGGCGGTCACTGGGGCGGAGGGGAGGGGCCGAACCTCAACGCCAGGCCGGGGAGCGGACCGGCCACCTTCCGGCGGATCGTCAGCTTCTTCCGGCCATACCGGCGCCGGCTAACCCTGATCGCGGGGCTGATCGTGCTGACCGTGACGGTCGGCGTGGTCAACCCGATCCTGCTCAAGCTGGTCATCGACAACCTGACCGGGCCGCGTGACCTGGGGCTCCTTTACCTGCAATGCGGGCTGATGATCGTCCTCCCGTTCGTCTCCAGCCTGCTCGGGGTCTGGCAGTCCTACCTCTCCAACGTCGTGGGGCAGCGGGTCATGGACGACCTGCGCCTGGCGCTGTACAGCCACCTGCAGTGGATGCCGCTGCGCTTCTTCACCGAGACGCGCACCGGGGAGATCCAGAGCCGGATCGGCAACGATGTCAATGGCGTGCAGTCCGTGGTCACCGATACCGCCGCTTCGCTGCTGGCGAACTTCGCCACGGTCGCCACCACGGTGATCGCGATGCTCGTCCTCGACTGGCGGCTGACGATCCTGTCGCTGGGCATGCTGCCGGTTTTCGCGTACATCACCTATCGCGTCGGGAAAGTGCGTCGGGTGGTGAGCGGCCTCACCCAGCGATCCCTGGCGGAGGTGAGCGCCATCACCCAGGAGTCGCTCTCGGTGTCGGGGATCCTCCTGTCGAAGACGTTCGGCCAGCAGCAGGCGAGCATCGAGAAGTTCGGCCGCGAGTCGCGCCGCCTTGGTGACCTGCAGATCCGGCAGCAGATGATCGGGCGCTGGTTCTTCGCCCTGATCGGGACCTTCTTCTCGATCGCGCCGGCCTTCGTCTATCTGCTGGCCGGCTCGCTGATCATCGGGGGCGACACCCACGTCAGCATCGGCACCATCGTCGCCTTCACCACGCTCCAGAGCCGGCTCTTCTTCCCGCTCGGCCAACTGCTCAGCGTCCAGGTCGAGATCCAGGGCGCTCTCGCCCTCTTCGATCGCATCTTCGAGTACCTGGAGATGGAGCCCGAGATCCGTGATAGCCCCGAAGCCGTCGACCTGGATCCTGCCTCCGTTCGCGGTGAGCTCCGGCTGGAGGGGGTCTCGTTCCACTACCCGCGGTCGGCGATCCAGCTTGCCTCCGCGGCCGAGGCGGCCAGCGCCGAGGAGGAGGGGCGCGCGGTGCCGGTGGCGGTCCAGCCATTCGGCCTGAACGAGATCGACTTCGAGGCCCTGCCGGGGCAGCTGGTCGCCTTGGTCGGGCCATCGGGCGCGGGCAAGACGACCACCACCTACCTGATCCCGCGGCTCTACGACGTGGATGTCGGCTCGGTGCAGATCGATGGGCTCGACGTGCGGCAGATCCGGCTCGAGTCGCTGGGGCGGACGATCGGGGTGGTCACCCAGGAGACCTACCTCTTCCACGCCTCGATCATCGACAACCTGCGGTACGCCAAGCCCGACGCCAGCATGGAGGAGATCGAGGAGGCGGCGCGCGCGGCCGCGATCCACGCTCGGGTCATGGAGCTGCCGGAGGGGTATGACACGATCGTCGGCGAGCGGGGCTACAAGCTCTCCGGCGGCGAGAAGCAGCGAGTCGCGATCGCACGGGTGCTGCTCAAGGATCCGCGGATCCTGCTCCTGGACGAGGCGACCAGTGCCCTGGACACGGTGAGCGAGCGGCTCATCCAGTCGGCGCTCAACGGCCTGATGGAGGGCCGCACCACGATCGCCATCGCGCACCGCCTGTCGACCATCCTGCGCGCCGACCAGATCCTCGTCTTCGAGCGCGGCCGCATCGTCGAACGCGGCACCCATGCCGAGCTGTTGAAGCACGAGGGCCTGTACGCGACCCTCTACGAGCAGCAGTTCCTCACCGAAGCCGCCGCCCGATCTGGGTCCTGAGCCCAAGGACCTCGTTCAACGTTCTGGTGCCCGCCTGCGTCGCTAGGGTATGACGACCACCGAGCACACGTTTCCGGCAGCAGTCGCACGCACGGGGAGCACCGACATCGACCGGTCGATCGTCGTCGATCTGCACGAGCGTCGGGGAGGCGAGCTGTTCGGCTTCGCTCGTCACCTTGGCCTGACCGATGACGAGGCGCACGATGCCGCACAGGAGGCCCTGCTGCGTCTCTGGAAGGCGATCGACGCCGGCAAGCAGATCGGCCAGCCCGATGCATGGGTGTTCCGAACCCTGTACCGGATCTGCATGGACGAGCACCGATGGCGTCGCCGCGTCCGCGCACTGGCGGAGCGTATCAGGCCGAGCGCCGAGTCGGCCGAGGGCGACCGGACCGATCTGATCGCCGTCTGGAGCGCCGTCGAGCGCCTGCCCGAGCGCCAGCGCCTGGCGATCTACCTCCGCTATCGGGCGGATCTCCCGTTCGAGGAGATTGGGGAGACCCTGGGAATCGAGGCCGTTTCGGCCCGAAGCCACGTCAGCCGCGCCCTCGACACCCTGCGCCAGCAACTTTCAGACGAGATGGAGACGAATCGATGAACCGCGACGAGATTGAACGACAGCTCCGCCGGCCGGGACCGCGCGAAGACGGGTATGTGCCCGTCGCGCTGCCAACCGGCGCCCGCGCCAACCGGCAACAGGGGCGTGGCGGCGGACTGCTCACCGCGGCCCGGGTGGGCGTGCTCACCGTGGCCGTCGTTGCCGGGGCCGCGATCGCGGTCCTGCTGACTCGCGGAGGGCTGCCGCTCCCGGGCAACCACGGGACCGGCTCCGGTTCGCCGACCCAGAACCCAGTGGCGAGCCGCTCGCCGAATACCATCGCCGGCTGCCATGCCGACGACTTCGCCTGGAGCACCGACCCGTGGGGCGGCGCGGCCGGGGCGCGCGGCACCAGCGTGCTGCTGCGCGGCGTCACCTCGCTGGTCGCATGCGAGATCGGTGGCAGCGCTTCGCTCGAGCTCCGCGACTCGAACGGCCAGCTGCTCTTGTCCGCGCAAACCCCCGCCAGCGCCGTGAAGGTCAATGCCGGCACGCTGCTCGAGGTCGGCGTCACGTGGAGCAACTGGTGCGCCAGCGCGCCGGCGACTCCGCTCACGCTCACCTTGACGCTGCCGGGCGATGCGCAGAAAGCTCCGCTCGTCGCGTCGGCGGGCGAGATTCCGATCCCTCCATGCTCGGGAATTGGGCAGGGGTCGGTTCTCAGTGCGACCGATTTCCAGTACTCGACCCGCGCTGCGCCGGAGGGCTGACCTTCATCGGGCCGGCCCGCGCGGGCTGGCCCACCGCGTCGTGCCAAACTTCCCGTTGTGAGTGACGCGCACGACGACCAGGAGAACCACCGGGATACCAACCGGCTGGCAAACGAGACCAGCCCGTACCTGCTGCAGCACGCGCACAACCCGGTCGACTGGTACCCGTGGGGTGCGGAGGCGCTGGAGCGAGCGCGGCGCGAGGATCGGCCGATCTTCCTGTCGATCGGCTATTCGGCCTGCCACTGGTGCCACGTCATGGAGCGGGAGTCGTTCGAGAACGCGGCCATCGCCGCCCAGATGAACCGCGACTTCGTCGCGATCAAGGTCGATCGCGAGGAGCGCCCGGACCTGGACGACGTGTACATGGCGGCGGTGCAGACGATGACCGGCGGCGGCGGCTGGCCGATGAGCGTCTTCCTGACCCCCTCATTGGAGCCGTTCTTCGGCGGCACCTACTTCCCGCCAGAGGATCGGCACGGGCTGCCGGGCTTCCCCCGCGTCCTGAGCGCAATCGCGGATGCGTATCGCAACCGTCGCGACGAGGTCGTCGAGCAGGGCCGGCAGCTGGGGGCGCACCTCCGCCAGCAGCTCGAGGTACAGCCTGGCCAATTGGACGTTGAGCGCCGGCAGCTCGACACTGCCGCGGCGCGGATCCTGGAGTCATTCGATGCCGAGCACGGTGGATTCGGTGGCGCGCCGAAGTTCCCGGCGCCGATGACCCTCGAATTCCTGCTCCGCACATGGCGTCGGAACGTTGATGCCGCGACGCTTCAGGCAGTGACCTTCACCCTCGACCGCATGGCGGACGGGGGCATTCACGATCAGATCGGCGGCGGATTCGCGCGATACAGCACCGATGTCCGCTGGCTGGTGCCGCATTTCGAGAAGATGCTGTACGACAACGCGCAGCTCGCGCACGCCTACCTCGAGGCGTTTCGCGCGACCGGCAACGAGCGATACGCAGGCATCGCGCGGGGCACCCTGGATTTCATGATCCGCGAGCTGACCACCGCGGATGGCGGCTTCGCCTCGGCGCTCGATGCCGACAGCGAAGGCGAAGAGGGGCGTTTCTACACCTGGGAGCTGGTCGAATTCACCGACGTCCTCACGGCGGCGAGCCTTGACGAGGCCGATGTGGAGAGCCTGGCCGACTACTGGGGCGTGGTCCATGGCGGCAACTGGGAGGGCCGCTCGATCCTGCACGTCGCCGGCGGCAAGGCGCCGCGCGCCGAGCTGCTGGAGCTCGCCCGGAGTGCCCTGCTGGCAGCCCGCCATATGCGCGTGCGGCCTGGCCGCGACGACAAGCAGCTCGCAGCCTGGAACGGCATGGCGTTAAGAGCGCTCTCAGCCGGCGCGCTGGTCCTGCGCGACGAGCAATTCTCCTCTGCCGCGCGCGGCTGCCTGGCCTTCATCCGAGGGCAGCTGTTGCGGGCGGATGGCCGCCTGTGGCGCACCGCCCGCGACGGGACGGCGCACACGCCGGCGTTCTGCGAGGACTACGCACATGTCGCCGATGGCCTCTTGGCTGCCTATGCCGCCCTCGGCGATACCGCGGATCTGCAGCTCGCCGTCGCCTTGATGGAACGGGTCATCGCCGACTTCTGGGACGCGGAGAGCGGGACCTTCTTCGACACCAGCGAGGAGCACGATCGGCTCGTCGCCCGGCCCCGCTCGCTGATCGACGGCGCGACCCCCGCCGCCAACTCCGTGGCGGCCGACGTGCTGCTGCGCCTTGCCCTGATCACCGGAGAGCCCGACCACGACCGCCGCGTTCGCAGCATCCTGCGCGCCGCGGGCCCTGCGCTCGACCGCCACCCGTCCCAGTTCGGCAGGATGCTATCGGCCGCCGACCGAGCCCTGGCCGAGCCGCTGGACGCGGTGGTGGTCGGTGACCCGGACGATCCGCGAGCCCGCGCCCTGCGCGAGGCGGTTGCAGCTCCGTACTCCCCGAACCTCGTTATCGCCCCGCTGGCTGTCGACACCGGTATCGCGGGATGGCCGGTCTTCGAGGGAAAGGTGCAGCGGGACGGTTCGCCGACGGCGTACGTCTGTCGGGGATACGCCTGCGACGAGCCGAC
>JBDTQD010000040.1:0-15162 GCA_039932375.1 Chloroflexota bacterium | reverse complement strand
GCCTGCAGTCCTCCGGCGGATTCCTGAAGCAGGGCAACGCCACCATCCTGGTGGGGGTCGAGGACGACCAGGTCGACGCAGTGCTCGAGATCGTGAGCGCCAACTGCCACTCGCGAAAGCAGTTCGTGAACCCGATGCCCCCAATCATGGAGCCGGGCGAGTTCTACATGCCCTACCCGGTCGAAGTCGAGGTCGGTGGCGCCACCGTCTTCGTCGTGCCGGTCGAGCGCTTCGAGCGCCTCTAGGACCGATACCGATGGCGGCGCCGGCCTGGCTTGCCGCCCTTGAGCCGCTCGCCCCGGACGTGGTCGCGGTCTGGAACACGATCGACGACGCGGAACCGGTGATTCGGGGAGCCGCCTTCGGCCGGGAGATCGAGCGGCGCTCCGGTCCGGGATCCGCGGCCACCATCCTGGCCGAGCACGAGGCGATCGCCGATGCGCTGGCAGTCGTGCTGCTGGCAATGCCGGAGCCGGTGCTGCGGGCACCGGGCGGCGAGGGCGATTGGAATGTCGCGCAGGCATTCGCTCACACAACCGGGTCGCGACGCTGGCTGGCGCATGCCGCCGCCCTCGCCGCGCGTGGCGAGTGGCCGGATGACGTGCCGAGAGTCGTGCCCGGCGTCCCCGGACCCGCCGACGCGACCATCGACACGCTGCTGACGCTGCTCGCCAAGAGCCGTCGCTCGCTGGCCACCTCCGCCGAGGCGATCGCAGGCCACGAGGCGGATCCGTGTCCGCTCGACCATCCGCTCACCGGGCGGCTCAGCTGCGGTGAGTGGCTCCTCTTCGCGGGGGTGCACGACCTGATGCACCTCCGGCAGCTCCATGAGCTGTTGGCGAGCGCCGGCGCCACGCCCAATGACTGAACGGCCGGCGCCGCTGGTCCTGGTGGTCGACCCCGGCGCAACACCGGATCCGGCAATCCCCTTCGGCTCGTACGCGGCGGTCGGCCTTGCCGGGCGGCGGAGGCTGGCGATCGAGCTCTCCCGGCGGCTCGGGTCGGTGGGGGCCGGCGTTGCCGCGCTCCACCCGTCGCGGCTACCCGACGGGGAATCGTTCCACTGGGGGCGCTGGTTCACCGCGGCCGCTCGGCGACTCCTCGCGCGGGTTCGCGCCGAGGGGCGGCCGCTGGACGCCATCGGGTATGCCGGTGCGGGAGCCCTTGCACTGGCCGATGACCACCTGCTCGAGTCGCTCGTCTCGCCGATCCCCGGCGAGGTCGTCGGCAACAACCGCTACTCGACCGATGCCTTCGTAGTGGCCGGCAAGGAGGAGGGACGTCTCACGCTGGAAGGCGCTCTCGAGGCGCTCGATGGCTGCTCCACCGACAACGCCGCCATCCGCTGCCTCGAGGCGGCCGGCTTTGCGACCCGTGACCTGTCGACCGAGACGTGGGCGCGCTTCGACGTCGACACGCCGCTCGACCTGGCGCTCCTACGGGTGGCGACCCGGCTCCCGACCACGCGACGCCCCGACGGGGTGGTGGCCGCCTACCTGGAGATGGCCACCCTCCCCGGCGGAAGCGGCCTGGAGCTCCCGCGCCTCGGACAGGTCACGGCCGTCATGCGGAACAAGGAGGCGCAGCTGGTCGTCGCCGGACGGATCCCATCGAACGCCTGGGCCTACCTGGAGACGGAGAGCGCCTGCCGCGTGCGCTGCTTCATCGAGGAGCGAGGGATGCGCACGGCGCGTGACGGGGTCCCGCACTCGCTCCTCGCAGACTGGGTGGCACGGCTTGGCCCCGCCGACCTGGTGACCGAGCTTGCCTCGCTCGGCGACGCCGTGATCCTGGACAGCCGCGTCCTGATGGCCGCTCGCGCAGGCTCGTCGGACGCCGCCGAATGGCCGCCGGCCGAGGAGCGCTTCGCATCCGATTTCCTGGACGCGACAGCCATCTCCACGCCGTGGCTGGCGGAGCTGACGGAGGCCGCAGCCGCCTCATCGGTGCCGTTCGTGCTCGGCGGGCACGCGCTCGTCAGCGACGGGCTGCGGATCCTGGTCGATGCCGCCTGGCTGGGACGGTAGGCCCGGCGGCCAAGCGAACATCGGACTGCTAGACTGTTCGTGAGGCGACCGGCGCACGCGCGCTGACCGTCGAACAACGAGCACCAAACTGCGCGGGATCCACGGGTCCTGCGCCCGAGCAACCACGGAGCTGGCATGGATCAGACCGGACTGCTCTACGTCATCGGCTTCGCAATCGCCGCGTCGATCTTCGTCTTTGGGACGATCCTCTTCTCTTGGCTCATCACCCACCGGCGACGACGCCCGCAGAAGGGGCTGCCGTATGAGTGCGGGATCGATACCATCGGCGACACCTGGTCGCGCTTCGGGCTGGCCTTCTACCTGTATGCGCTCCTCTTCGTGGCCTTCGACGTTGAGATCGTTTTCGTCTACCTGTGGGCGGTCGCGGTCCGCGTGATCGCCGTACAGGGGATCGTCCTGATCGGAGTCTTCCTGGGGATCCTGCTCTTCGGAGAGCTGTATGCCTGGAAGAAGGGTGACCTCATATGGCGCTGAAAAACCCTGAAGCGAAGCACACCGAAATCCAGACCGTCACCGATCCGGAGCACGTCCTCACCGGCGGCACCCTGCCCATCGTCATCCCCGACCAGGCCGACGACGACCTGCTGCTCGGCGAGTTCGGCATGGAGCAGCATCCGCAGGGAGGCTTCCACGGCCTGCTGGAGGTGATCCCGACCCGGGCCGACATCGTCCTCGACCTGATCCGCGCCAACTCGCTCTGGCCGCTCCTCTCCGGCTTGAGCTGCTGCGCCATCGAGATGATGAGCACCGCGACCAGCAAGAACGACATCGATCGCTTCGGGATGTTTCCGTTCCGCGCCTCGCCGCGCCAGGCAGACGTCCTGATCGTGGCCGGCACGCTGACGACCAAGATGGCCGGGCCGCTGGTCCGCCTCTGGGAGCAGATGCCGGAGCCGAAGTGGTGCGTGGCGATGGGCACCTGCACCACATCCGGCGGCCGCTTCAAGCGCAGCTACAGCGTGGTGCAGGGGGTCGACCGCGTGATGCCGGTCGACGTCTACGTGCCCGGCTGCCCGCCCCGTCCGGAGGGCCTGATCTACGGCATGATGAAGCTCCAGGAGCTGGTCAAGCAGCGGCGCGGCGAGTGGTCGACCTACGTCGATCGAGGCGTGCAGCGGATCGACTGGGAAGGAGACGTGCGCTGACCGCGCCGGCCAAGGCAGGAGTCCTGGTTCGGCTCCTGCTTGACCGATTCCCGGACCTCGCCGCAAGCCTCTGGACCGATGAGGACACCGTCGAGGTCACGATCGAGGGCGATCGCAACGTCGCGCTCCTCACAGCCCTGCGCGACGACCCCGAGCTCAACTTCTGGTACCTCGCCGATGCGGCGGCAGTCGACTACGGCGTCACCGAGCGCTTCGAGGTCGTCTACCACCTCTACTCGGACCGTCACCCCGCCTGGCTGCGCGTCCGCGCTCGCTTGAACCGCACCGATCCCCACATCCCAACCATCACCGGCGTGTGGGAAGGCGCGATGTTCCACGAGCGCGAGATGTACGACATGATGGGGATCATCTTCGACGGCAACCGCGACCTGCGGCGCATCTACATGTCGCCCGACTACCGCAGCTTCCCCCAGCGCAAGGACTTCCTCCTCCCCGATGACGCGGCCGACTCGTCGGCCGCCGGGGTGCGGCCGCTGGAGCGCCCCGAGACCTGGGACTTGACCCGCTTCTCCGAGGAGCTGGCTCCCGGCGTCCTGGCGCACGCCGAGGCGGGGGGCGAGGAATGACCAGCGAGGTGAAGATCCCCGACCCGCTCGACCTGGAGCGCGACGAGGAGGCGCGGCTGCGCGCCGCAGCCGGCCTGCTGCCACCGAAGCCTGTCGCGGGCGAGTACGCCGGCTTCGAGTCGGTCGGCCTCCCGGATCGGCCTCCGCAGACGGAGCGCGAGATCGAGGTCTACACCCTCGAAGAGGGGGAGATGCTGGTCAACATGGGGCCGCAGCACCCCTCCACCCACGGCGTGATGCGCCTGGTGGTCAAGGTCCGCGGCGAGGTGGTGACCGACATCGACCCGGTCCTCGGCTACCTCCACCGCGGCATCGAGAAGCTATGCGAGGAGGCCACCTACACCACGGTCCTGACGTACGTCGACCCGATGGACTACCTCGCCACCATGCACAACGAGCATGCCCCGGCGATCGCCTTCGAGAAGCTGTTCGGGATCAGGCCGCCGAAGCGGGCCGAGTACATCCGCGCGCTGGTGGTGGAGCTGAACCGGGTCTTCAGCCACAGCCTGATGATGGGCTTCCTGGCGCTCGACATGGGCGGCATCACCCCCATCCTGTACGGCTTCATCAACCGCGACGAGATCGTCGACATGCTGTCGGCGATCAGCGGCCAGCGGATGCTCTTCAACTTCTTCCGGGTCGGCGGCGTGAACTTCGACACCAACGACGAGTTCCTCTCCCGCCTCGGCACATGGCGCAGCCACGTGGCCAAGACGGTCGACATGAGCGAGCGGGTGATCACCGACAACGAGGTCTTCCGCTCGCGAACGATCGGGATGGGGACCCTTTCGGGCAAGGATGCGATCGCATTGGGGGTATCCGGCCCGAACCTGCGCGCCTCGGGCGTGCCCTTCGACGTGCGCAAGGCGCATCCCTACTCGATCTACCCCGAGCTCGAGTTCGAGGTGGTCACCCAGTCGGGCGGCGACTCGAACGCGCGCTATCTGCAGCGG
Source organism: Chloroflexota bacterium (assembly GCA_039932375.1). Lineage (GTDB taxonomy): Bacteria > Chloroflexota > Limnocylindria > QHBO01 > QHBO01 > CF-167. The sequence goes on along the minus strand of JBDTQD010000040.1, from coordinate 10,429 downwards.
ATCGCCGAGATCAAGCAGAGCATCCACCTGATCGACCAGATCGTGGACAAGATGCCGCACGGCCCGGTGCAGGCCCAGGTGCCAGGGATCATCCGCCCCAAGCCGGGGCGCGCCTACGCCGCCATCGAGTCGCCGCGCGGCCTGTACAGCGTCTACGCCATCAGCGACGGAGGGCCGAACCCGTATCGGTTCCGCATGCGCGACCCGAGCTTCGTGAGCCTGCAGGCGATCCCCAAGCTGATGCCGGGGAGGCTCATCGCTGACACCATGGCGGTGATGGCCTCGCTCGATCCAGTGATGGGCGGGGTCGACAAGTAGATGACCTGGGAGATCTTCCTCGGGATCCTGCGCTTCCTGCTGTCGACCACGCTGATCCTGCTGCTGACCATTCCGACTGCCTTCGTGGTGATCCAGATGGAGCTGAAGGTGATCGCGGGCACGCAGCTGCGCTTCGGCCCCAACCGGATCGGCCCGTGGGGCATGTTCCAGAGCACGATCCACGGCTTCAAGGTGCTGGCCAAGGAGGACCAGATCCCCGACCAGGCCGATCGCGCCACCTTCACGCTGGCCCCGTGGATGGTCTACATGGCGGCCGCCATGAGCATGCTGGTGATCCCGTTCGCGCCGGGGGCCATCGCCGCCGACTTCAACATCGGGATCGTCTACTTCTTTGCCGTGCTGGGGCTTTCGGTAGTCGGCCTGCTGGTCGCGGGCTGGGCGAGCTACAACAAGTACTCGCTCCTCGGCGGCCTGCGCAGCGCGGCGCAGATGGTGAGCTACGAGATCCCGCTCACGCTCTCGGTGGTGGGCGCGGTGGTCTTGGGCGGCACGCTCAACTTCCGCGAGCTGATCGAGTGGCAGCAGCAGCACGGATGGATGCTGCTATGGCAGCCGATCGGCTTCGGGATCTTCTACATCGCCTCGCTGGCCGAGATCAACCGCACCCCGTTCGACATGGTCGAGGCCGACAGCGAGCTGGTGGCGGGGCCCTTCACCGAGTACTCCGGCATGCGCTTCGGGTTCTTCTTCTTCGCCGAGTACGTGGCGCTCTTCATCATGAGCGGGATCATGATCTCGCTCTTCTTCGGCGGCTGGCTGGCGCCGTGGCCGTTCCCCGCCCAGCTCGGCGGCTTCGTCGGCACGATCTACGGGGTCTTCTGGTTCTTCCTGAAGACCTACATCTTCATCGCGGTCGCCGTCTGGCTGCGCGCCACGCTGGTGCGCGTTCGGATCGACCAGCTGATGGGCATGGCCTGGAAGGTGCTGCTGCCGCTGGCGATGGTCAACCTGCTCCTCACCGCGGTGGCGGTGCTGGTCTTCAAGCTGTGAGGATCCCCGGCTTCGGCATCCTCAAGGGGCTGCGCCAGACGGGGCGCAACTACTGGGCGCCCAAGGTGACGAACCAGTACCCCGAGTCGCGCCCGACCATGCCGGACCGATGGCGTGGCCGCCTCGACCTGATCTACGACCCGTTCGGCGAGCACAAGTGCGAGGTCTGCTTCCAGTGCGCGCAGGTCTGCCCGGTGGAGGCGATCGACATGAGCGGCTTCGACTCGACCGGCAAGCGGATCCGCTACGGCCTGCCGGAGATCTACGACGAGCGCAAGGATCCGAACGCCTATCGACGCGCCGGACTGCCGGCGGCGCCGATGCGCAACGCGGCGCGCTGGGACGAGGCGATCGACGCGCCCTGGCTGCATGGCGTGATCGACGGCTTCGGCGGTCGTCCCGAGGCGCTGGTGGCGATCTTCTCGGCGGTCGAGGAGCGATACGGTTATCTCCCCGAGCGAGCGCTGCACGAGACAAGCGACCGGATGTCGATCCACTGGGCCCAGATCTTCGGCGCGGCCGGGCTCGGCGGCTTCCGGCTGCTGCCCAGCGACGGGCACCTCGTCACCGTCTGCACCTGCGCCGCCTGCCGCTTCGCCGGTGGCGACGCGCTGCTGGAGGCGATCCGCGCCGATCTGGGGATCGGCCCCGGCGAGAGCACCGCGGACGGCTCGATCACGCTGGAGACGAGCGACGACGTCGCTGCCGGAGCCCTCTCTCCGGCGCTCCGCGTCGACACCCTGGTCTACGGCCCGCTGACCGTCGAGCAGGGACGCCACGTGGTCGCCGAGCGTCGCAAGGCCCCCGTCCGCCAGCGGATCGCGGCGCTCGTCTCATGACCGAGCAGCCGGCAGCCGGCCTCTCCCCGCAGATCCGCCTCCTGCCCGGTGGCGAGCAGCGCCTCATGGCCGGCATCGGGATGGTCGACCCCCTGAACCTGGCCAACGCCCGCCAGCACGGCGCGTACACGGGCCTGGCGCGCGCCGTTGAGAAGCTGGGCCCCGAGGGGACGATCGACGAGATCGGAGCTGCCGGGCTGCGCGGCCGCGGCGGTGGCGGCTACTCAACCGCCGACAAATGGCGCGCCGCACGCGCCGCCGCGGGAGCAGACGGCAAGGTGGTGGTCGCCAACCTGATCGGCGCCGATCCCACGGCACTGGGCGACCGCGCGCTGGCCGAGGGCGATCCGCACCTGCTGCTGGAGGGGGTCCTGATCGCGGCCTTCGCGACAGGTGCCTCGGACGCGATCATCGCCGTGCGCCGCGACTGGACCGCCGCCATCGAGCGTCTGCGGCTGGCGGTCGCCGAGGCCGACGCCGCACACCTGGCCGGCTACCTGGTGCTCGGCACCGACTTCTCGTGCGTGGTCACGGTCTGGGATGGCGCTGCGGCGCTGGTCGCCGGCGAGGAGACTGCCCTGCTGGCCGCGCTGGCCGGGGACCGTGGCATGCCCGTCATCCGACCCCCGTACCCAAGCGAGCGTGGGCTGCGGGGCGTGCCGACCACCGTGCAGAACGGCGAGACGCTGGCCCACGCGGCCTGGATCGCGCGCCACGGCGCACAGAAGTTCCGGGCAGTCGGTAGCAAGGATGCGCCCGGCACCAAGCTGGTCAGCATCTACGGCCGCGTCGCGCAGCCGGGGCTGGCCGAGGTGGCGCTCGGCTCCCCGCTCTCCGCGGTCGTGGAGCTGGCCGGCGGCGGGACCGGCACGACCAAGGCGGTCTTCGTCGGCGGTCCCGGCGGGGGCGCCATCGCCGACCTGGGCACCGCCTATAACTTCGAGCCGCTCCACGCGGCCGGCGCTGGCATCGGCCTTGGACAGTTCTTGGTCACCGACACCGAGACCTGCATGGTCGACACCGCCCGCTTCTTCCTGGATTACTCCGCCCGCGAGGCGTGTGGCAAGGCGGTGCCGTGCCGGATCGGCACCAAGCGTCTCGTCGAGACCCTCGACCGCGTCCTCGCCGCCACGCCGCGACCGAATGACCTGCTCCTGCTCCGCGAGCTCGCGCGCAAGATGACCGACACCGCGCTCTGCCACCTGGAGGCCCGGGCTCCGGGGCCGATGCTCACCACCCTCGACCGCTTCCCGGAGGAGTACCGCGCCCATGCCGAGCGGGGCGAGTGCCTGGCCGGCTCGTGCCGCACGTCGAGCCTGCCCCCGCTGCTGGCGCCGCTTGCCGGCCTCGAGGCGAGTGGTTAGATGGCTAGGATGCACCGACCATGAGCTTCGCCACCGACGGCAACGGGAACGGCAAGGGCGCGCCATTGCGCGCGGAGGACTACGTCCCCATCTGGCCGATGGTGCCCGGCACCCGCACGATCGCCGTCACCATCAACGGCGCGCAGGTCGAGGCCGAGGAGGGGCAGACCATCCTGCAGGCATGCCGCGTGCTGGGGATCGACGTCCCGACCCTCTGCTACGAGCCGAAGCTGGCGCCCTACGGGGCCTGCCGCATCTGCGTGGTCGAGGTCGAGGGCCAGGAGAACACCCCCATCTCGTGCGGCACCCAGATCACCGAGGGGATGGTCATCACCACCCACTCCGATCGGCTGGTCGAGAACCGACGCATGGTGCTCGAGCTGATCTTCAGCGACCACGACGCCTACTGCCTGCCGCCCTGCCAGTTCAAGTGCCCGACCCGGGTCGACATCCCCGGCTACCTGAAGCAGAACACGCTCGGCAACTGGGAAGAGGCGACGCGCATCCTGAAGCGCTCCCTCCCCTTCCCCGCCATCCTGGGCCGCGTCTGCCCGGCGCCGTGCGAGACCCACTGCCGGCGCGAGGAGGTGGACACCGCCATCGCCATCCGCGACTCGCACCGCTACTGCGCGGACCGGGTGCTGGAGGTGGATGCCCCGGCGCCTACCCCGTGGCCCAGGGAGAAGGACTCCGGGCGCCGGGTGGCGGTCATCGGCTCGGGACCGGCGGGCATGTCGGCCGCCTACTACCTCCAGCTGCGCGGCCACCACTGCGATGTCTACGAGGCCGATCCGGAGCAGGGCGGCATGCTGCGCTACGGGATCCCCGCCTATCGCCTGCCGAAGGAGTGGATGGACCGCGAGCTGAACCACGTCTGGGAGCTGGGCGCCACCTTCAGGCCGAACATGCGCCTCGGACGCGACTTCCACGTGGCGGACCTCCTGGAGCAGGGCTACGACGCCGTCTACGTCGGGATCGGCTGCTACAAGTCGAACGAGATGGGGATTCCCGGCGAGGACGCCGACGGCGTGGTCAACGCCCTGGAGAACCTCTACAACAGCTCACGTGGCGTGACCATCCCGGCCCTCGAGGGGGCGCGGGTCGTCGTGATCGGTGGCGGGTTCACCGCGATCGACTGCACGCGGACCAGCATCCGCCAGAAGGCCGGCGAGGTGACGCTGGTCTACCGCCGCGACCTGAAGGACATGCCGGCGCAGGACGAGGTGCACGAGGCGATCGAGGAAGGGGCGCGGGTCATCTTCCAGGCCGCGCCGGTTCGCATCATCACCGACAAGCGCGACAAGGTGACCGGGGTCGAGTTCCAGCGCATGCGCCTGGGCGAGCCCGATGAGAAGGGCCGTCGTCGCCCGGACCCGATGCCCGGCACCGAGTTCATCGTCGAGTGCGACACCGTGCTGGGCGCCATCGGCCAGGGACCCGAGCTCTCCTGGATCGATTCCGAGCCCGAGGAGATCCGCTCGCAGCTCGAGACGAGCCGTCGCGGCACCCTGGTCAGCGAGGACGACATCTTCCGCACCGGGCTCCCGAAGGTGTTCGCCTCGGGCGACGTGCGCGCCGGCGCCACCACCGTGGTCGAGGCGATCGGCGAGGGCCGGCGCGCCTCCTACGCGATCGACTACTGGCTGCGCGGCCACGACCTGGACGACCCCCAGGTGCGCCGCATCGTGTCAGAGCCGCAGCCGAACTTCCTGACCATCGTGCCCTTCACCGACGACGTGAAGGAGCCACGCGCGGTGATGGGCAAGCTCGGCGCCGCCGAGCGCAAGACGGGCTTCGGCGAGTACGAGTTCGGCTATTCAGGCGACCAGGCCATGGCCGAGGCGGCGCGCTGCCTGCAGTGCACCTGCGAGGCGATCGGCCACTGCGACCTGCGCGAGGCGGCGATCGAGTACGAGACGACGCTCAACATGGCGATCGACGAGCGCTCGATCCAGGACAACCCGTACGTCGGCGCCAACCACGGTTACGGACGCGACGAGACGCACTCCTTCATCCTGCGCGACTACTCGCGCTGCATCGACTGCGGCCGATGCGCCCAGGTCTGCAAGGACATCGTGGGGGCCGGCTGCTACGACTTCATCGGCAAGGGCTTTGACTCACTCGTCACCACGGCGGACTTCGTCTCTCTCAACGAGACGCCGTGCGTGTCATGCGGCCGCTGCGCCGAGACCTGCCCGGTCGGCGCCCTGATGCCGCGCCCGCGAACGCTCGAGACCTACCAGCTCGACATGAGCCGATGCATCTTCTGCGGCATCTGCGCCGATGCCTGCCCGTACGACGCCCTGCGCTGCGGCCCCGAGTTCGAGTTCAGCGAGTACCAGCGCGACCTGCCGATGCTCGACATCCTGGAGATGTCCGACCGGGAGCGTCCCACCAGGTAGGAGTTCACGTCAGCGGGCCGTCCTTGCCGCAGCCCGGGCGAACAGGCTGCCCATCACGCGCACCGTTGTCGGAAATGGGTGGATCGTGTCGGCCAGAACCTCAAGGGGCGTACGGAGCTTGATCGCGAGGACCGATTCGCCGATCGCATCGGCGGCCCCCGGCGCGGCGATGAAGGCGCCGAGCAGCACTCGATCGCGCCGGTCGGCGACGATCGTCACGTGGCCTTGGGCCTCCGCGATATAGCCGGGCGCCGTTGTCGCGTATTCCGTCGTCTCCTCGAACGCGTCGAGGCCGTGTGTGGCCGCCTCGGCGAGCTGGAGCCCCACGCCAGCCGCCTGTGGATCGGTATAGATCGCATGCGGGATCGCGCGGTAATCGGGTCGCACATCCTCGCCGAGCGCGATCCGCGCTGCCAGCTCGCCCTGGTACACCGCCAGGTGGGTGTGCATCTCCGGGCCAGCCGGGTCACCCGCGACGTAGACGCCCTCAGCGAGGCGCAGGCGATCATCCGGTACCAACCGACCGTTATCGTCCGGCTGCACGCCGACCGTCTCGAGCCCCAGCCCACGCAGCGGCGCGGTCCGACCCACCGCCAGAAGGATCTCATGGCCCTCTACCGTAGAGCCGTTCATCAGGTCGACAGCGTGGGTGCCGTCGCGGCCGGCTGCCGGTCTGACACGGCTCACCCGCGTGGCGGTCCGGATGTCGACGCCGTCACGACGCAGGCCGGCGTCCACCGCCGCGGAACTGAGCGGATGATCATTCGGATTGATCCGCTCATGGCTGGCCACCAGCACGGTCGGAACACCATATCGGGCATAGACCTGGGCCATCTCGACCCCCGTCGGGCCGGCGCCCACGATGACCAGGCTGCGGGGCATCGCGCGCGCAGTCGTCGCCTGGCGGTTCGTCCAGGGCTCGATCTGATCGAGCCCCATGATGTCGTTTGGGATAGTGGCGTTGGTGCCCACCGCAACGAGGATCGCGCGGGCGCCAAGGACCTGCTCGCCATCCTCGGATGCGACAGCAACCCGCCCAGGCCCATCGATGCGCCCGTCCCCACGCAAGACGGTAACCCCGGCCTTTTTCAGGCTAGTGACATGGGTGGAATCGTCGGGCCAATCAATGCCCTCACGGTTGATCATCCAGTCGCGGAAGTCCGAGGCCCGCTGCCACGGATAGGTACCGCCCGCGACATGCATCGCTGCGGCATGCAGGAGCGCTTTTGATGGCATGCATGCCCAGTACGGGCACGAGCCGCCGAACAGCTCCCGCTCCACGATCGCCACGCTCGCACCGCGGTGCCGCGCCAGGTGGGCAGCGGCTTGCCCGGCTTCGCCAGCGCCAATGATGACAAGGTCGTGGGTCTGCATGCTGTCGATCCCCATAGTCTCGTAGTCGATTGCGACGCCCAATTCGCGTGGTTCGAGGACGCGGCCTGCCGAGATTCCCGAGAGTCAGGCAGGACCCTCGACCACGAACCGGTAGCCCAAACCACGTTCCGTCCGGATATACCTCGGGTCATCGGGGTTGTCGCCGAGTTTCTCGCGAAGTCGGCGGATATATACGCGGATGTAGTCCACCTCGTCGACGTATTCGCGACCCCAGACCTTCGCCAGCAACGTTCCGTGCTGAAGGATGTGCCCAGCGTTGCGCACGAGGTGATAGAGAAGCTTGTATTCGGTTGGCGTCAGGTCGAGCCGCTCGCCCCGGAGGCGGGCCTCCTGACGGGCAAAATCGACCTCCAGGTCACCCGAGCGAAATGACGGCGCCCGACTGGCAGGCGCCGGCATATCGAGCCTCCGCAGCACGGCCTTGACGCGGGCCATGAGCTCGAGATGATTGAATGGCTTCGTCACGTAATCGTCTGCGCCGAGTTCGAGGCCCTTGACCTTTTCCATCGAATCGTCGTGGGCAGTGAGCATGACGACGGGGACGTCGGAGAACGCACGGATCTGGCGGAGAACCTCAAAGCCGTCGATGTCGGGCAGGCCGATGTCGAGAAGGACGATGTCAGGACGCTCGTGTTCGATCGAGTCGAGCCCCGATTCGCCATTGACCGCGCCCACGACATCGATCTCACGCCATTGCAGGGTGAACCCGAGGCGGACGGACTCGATCACATCTGGCTCGTCGTCGACGACAAGGATCTTCATTCCTCGGGGACCTCGCTGGGGCCGGACGCGGGAATCACGACGCTGAAGGTGCTGCCATGCCCGGGGCGACTGTGGACCTCGATCCGGCCGTCGTGTGCCTGAGCGATTAGCAGCGAAATCGGGAGTCCAAGGCCGATTCCTCCTGTTGACCCCGAGCGATCGCTGTCTGCAACGAAAAAACGCTCAAATAGCCGCGCCTTGTCCGCCGCCTTAATACCGCTCCCCCGATCAATGACCGTCCACCGAACGTCAGATCCAGCCGAGGCGACAGACATCGAAATCAAGGATCCTGGTGGCGAGTACTTTTCGGCGTTCGAAAGTAGATTGACGATCGTTTGTTCGAGCCGCCGAAAGTCGCCGAACACCCAGATTGGATGGTCGGGAGCCGTTAACTCGATTCGTTGGTTTCGGGACGACGCTAGAAGCGCCACCGAATCGATCGCGGACTGAGCGAGTTCCGTCGCGTCGATGCGCCGAAGCTGAAGTTGAACGCGACCCGCTCGGAAGCGAGCCAGATCCACAATGTCGCCGACCACTCGCTGCATCCTCGTCGCGTTTCGGTCGATCGTTTCAAGGAGCGTTCGACGCTCGTCCATGCTTGGCGCGATGGCGGGGTCAATTAGCACGCCGACGCTCGTCCGGATCGCCGTCAGCGGGGTTCGCAACTCGTGGGCGATGGTCGATATGAGGTCCGTCCGCATCTGCTCGATTTCAGCGAGCAGATCAAGCTGCTCTGAGCGACCAGCGAAGGACGCAATACGGAGCCGCTCACCGAGCGGAGTCGGAAAGTAGTCGTTGCCCGCGTGTGCGTCTCGAACGACTCGAGCCAGCCCGAGCTCGCACAACTCATCGAGGAGAGACTCCGCTGAACGTTCGTCGAGTGCGGCGTCGACCGCGGCGAATCGAGTCACCAGGTCGGAGGGGGTCACGTGGTCGTGAACAAGCCCGAGCGCCGCAACAGCGAGTGGTGAGGGTTGCGGGTTGGCGGGCATCGGAGAACCAGCATACGCTCGCCCAGGTCGCCCATCAGTCGACCAACTCGACGGTGGCCGAATGCCTTTCGGCGGGCGCATCGATCTCCGCCGTGCCCGCGGGTCGGCAGTTCAGAATGCCCGATCCGAGTGGATCATCGACGACCTCCTGATCGTACGAGCAGGTGCACGGACCGCCGGAGACACAGCCAGCACAACAGAACGGCAGTCCGAGGTGGAATGTCGGCGAGCCGACGATCTCGAGCTCGCATGTCACGCAGCTGAATGGTTGGGCGGTGCTCAAGCGAAGCATGTGGCCCTCGCTAAATGCGGCGCACGCTGGCAATCGGGCCGTGCGGGTACCCCAAAGGCAGTGGTTTGATGCCACCGGGGCTCAACGTACGCAAGCGGCCTGAAGAGCCCTGGGAATACGGATGAATACCCCGTGAATGCGTCGACCATCACCTGTTCAACGCGCCGTCCACGCTCATCCATCCGCTCGTTTGCTTTGGGCCGGCAGTCTCCGGAATCACTTGCCCGCGCGCCTTCGCACATGAGTCGACGCGCCCTAGTCGCACACCGGAGACCACCGATGCAGCAGACCCTTCAAGTGCCTGTCCGAACGCGACGCGCGAGCGCTCTGGCCGCGGCTCTCGCCCAGTTCGACCAGATCCATAGCCAGTACCCCGCGCGGCATTTGACCTCGTTCACGGCTCATTCACGTGGGTCCTCAGGCTTGTTCACGACCCGGTCATACGGTGATTACACCGGAGGTGAACCGGTCCAGCGCAAATGCCGCTGCATACGTATCCACAGGTTCCACCCCAGGGAGGAGTTGCAAGCCGACCGTCCCGTTTTGACCAGCCAAGCATGATCTCAACGACCCAAAGGAGTCTTACCATGGCACTCGACGCCACCATCGTGATCCAAGGATGGCCCGAAGACGCGCGCACTGTCACAGCGGACCTGATCGACAAATACGGAACGCCAGATGAGGTCACACCGACGAACGTCGTCTGGTTCAACCGGGGACCCTGGAAGGCGATCGTCTCCTCCAAGGAAGAAACGCCCCACGATTTCCCGTTCCCGCACGCCGACATCGTCGAAAACTTCACCTCCTACAAAGTCCCGACCAACCTGTTTTCCAAGTTGGCCGACTTCGACGGCAGCGTCACGGTCAGTCGGACGCGCGGGCTCCTCTCGGCCAGATGCCACGACGAAGAGGCGAATCACCTTGCGGTCAACCTTGCCCATGACATCATCATGGGCAAAAAGACGGTCGCCCAGGCACGCCAGGCGTACGTCGACATCATGATCGAGTTCCGAGAGCACAAGCCTGCCGTGTACATGCACGAGCTGCAGTTCGG
>JBDTQD010000039.1:0-15214 GCA_039932375.1 Chloroflexota bacterium | reverse complement strand
GCGCATCGGCGCCATCGGCTGGGAGGACGAGCCGGCCGACCAGCGGAGCCTGGCCAACATGCGAGCCATGCTGCGCGAAGGCATGGCGGAGGGTGCCTTCGGCGTCTCCAGCGGCCTCGACTACCCGCCGGGCGCCTACGCCACGACGGATGAGCTGGCCGCCCTCACCGCCGAGGCCAGTGCGGCCGCCGGCTTCTATCACACGCACGTGCGCTATGCGCTGGGGGACCGCTTCCTGGATCCATTCCGCGAGGCGATCGAGATCGGCCGGCGAGGCGATGGCCCGGTGCACCTGACCCATTTCTATCATCGGCAGACCCATCCGGGGGGTCCCGAGCTCCTGTTGGGGCTGGTCGATGACGCGCGCCAGACCGGTATGGACGTGACTTTCGACAGCTACTACTACGAGTGGGCCAGCACGCGACTTCTGATCCAGCTCCCCCAATGGGTGCAGTCGGGTGGACCGATGGCGCTCAAGGAGCGCCTGGCCGACGGCGCAATCCGCGAGCGGATGCGCGCCGAGCTCAATGCGCGCGGGCCCGCGTCCACCGGCGCGGGAGGGTGGGCCGATCTTCGGCTTGGGGCCTTCACGCACCCCGATCAGCTGCGCTGGGAGAGCCTGACCCTGGCCGAGGTGATGCGGGAGACCGGGCGTGATGCGGTGGACACCATCTGCGACCTGCTGCTGGCCGAGAACCTGGGGGTGGCGCAGGTGACGAGCGGTCCCTGGGGGGAGACGCTCCCACCGTTCGTACGCCACCCCGTCGGGATGGTCGGTACCGATTCCACCTTCCTCGGCGAGAAGCCGTCGCCTCGCACCTATGGCACCTTCCCAAGGATCCTGGGCCAGTTCGTGCGCGACCAGCAGTTGCTGTCGCTGGAGGAGGCGGTGCGCAAGATGACCAGCGCTCCCGCCGCGCGGCTCGGTCTGACCGATCGCGGCCTGCTGCGCAACGGGTACGCGGCCGACCTGGTGGTTTTCGATCCGGCACGTGTCCGCTCGAATGCAACCTACGACCGGCCACGGCTGTTCCCCGACGGGATCGAGTACGTGGCGGTCAACGGAGAGCTGGTGGTGGATGGCGGCCAGCACACCGGAGCCCTGCCCGGACGCGCAGTGCGCCACGGACGCGCATGAGTCGTCGAGCGCAGCAACGGTGGTATCGTCCGCGCAGGAGGTGAGAGCAGCCGGATGACACGGACCCTGCCCCCAGGATCGCCGCCGACGCTCGCGCCGGATGCCCTGATCATTCCGTCGGAGACGCGCATTCCCGGACGCGCGACGACCAGCCTCCCCCTGCGTCGCGAGGGACCCGAGAAGCTGACCGGGCTGGCCAGGTACGCCGATGACCTCGTCTTCCCCGGCGCCTGGTATGGCGCCACGATTCGCTCCACTGAGCCCCACGCCCGGCTGGTGGCGATCGACCTCGACGATGCCTTCGACTGGAGCACGGTGTCGGTCGTCACCGCGGCCGACATCCCCGGCGACAACGTCGTGAGCCTGATTCGCGACGATCAGCCGATCCTCGTTCCGATCGGCGGGGAGATCCGCCACCAGGCCGAGCCGCTGTGCCTCATCGCTGCACCGGATCGCGAAACGCTGCGCGCCGCGAAGCGCGGCATTCACGTCCGGACCGAGCGGCTGCCGGCCGTCTTCAACCCGCTCGAATCGACCGAGGAGTTCGCGCACGTCGAGGTCAGCAGGGGCGATCTGGAGATCGGCTTTGCGGAGGCCGATATGGTCATCGAGGGGACCTACCGGGTCGGCCACCAGGAGCAGCTGTACATCGAGAACCAGGCGATGATCGCGCTCCCCCACCCTGACGGCGGCGTGACGGTGCATGGCTCGTGCCAGTGTCCGTACTACATCCACCGTGCCATGAAGCGCTCGCTGCAGCTCACCGATACGCAGGCGGTGGTGATCCAGGCCGAGACGGGCGGCGGCTTCGGTGGCAAGGAGGAGTACCCCTCCATGATCGCCCTGCACGCCGCCCTGTTGGCCCGCAAGGTGGGCAAGCCGGTCCGCATGATCTACGACCGCCACGAGGACCTGAGCGCCACCACCAAGCGCCATCCGGCGGTTGTGCGGCATCGGACCGGCGTGACCAGCGACGGCCGGCTGGTGGCCCAGGAAATCGAGGTGGTGATGGATGGCGGCGCGTACTGCACGCTCAGCCCGGTCGTGCTGTCGCGCGGCGTGCTGCACGCCGGTGGCCCGTATGGGTGCCCAAACGTGCGTATCCGCGGACGATCGATGGCCACGCACACGCCGCCGAACGGCGCGTTCCGGGGCTTCGGCGCACCGCAGACGGAATTCGCCGCGGAGATGCAGGTCAACCGCATCGCGGAGGCGCTGGGCCTCAGCCCGCTCGAGCTCCGCCGCCGCTGGGCGTTCCGCGAGGGTGACATCACGCCGACGGGCCAGGTGCTGCGCGAGAGCGTCGCCGCAATGGAGGTGCTCGAGGCTGCCGCCAGGGCGAGCGACTTTGAACGGCACAGCGAGCAGACGCGCCGGACACGAGAGGCGCGCCAGTCCGGGGCGCGGGTAGCGTCGGGGATCGGCTTGGCGATGGGCTGGCATGGCGCCGGCTTCACCGGCTCCGGCGAGGTGCATATTGCCGGCGTCGCGTCGGTCGAACTGACCGACACTGGGATCGTGCGCGTGCTGACTGCACAGACGGAGATGGGCCAGGGCACCAAGACGATCTTCCCCCAGCTGGTGGCGGCCGAGCTGGGCATCGAGCCCGATGCGGTCGAGGTGGCGCCGCAGGACACCAGCATCGTGCCGGACTCCGGGCCGACCGTGGCCTCGCGCACTGCGATGGTGGTCGGCGGGCTGATCATCAAGGCCGCTCGCCGCCTGCGAGCCGAGGTCGAGGCGGTCACGCAAGCATCCTTCGCCGGTTCCCATCGCGATTTCGCCATGGAGCACGGCGGGCTACGCGTCGACGAGCGCTTCGAGCCCTATCCCAACGTGACGTTCGACGACGCCACCTATACGGGCGATGCCTATCCCGCCTTCGGCTGGGCCTGCGCCGTGGCACGCGTCGACGTCGATCTGGACACCGGGGAGGTGACGGTTCGCGACGTCGTCTCGGCCGATGACGCCGGTCGCATCATCCACCCGGTCCTGGCCGAGGGGCAGGTCGAGGGCGGCACGCTGCAGGCGATCGGCTACGCCACCATCGAGGAGATCAAGCTGGTCGACGGCCGATACCTGAACGACCGCCTGGCCACCTACCTCATCCCCACCGCCCTGGATGCGCCGCGGATCGAGGCGATCCTGGTCGAGAGCCCGTTCTCCGGGGCACCGCACGGCGCCAAGGGGATCGGCGAGCTGCCGATGGACGTCGGTGCGCCGGCGGTGGTCGCCGCCATCCACGATGCGACAGGGGTCTGGATCCATGACCTCCCGGCGACCCCGGAGCGGATCCTGGCCGCCATGACCGGCGCGCCCCCACCTGCGCCGCCGGGGGTCAGCGCGCCGGCGCCAGAGCGAGGAGTGGCGTGAGCTATCGGTTCTTCGTCAACGGCGACCCAGTCGAGGTGGAGGTGCCGGGGATGCGCCGCCTGCTCGACGTGCTGCGCGAGGACCTGGCGCTGACCGGAACCAAGGAGGGATGCGGCGAGGGCGAGTGCGGTGCCTGCAGCGTGCTGATCGACGGCGCCGTGGTCGACTCCTGCCTGGTCCCGATCTGCCAGGTCGATGGCACGAGCATACGAACGGTGGAGGGGATGGGTTCGCCCGACGGGCTGAACGACCTGCAGGCCGCCTTCCTGCAGACCGGAGGCGCCCAGTGCGGGATCTGCACGCCGGGGATGCTGATGGCCGCGGAGGCCTTCCTCGCAGCGAACGGCCCAGCAACCGACGAGGGAATTCGCGAGGCGATCGCGGGCAACCTGTGCCGCTGCACCGGCTACACCAAGATCGTCGAGGCGATCGCGTTGGCCGCGGCTCAGCGGCACGCGGCCGATCCGCACTGACCGATGCCCGTCGAGCCGCCGGTTGACTCCCCTCGCTCACTGGCGTACGCGTATGCCCTCCTCGCCGACATGCCCGGTCGCCCGGTCGCCGGCGGAACGGACCTGCTGGTCCAGATCACCGGCGAGCTGGGCGAACCACCCGCTCGGGTGCTCGACATCTGGCATCTCGATGAGCTGCGCGGGATCAGCGTCGAGGCCGATGCGCTCGTGCTGGGCGCGCTGACCACCTACACCGAGATACGGCGCTCTCCCCTGGTCGCCGAGTTCCTGCCGGCGCTGGGCGAGGCGGCCGCCACCATCGGGGCTGTGCAGATCCAGAACCGCGGCACGATCGGCGGCAATGCCGCGAACGCGTCCCCCGCCGGCGACACGCTGCCGCTGCTGCTGGCCTGCGATGCCGAGCTGGTGCTGGGCAGCTCGCGCGGCGAGCGAACCGTCGCTGCCGGCTCGTTCTGGCCCGCCTACCGCCGCACCGCCCTTGGTCCCGACGAGCTCCTGCTCCGCATCCGCTTCCCGCTGGCAGCAGATCGGCAGGTGCGGTTTCGAAAGGTTGGAACGCGCCGCGCCCAGGCGATCAGCAAGGTGGTGATGGCGCTAGCCTGGCGCGCGGACGAAGGCGATCACGCTCTGTGGCGCGAGGTTCGCCTCGCCCTTGGCTCCGTCGCGGCGACCACGATCCGCGCTTCCGCCACGGAGGCCGTGCTGGAAGGCGCCCGCCCCGACGAGCGGACCGCAGATCGAGCCGCGTCGACGCTCGCCGGCGAGCTGAACCCAATCGACGACGTGCGCTCCAGCGCCGACTACCGGCGTGCGGTGGCGGCGCGTGTCCTGCATCGGCTCCTGCGCGAGGCTGGTGGCTGGTGAGCGTCCAGCATCGCACCAGCGTGGCAGGACCCGAGATCGAGCACGGCCCCGCGGTCCTGACGCCGTCGGCACTCGACTTTCTCGGACGGCTGCATCGGTCGTTCAAAGGTCGGCGCCGCGAGCTGCTTGCCGCTCGCCAGACAAGGCAGGCCGAATTCGATGCCGGGATGCTCCCCGACTTCCTGCCCGAGACCGCGCACATTCGCAACGACCCCGATTGGCGCGTCGCATCGGCTCCAGCGGACCTGGACGACCGCAGGGTCGAGATCACCGGGCCGGTCGAGCCGAAGATGATGATCAACGCGCTCAATTCGGGTGCGCGAGTCTTCATGGCCGACTTCGAGGACGCCCTCTCCCCCACCTGGTCAAACGTCATCATGGGCCAATGGGCGGTGCAGGAGGCCGTTCGCCGTCGCCTCACATTCGAGACCGATGAGAAGTCGTATGCCCTCAACCCACAGATCGCGACGCTCGTCGTCCGACCGCGCGGTTGGCACCTGGACGAGGCGCAGCTGCTGGTCGACGGCGAGCCGATCTCAGCAAGCCTTTTCGACTTCGGGCTGGTCTTCTTCCATAACGCGCGTGAGCAGCTCGATCGCGGGTCGGGACCCTACTTCTACCTGCCAAAGCTCGAGTCCCACCTCGAGGCGCGCCTGTGGAATGACGTGTTCGTCGCCGCCCAGGATGCGCTGGAGATCCCGCGTGGCAGCATCCGGGCCACCGTCCTGATCGAAACGATCCTGGCCGCCTTCGAGATGGACGAGATCCTGTGGGAGCTGCGCGAGCACGCATCGGGCCTGAACGCCGGCCGCTGGGACTACATCTTCAGCCTGATCAAGAAGTTCCACTCACGTTCGGACATGGTCCTCCCCGACCGGATGCAGGTGACGATGGGCGTGCCCTTCATGCGTGCGTACCAGCAGCTGCTGGTGCGCACGTGCCATGCCCGCGGGGCGCATGCCATTGGCGGCATGAGCGCCTTCATCCCGAATCGTCGTCAGCCGGAGGTGACCGAGACCGCCCTGGCGAAGGTGCGGGAGGACAAGCAGCGCGAGGCGGGCGATGGCTCCGACGGCACCTGGGTGGCGCACCCCGACCTGGTTCCTGTTGCCCGCGCGGTGTTCGACGCGATCCTGGGCGACCGACCGAACCAGAAGGATTTCCTGCGCGACGACGTGCGTGTCTCATCCGGCGGGCTGCTCGACACACGCGTTGCCGGCGGGCAGGTCACCGAGGTCGGCGTCCGGACGAATATCAGCGTCGCGCTCCAATACCTGGCGTCGTGGCTGGCCGGCAACGGCGCGGCAGCCATCAACAACCTGATGGAAGATGCGGCAACCGCCGAGATCAGCCGCAGCCAGCTGTGGCAGTGGCGCGTCCAAGCCGTGGCGCTCGACGACGGCAGGCCGATGAGCGCCGATCTGTACACGGCCATTCGCGACCACGAGCTTCGCGCGCTGCAGTCCTCGGCCCCGTCCTACCGCTGGACCGATGCCGCCGAGCTGCTCGACAGCCTGGTGCTCTCGGATCGATTCGTCGAATTCCTGACGATCCCCGCCTACCCACTCCTGGGATAGCGCCCGCTACGGGTCCAGGAACTCCCAGCTCGGCGGGATCACCGCCGGCGGCTGGCCGATGACGATCGCGATTTCGAGGTGATTCTCGAGGGGAATCTTGGCTGGGTCACTCTCGGAGGCCTTCCCGTTCAGGTAGATGTGGATCGGCACGTCCGGCTTGCAGTAGTCACCCACGCAGTTGGCGTCGAGTTTCAAGCCCCACTCCGCGAAGAACTGGCCGAGTGAGTACGGCGCGTGATTCGCCTGCTGGGACTCTTCGTGGATGATCCCCGAAGGGTCGTGGGTGTGCAGCGGCGATAGGCACGCGGCCGGGCAGAGGGCGTGCACGAAATACGAATGCGCCGTCCCGTCGGGCGTCTGCTCGTCACTCACTCCGGCAGCACCGATTGCGATCCCGATCCCGGCAGGCACGGTCACGCGCTGCCCATCGACGAACAGATCGAGATGCGCATGGTGGTGCGTCACCAGGTACTCCTTCGCCTCGGCGACCAGCCCCGCCTGCTGCGTGAGCGCCATCGCATCGGCTCGGGCCGGCCACGATGGCTGCGCAACTGGATTCGACGACCCGAATGATGCGGAGGGCGGCGTCGCCTGGCAGGCGCTCAGCAGCAATGCCCCTGCGAGCAGAACGCCGCCCTTGAACACCGACAGCGTGGAGCCGAATCGCCACCCAATCCGCATGACACCCTCCCGGACGATCGCTTTCGAGCGGCGAGTGTAGCCGGGCGTCAAGGCGCCGGCATCATGCGATCGAGCGCTCGACGTATCTACCGGCGCCGCGGCGTCCGACAAAGACCCCATCCCGCACGACCGGATCGCCGCGCAGCAGCACCGTTCGGACGACGCCGCGCACAGACATGCCCTCGTACGGGGTGAAGTCGCTGGTGTGATGGAGATCGGCCTGGCTGATGGTGCGCTGCGCCTTCGGGTCGAACAGGACCAGGTCCGCATCTCGGCCGCGCTCGACGGCGCCCTTGGTTGGCAGCCCGAACAGCCGCGCCGGGGTCGCGGCCAGCAGGTCGACCATCCGCTCCACGCTGATGCGGCCGCCGGCCACGCCCTCGGCGTACACCACAGCGAGCAGCGTCTCGATCCCGGGCGCGCCGTTGCTGATCTGGGGGAACGGCGGCGCGGGCACCCGCTTCTCGACGGCGAGCCGGTCGGGCACGTGATCGGTGGCCACCAGGTCGAGGCCGCCGCCCCGAAGCCCAAGCCACATCGCCTGTCGATCCGCCTCAGACCGCAACGGCGGCGAGATGACGCTCTTGATCACCTCTGCCTCGTCGGCGTGCCCATAGCGCGCATCGGTGAAGGCAAGGTAATGCGGGCAGGTCTCGGCGTAGACCGGCCAGCCGCGTGCCTTGGCAGCGAGCACCTCGGCCAGGGCATCGGCGCACGAGAGGTGCACGACATAGACCGATGCCTCTGCCGCCTGCGCCAGGGCAATCGCCCGATGGGTCGCCTCCGCCTCGGCGTACGTTGGCCGCGTGAGGGCGTGATGGCGGCTGGCCACCTCGCCTTGCTCGAATGCGCGGGCGACGAGCGCATCGATGATCGTGGCGTTCTCGCAGTGGACCTGGAGCATGCCGCCATTGCGGCCCATCGCCTGGAGCGCCGCGAAGAGGCGCTCATCGGTCAGGCGAAAGTCATAGACCATGAACGCCTTGGCAGTCGGGACGCCGGCCTCGATCAGCGCCGGCAGCTCCGCCACCGGGTCCGGCTGCTGGCCGCTCAGCACCGCCGACAGGCCGAAGTCGATCGCCGACTCGCCGGCCGTCCGGGCACGAAATTCACGCATCCCCGCGAGCAGGGATGACGAGCCTTCGTCGCTGATGCCAGTGCCGGGGTTGTTGAATGCGAGAAACGTGGTCGTCCCCCCGAACGCCGCTGCCACCGAGTCCTGGTAGAACCGGTCCGGCTCGTGGTCGCTCGGAAGCCGGGTGTGGGTGTGGACGTCGATGCAACCGGGAAGGACCAGGAGGCCGGTCGCGTCCAGCGTCGGCGTGTCGGGGTGAGGTACGGCGAGGGCCTCTCCTACCGCGCTGATGCGACCCTCCGTGACGGCGACGTCCGCGCGGAATGAGCGCGCGGCGGTGACGACGGTCCCGCCGCTGACGATGAGGTCAGTCACTCCCGATCACGGCACCGCTGCCAGGAGCGGCCGTTCCATCACGGCCCGGCAGCACGGAGGCTCCGGCAGCGTCGAGACCACCAGGCCGAAGATCACGGCGACGGCGACCCCGGCCACCAAGCCCAAGGCCAGGATGGCGGCTCGCCTCCGAGGGGCCGGGCGGATCGCATCCGCAACCATGGCGTGCGGGGCCACCAGCGCCGCAACCAGGACGATGGACGAGACCCCCATCAGCCCCAGGACGGCAAGCACGGCCCAGTCGAAGCCTGAGAGTCCGCCGAAGCCGATGTACTCCCACAGGACGGTGAGGCCGTAGATCCCGTACGCGCCGGCGCCCGCGAGCGCGATTGCCGTCGTGATCCCGAGATAGCGTCCCCAGCGGGTGGCCGCGGCAATCCCCCAACCGGAGCCGACCGCCAGCGCCGCGGCCAGAAGGAGCGCGACGCCGCCGGGTTGGCCCACCCCGAAGCTCGCGAATGCGAGGACCCCGCCAACGAAGGCCATGAGCGCGCCGCCCCCGAGGTGGCGGCGAATCAGGCGCCCTCCTCGGTTATCTCGATCTGCTGGGCACCCTGCCACAGGACCCGTCGCCCCATCTCGGCGAGCTGGTCGGCGCCATCGACTACCGTCGCGAAGTGGTTTCCGGCGAGGGGCCCGACCCGGGACGAGAAGCTGCATGCTCCGTATGGAAACAGGATCTCGGACTCCGACAGGTCCCCGGCATAGATCAGAAGCTGGCCCGGAGCCGGATGCGAGGTGTGGTTCTCGTATCCGACATCTGGGCGCCGGTCGCCGAATGGGATCCAGGTCGACTCGCCGCTCCACCGGCAGTGGATCAGCTGCGAGCGAATCGGCAGCCACGGGCTCAGCGCCGCGCGGGTGCGCGGGGCGGCATCCTCCCAGCGGGCAGTAAAGTGAAGGTCGCCAACCCGGATCGTCAGGCTCGGCATGCGTGGAGGATAGCAGTGGCAGATTCGCGCCCGACCATCTCGACCCACGTGCTGGACCTCGAGCTCGGCGTCCCCGCCGCCGGCCTGCCTGTTGCGGTCTTCCGCCTCGAGGAGGACGGTCGCCCGGAGCTCCTCACCGAACTGGTCACTGATGCTGAAGGTCGGATCCGCTCGCTGCTCCACGAAGCCCTCGAGGTCGGCGAGTATCAGCTCGTGTTCGACCTGGCGGCGTACGCGTCAACCCTCGATCGCGATCCGGACTTCTTCGAGAACCTGGCTGTCGGTATCCGCGTCGACGACGCCGGGCGGAGCTACCACGTGCCGCTCCTCCTCTCGCCGTTCGGCATCTCGACCTATCGAGGCACCTGATGGGCTATCCGACCACCGAGACCCTCAACGAGCTCTCCGTCGACGAATTCGCCGATGAGCTCGCGCCGCTCTTCGAAGGAGCGCACGGCTTCCTCCAGCGCTTGGCTGCGGCCCGCCCATTCGCTTCGGACCACGCCCTCCTGGCGGCGGCACGCGAAGTGGCCCGCACCATGCCGGAGACTGCTCAACTCGAGCTGCTCAACGCACACCCGCCCATGGGCGCGGATCCGGCGGCCATCTCGCCGGCCTCCTTCGATGAGCAGGGGTATGACGCCCCGCCCGAGGACGATGCGGAACGGATCGCGGAAGAGCTGGCGATGCTCAACGAAATGTACGAGCAGCGATTCGGGTTTCGATACGTCGTGTTCGTCGCCGGCCGGCCACGATCCGAGGTCGCGGCGCTGATGGAGGTAGCCATGCGCAACGATCGGGCAGCCGAGCTGGCGCGAGGGCTGGACGACCTGATCGCGATTGCAGCGGATCGTCTCGGTCGGTTGCGCGGCGAGTACCCGGATCGCGACGACGAGGCCTGATGGGCTGCGAGATCCACTATGGCAAGGCCGATGTCAAGGTCTACCGCACCTACGCGACCCCGCTGCTCGGCGTGACGCCCATCCCCGAATCCCCATTCACGGGTCGCGAGAACATCCTGATGGCGGCCGAGCTCGAGGTGGCAGTGCACGGCACCGCGTTTCTCGACGCGTACACCCACGGTGACAACCGGCTGGTGGTGGCGACCGACACGATGAAGAACTTCATGCACACCGCCACGCTGGCGTCGAGCGCCGCAACCCTAGAAGGTTGGCTCTTCGATGTGGGTGGTGCCTTCCTATCGACCTATCCGAACATGGAGCGGCTGACCATGCACGGTCGCGAGCTGCCGTTCCCGCCGGCCCTGGTACCGGCCGAAGATGGCAGTGGCTTCACCACCTCGGAGGCGCTCTTCGCGCGCGACCGCAACGACCGCTCGATCGCGTCTGTCGACCTCGAGCGCGACGAATCCGGTGCGGTACGCATCGCGGGCCATGCATGTGGGCACACCGACCTGCAGCTGATCAAGATCACCGGCAGTGCCTTCGCCGAATTCGCCCGCGATGAGCACACCACCCTGCCCGAGCGTCGCGACCGGCCGCTCTACATCTGGTGCGACATCGGCTGGCGCTATGTCGATGCGCAGGATGCCCTCGGCAATGATCCGGCCCGATACGTCCCGGGCGAGCAAGTGGCCGATCTGGCTGCATCGGTCTTTCACCAGTTCGTCAGCCTGTCGATCCAGCACCTCGTCAACGAGATCGGCACGCGCATGCTCGAGCGCTGGCCGCAGCTGGCCGAGGTCAGCTTCGAGGCGACCAACCGGCTCTGGGATCCGGGCGTCGAGTCGGCCCGTGACCCGCGCGTCAAGACCTACGCAGACCCTCGCCCGCCGTTTGGGCGGATCGGCCTGGTCCTGCGCCGAGACTAGGCCTGCGGGCCGAGCCTCGGCAGGTCAATCGCCGGGCAGCGGTCCATCACCACCAACAGCCCGGCCGCGGTGGCTCGTTCGGCGGCGGCCTCGTCCCATACATCGAGCTGCAGCCAAACCGCCTTCGCACCGATCGCGATCGCCTCATCGACATGCTGTCCGGCACGGTGCGATGCACGGAAGATGTCGACCACCTCGATCGGGCTGTCCGCGGGGCGCTGCTCGGCCGCGGTGGCGACATCCGGAACCGTCGGAATGCCGTGGATCACGGCTTCCTGCGGGTAGATCGGGATCATCTCGTAGCCATACCGCATCAACGTGCGCGAGACGCCGTGGCTGGCACGCGCCGGGTCGGGAGAGCAGCCGACCACCGCCCAGACGTGGAACTCGGCCAGGATTCGCCGGGCGACTTCCGGATCGCTCCAACGGGCGTGAGCATCCACGGCGGTCATCGCGAGCGCGCCAGCTCCTGGAGCGCGGCCTTGATTCGCAGATCGAGCGCGTCATCCGTGCCAGCCACCGCACCCGCTGCACGACGAGCCTCCGAGGCCGTATAGCCGAGTGACTCGAGCGCAGCGACGACGTCGGAGTCGATGCTCGATCCCCCACCAGCCGCGATCCCGGCGGCGTGGATTTTCTCTTTGAGCTCCAGGATGATGCGCAGCGCGGTCTTGCGCCCCACGCCGCTGACGGAGGTGAGCAGGTCCGCGTCATCGGTGACGATGGCCAGTTGCAGCTTCGTCACCGCGTGCGCGCCGGTGATCGCCAGCGCCAGCCGCGGCCCGACCCCGGTGACGGTCATCAGCAGCTCGAAGAACGCGAGCTCCTCGGGCGAGGCGAAGCCGAAGAGCGCCTGCTGGTCCTCCCGCACGAGGTGATGCACGAAGATGCGGGCCTCGCTGCCGAGCCGGAGGTGCGCCAGCAAGGACGGGCCTGCGACGACCCGGTAGCCGACCCCGCCGAGCTCCACGAGCACGAATTCCCGACCGACGTGGGTGACCGGACCTCGCAACGAGCCGATCATCGAATCGCGGCCAACCTCGCAACGGTTGCGCCCCGGTACGCGCAGCCGATCGCCACCGCGAGCGCATCGGTCGCGTCATCCGGCATACCGTCGAGGGCGACCCCCAGGAGTCGAGCGACCATCGCCGCCACCTGTTGCTTGTCGGCGGCGCCGTTCCCGCAGACCGCCTGCTTCACCTCGTTCGGGGTCGGCTCGTCGATCTCGAGACTTGCCTCGGCGGCGACCAGCAGCGCGATCCCCCGCGCCTGGCCGACGGTCATGGCGGTCTGCACGTTGCGCTGGAAGAAGAGGCGCTCGATCCCCACCCGATGCGGCCGGTGCAGGATCAGCAGCTGGGCCAGCGCGGCGTGCAGCGAGCGCAGGCGCTCACCATCGGTGGCATCGCCATCGGTGCGGACCACGCCCGCGTCAATCAGCCGGAGATTGCCATCCTCGAGCGAGACGACCCCGAATCCGCAGCGAGCGGTGCCTGGGTCGATGCCGAGCGCGATCATGCCGGCATGGTAGGCGGTTGAGCCAGGGGCAGGGCACGCTAGCCGCCCAACGCCGTTTGTCGTGGGCCTTCGTGCGGCCGTGCAGCCGTGCAGCCGTGTGGCACGCCAGCACGAGCGGTCGCGACACACGTGGCCCACCCTGTCCTGAGCGGAATCGCGCGTCGCCGGGCGATTCGCCCTCAGGCCACGGACGCTTCGAGCTGCTCCATCAGGGCATCCGGCAGGTCGAAGTTGGCGTAGACGTTCTGCACGTCCTCCAGCTCCTCCAGCCGCTCGACGAAGGCGAGCACCTGGCGCGCGGCCTTCTCATCGGTGATCTCGACCTTCGTTGTCGGCTCCATCGACAGCTCGGCCGATTCCGCCGCAAAGCCGGCGGTGGCCATCGAGGCGCGGACCGGCTCCAGGTCGGATGGCGCGGTGACCACCAGGATCACGCCGCCCTCCGGCGAGCTGACATCGGTCGCACCGGCATCGATGGCCGCCAGCGTCACCTCGTCGGGGTCGTTTCCCCTCAGCGGCACGCTGAGCAAGCCTCGGTGCTCGAACTGCCAGGCGACCGGTGCCAGCGAGCCGCCGACCTTGGTGAAGATGCTGCGAACGTCGGAGGCTGTCCGGTTGCGGTTGTCGGTCATCACCGACACGATCACCGCCACGTTGGCCGGGCCCAGACCCTCGTAGGTGATCTCCTCGAACTGCACGGCATCGGCCCCGGCGCCGGTTGCGCGCTCGATGGCGCGCTTGATGTTCTCCATCGGCATGCTGTTGGCGCGCGCCTTGTCGATCGCCATGCGCAGGCGGTAGTTGCCATCGACGTCACCGCCCCCCTGTCGCGAGGCGGTGATGATCTCGCGCGTCAGCTTGGTGAAGAGGGCGCCACGCTTGGCGTCATTGACGCCCTTCTGGCGCTTGATCTGGGACCACTTGCTGTGGCCGGACATCGAGCCTCCGGTCTTGTGTGAAGACCGATTGTAGCAATGCCCTCCGGGGCTCCCTACCATGCCCCGATGGATCCCCTCCTCGACAACCCGCACAACGCGGGAGCGTTGGCCTACCTGGCGCACGGTCGCTCGGTCGCCGACGCCTTCTTCGGGCCGCCCGCCGCCGACGTCGATCGGCACCACCTCGGAACGCATCCAAGCGTCGTCGATTGGCTGTGGGAGACCCTGGGTGCCGGGCTTCCGGTCGACGCGCGCTGGCTGGTCTTCGACGGACCGGCTCTCGTGCACCCGGAGACCGGCGTCCTCCTGGCTGCAGCGATCGGAACGCAGTACGCCTTGCGCCTGCAGGCGGACGACCTCGCCGCGGCGGTGGCGGCCGGCAGCGAACTCGTGCATTCCTTCCATACCGTTGGGACGAGCCTGGACCTGCCCGCCACCTTCGGCCCGGACTGGGCCTTTGGCCGCCGGGACGAGCGCGAGCCAGGGTGGCTGCGCGCCAGCTATGGAGCGTGGAGCTAGCGCGCCGCTCCCTATAATTGGCCCCCACTCCCGGCCTGACGACTCGCCCGAGGCGCCATCGGCCTCGGCTGCTGCGACCGCCCTACAAGGAGCACCGATGAAGCCGACCAGCCCCGACCGGATCCGGAACGTCGCCCTCATCTCCCACGGCGGCGCCGGCAAGACCAGCCTCGCCGAGGCGATGCTCTTCGACGCTGGCGCCATTGCACGTCTGGGCAGCGTGGACGCCGGGACGGCAACCCTCGACCACGATCCGGATGAGCAGAGGCGACGCCAGAGCATCAACCTGGCGATCGGCACGCTCGAGGCGGACGGCGCACGCATCACGCTGGTCGACACGCCCGGCTACGCGGACTTCCAGGCCGATGTCGTCGAGGCGCTGGCCGCCGTCGACGCCGCCATCGTCGTGATCGACGCCTCTGCGGGCGTCGAGGTCGGCACCGAAGAGGTCTGGCGCCTGGCCGAGGAGCGCAACCTGCCGCGCTTCATCTTCGTCAACAAGATGGACCGCGAGAATGCCAACTACGATGCGGTGCTGGACAGCCTGAAGGCGAAGTTCGGACCGAAGATCGCGCCCGTCTACCTGCCGATCGGGGCAGCCGATTCGTTCCGCGGCTACGTCGACGTGATCGAGCAGCACGCCAACGTGTACGAGGCCGGCACGCCGAAGGAGGTGCCGATCCCCGACGAGATGCGCGCCGGGGAGGTGGCGCGCCGCGAGGCCCTGGTCGAGGCGGCCGCCGAAGCCAGCGACGAGCTCATGACTCGCTATCTCGACGGCGAGGCGATCAGCGACGAGGAGATCGAGACTGCCGTGCACAAGGGCACGCGCGAAGGAAGCGTGGTGCCGGTCTTCGTGGGCAGCGCCCTCAAGAACATCGGCGTCCGCGAGCTGGCGGCCA
>JBDTQD010000038.1:0-15469 GCA_039932375.1 Chloroflexota bacterium | reverse complement strand
TCGCTGATGCCCACGCCCTCCAGCGGATGGACCCGTCAGTTCTGCTGAACACAACTCACACTGTCGCCCATCGGCTCATGAAGAACTCGGTCTCCGAGAAGCTCGGCCTGCGCGGCTACGCGCTCCTCACCGACCAGTGCGTCGTGGCCGCCAGGCTGAATCCGGAGGCTCTCGGCCTGGTGCGCCACGCAGAGACCTTCGAGTCGGTGGGTGAGGTCGGCGCATGGGTCCACGACCTCGATGCACGCTGGGAGCATGAGCGCGCATCGCGCCGTGTGCGCGTGACCGAGGCCAACGCGCTTGCCAGGATCGCCATCGAGGTGCCTGCCGAGCCCGCTGTCATCTGGGCCTTCGTGACCGATCCAGCGAATCGCGTTCGCTACGTGCCCGGGATCGTGAGCGTGGACGAGCAGTCTGCTGGCGGCCGGCGTGGGATCGGCACCACGAACCACTGCGTACACGGCGCCGGTGCCGGCCTTGAAGAGGTCCTCGACTGGCGACCATTCGAGTACCTCACCCTCAAGAACAGCATGCCGGGCATGCCCAGCTGGGTCACCACCGAAGAGGTGGCCCCCACTGACGCCGGGTCGACGGTCAGGATCATCTTCCAGCGACAGCGCAGCGCAAAGGACCGGGCAGCCTTCGCCGCACACCAGGACGAGGTGATCGGCCTGTACCAGATGTCGCTCGAGCACCTGAGAGACTACTTCACCCTGGAGCACGATCCTGAGGTCGAGGTCGCGGCCGGCGTCTGATCCGGTCGGCTACCATCCCGACCATGGGTCAAGCCTTCCGGACTCACACATGCGGCGAGCTGAGCGCCGATCACGTCGGCGAGCGGGTGACGCTGTCGGGCTGGGTGCATCGGCGGCGCGACCACGGCCATCTGACCTTTTTCGACCTGCGTGATCGCTACGGCATCACCCAGGTCGTGACCAACGCCGAGGAGGCGTCCGAGGCCCACGCCGCAGCCGAGCCGGCCCGCAACGAGTGGGTGGTGCAGGCAACGGGCCGCGTCCGCTCTCGGCCGCCGGGGACCGCCAACCCAGACCTGCCGACCGGCGAGATCGAGGTCGCGGTCGACGAGTTCACCGTCCTCAACCCGAGCAAGGTACCGCCCTTCTACGTCAACGAGGAGCAGCCGGGCCTCGATGAGTCGATCCGCCTCGAATACCGATACGTCGACCTGCGCCGACCGCCGATGCAGGCACGGCTCCTGCTGCGCGCCGCCCTGACGGGGGCGATCCGGCGCGCCGTCGAGTCGGACGGCTTTGTGGACATTGAGACGCCAACGCTGATCCGCAGCACCCCTGAGGGAGCGCGCGACTTCGTCGTGCCGTCGCGCCTGCAGCCGGGTCGCTTCTACGCGCTGCCGCAGAGCCCGCAGCAGCTCAAGCAGCTGCTGATGGTGGCCGGCTTTGATCGCTACTACCAGCTCGCCCGATGTTGGCGGGACGAGGACCTGCGCGGCGACCGCCAGCTCGAGTTCACGCAGCTCGACCTGGAGATGAGCTTCGTCGACGAGACCGACGTGATGGACGCCGTCGAGCGGGCGGTGATCCAGGTCAGCCGCGAGGTGACGCCGGAACGACCGATGCTGCAGGAGCCCTTCCCGCGCCTCACCTACGCCGAGGCCCTGGCCCGATACGGATCGGACAAGCCGGACCTGCGGTTCGGGATGGAGCTGGTCGACCTGAGCGACGAGGTGCGCGGCCTCGACTTCCGCGTCTTCGCCGATGCGCTCGCCGCTGGTGGGGCGGTCGGGGCGGTCGTCGCTCCCGGCTCGGCCGACTGGTCGCGCAAACAGCTCGATGACCTCATCGCGCTGGCTCGCACCCATGGTGCCGGCGGGCTGGTGCATCTCGCCGTCCAGGCCGACGGTTCGCTGCATGGGCCGGCCGCCAAGTTCCTGGACCCCGCGACGCAGGCCCGCGTGCGCGATGCCACGTCCGTGAGCCCCGGCGACCTGGTGCTGATCGTGGCCGATGCGGATCGGTCAAAGAGCCAGGGAGCGCTCGGCCACCTGCGCCTCGACCTTGGCACGCAGCTCGGCCTGCGTGCGCCGGGCGTCCTCGCCTATGCCTGGGTCCATCGTTTCCCGATGTTCACCTGGGACGAAGACGGTCAACGCTGGGACGCGACCCATAACCCGTTCAGCGCGCCGGTCTGGGACGAGGCCGACCAGATGGAGGCCAATCCCGGCGCAATTCGCGCGCAGCAGTACGACCTGGCGCTCAATGGCTGGGAGCTCGGCGGTGGCTCGGTTCGGATCCACCGGCGCGACCTCCTGGAGCGCGCATTCGCGCTGATGGGGCACTCCGTGGAGGGGATGCGCGACCAGTTTGGGGCACTGCTGGATGCGCTCGAGTACGGGGCGCCACCGCACGGCGGGATCGCGATCGGGATCGACCGCTGGGCCGCCCTGCTGGCCGACGTCGAGAACATCCGCGAGGTGACCGCCTTCCCCAAGACGCAGGCCGGCAGCGACCTGATGATGCGCGCGCCGGCGCCGATCGCGCCGCAGCAGCTGGCCGACCTGTCGCTTCAGATCGACGAGCGGTCTGGCAAGGGCTAGTCGCTCGGCGGCGGAAAGCTCCCATCGGCGTCGTGCGTCTCGCCACCGGTCAGTGACGGGTTGAAGATGCAGACCAGGTGCAGGTCGCGGCGGACTACGAGGGTGTGGCGGTCGTGCTGGTCGAGGGCATACATCGTTCCCGGCCGGATCGCGTGGCGCTCGCCGCTGGCGAGGTCGGTCAGCTCCGCCTCGCCGGCGAGGCAGTAGCACGCCTCGAGGTGGTGGCGGTACTCCAGCCTGAGCTCGGATCCGGCGGCAACGGTGGTGTCGTGCAACGAAAAGCCCATCTCGTCGCGTCGTAGGAGCAGGCGACGGCTGCGCCACCCTTCGCCGGCAACGTCCCGGTCGCTCCCCACCACTTCGTCGAGGGTTCGTACGATCACCGATCACACCTCCACACCGTGCCCGACGTAGACTGCCGCCCGTGGCGCCCCGCGTGATCGCGGCGATTCGGCGCTCTGCCGTTACCGCCGCCGCACTCTCGTTCGTCTGGCCTGGCCTTGGCCAGGGGTGGGCCGGTGCGCGTCGCCGGGCACTGCTATTCGCGGTGCCGATGATGCTCCTCCTCGCCGCCGGCGTGCTGGTCCTGATGGTGCAGGGCAAGGCCCGCACGCTCGGGCTCCTGCTCCAGCCGACCGTGCTGCTGGTCCTGCTCGCGGTCAACGTCGCTGTTCTTGTCTACCGACTGGTCGCCATCGTCGACGCCTACCGGGTCGCACACCGGCGCTGGCCACCGGTTCGCGCCGAGCGGGGGCAGGCCGCGCTGGCGGCGGTGCTGCTGGGCGCAGTGCTGGGCGGAACGCTGTTGATGCATGGGTACATGGGGTACATCGGTTTCAAGTTCTTCGACGTCGTGGAGACCGTCTTCCACACGACCTCGTCGCCGACCCCCGTCCCGACCGCCACCATTCCGCCGGGCGAGACGCCGGGCCCGACGCCGATCCCCACGCCGGTCCCGACCCCCGAGCCGGTCTGGTCGGACAACGGCCGCCTCGACCTGCTGCTGATCGGTGGCGATGCGGGGCCGGGGCGTTTCAGCCTGCGAACCGACACCATGATCATCCTGAGCGTCGACATCGCCAGCGGCCGAGCCGCGCTGTTCGGGGTCCCGCGCAACCTGCTCAACGTCCCGCTCCCCGATGGACCTGCCCAGCACTTCACGTGTGGCTGCTTCCCAGACCTGATGAACGGACTTTTCGTGTACGCCATGGCGCACCCCGAGATCTTTCCGGGGACTGATGCGGATCGGGGCTACGTGGCGGTGCAGGACGCCATCGCCAAGTTGACCGGCCTCCAGATCGACGGCCAGGTGGTGGTCACCCTTAACGGCTTCATCCGGCTCGTGGATGCGTTGGGCGGGCTGGACATGACCATCCCGACCTCGATCTACGACGCGACCTATCCGAAGCCGGATGGCAGCGGCGACGTGAAGCTCTTCATTGCGGCGGGGTACCACCATTTCGACGGCTGGCACGCATTGGCCTACGCCCGCTCACGGCACCAGGACAATGACTACAACCGAATGGACCGCCAGCAGGAAGTCCTCCGCGCCCTGCGCCAGCAGCTCGACCCATGCACGATCATCCCGCGCATCCCGGAGCTGCTCGACATCGCCCACAATTCTCTCTGGACCAACATCCCGGTCGAGCAGATGCCCGATCTCTTCGCGATCGGTGCCAAGGTGGCCCCCGGCTCGATCGCGCGCTTCCAGTTCTGGCCGCCCCAGATCAAGGAGAGCCTGGACATTGAGAGCATCGACCGGATCCGGCTGATGGTGCGCACCGCTTTCACCGCGCCTTTGCCGACGCCAGGCCCATCAAGCACATCGAAGCCCGCGCCCAGCGCCGGCTCGATTTGCAATTGAGGCCGTCATGAGCATCTACCTCGACCATGCCGCCACGACGCCACTGCGGGAGGATGTGCTGGCGGCCATGCACCCGTACCTGACCGAGCATTTCGGCAATCCATCGAGCCCGCATGCCAATGGTCGACGCGCACGGCAGGGGATCGACGAGGCGCGCGAGGGGATCGCGGCGATCCTCGGCGCCAAGCCGCGGGAGATCGTCTTCACCGGCGGTGGCAGCGAGGCCGACAACCTGGCAATCAAGGGCGCCGCCTGGGCGGCCAGCGCGCGCGGACGTCACATCGTCACCAGCAGCGTCGAGCACAAGGCCGTGCTCCACTCATGCGCCATCCTGGAGCGGTCCGGCTTCCAGGTGACCTACCTGCCAGTGGACCGATACGGCCGGGTCGACCCGGCCGAGCTGGATGCGGCGATCACCGTGCACACGGGTCTCGTATCGGTCATGTATGCCAACAATGAGGTCGGCACGGTCCAGCCGATCGCCGAGATCGGCGCCATCTGCCGTCGCCGTGGCGTCGTATTCCACACCGATGCGATCCAGGCGGGCGGACACCTGCCGCTCGACGTGGATCAGCTGGGGGTCGATCTGTTGAGCCTGGCCGCGCACAAGATGTACGGCCCCAAGGGCGTCGGCGCGCTCTTCGTGCGGCAGGGAACCGCGCTCCTCCCCCAGATCCAGGGCGGAGCGCAGGAGCGCCAGCGACGCGCCGGCACCGAGAACGTGGCGGGCATCGTCGGCTTCGGCCGGGCGCTTGAGCTGGCGCAGGGCGATCCCACCGCCCTCGACGCGGAGAACGCGCGGCTTGCGGGCCTCCGTGATCGGCTGCTGGCGGGGGTCCGCGACCTGGCCGGGGTCGAGCCGACCGGCCACCCGACGGAGCGGTTGCCCCACAACGCCAGCTGGCTGATCGAGGGGGTCGAGGGTGGCGACCTGGTGGCGGCGCTCGACCTGGAGGGGATCGCGGCGAGCACGGGAAGCGCCTGCACCAGCGGCTCGACCGAGCCCAGCCACGTGCTTGTGGCGATGGGGATCGATCCGGAGCGTGCCCACGGCGCTCTCCGCCTGACCGCCGGCCGCGCGACGACCATGGCGGACGTGGACCGCACGGTTGCCGTGCTGCGGGGCGCCGTGGCCCGAATGCGGCCGCAGACCTCGCCGCATCCCACGGCGGCATCGGCCTGATGGCCCGCGTGGTGGCCGCCATGAGCGGCGGCGTCGACTCGAGCGTGGCGGCGGCCCTGCTGGCGCAGGAGGCAGCGAGCAGCGGGGACGAGGTGATCGGTGTCTGGATGCGCCTCCATCCCGATGGAGGCGAGGGTTACGAGCAGAGCCGCAGCTGTTGCTCGCCGGACGCCCACGATGATGCCCGGCGGGTCGCCCAGCTGGTCGGGATCCCCTTCTTCGCCCTGAACCTGGAGCGCTCGTTCGAGGAGCGGGTGATCGATGCCTTCGCCGACGGCTACCTGGCCGGCGCCACGCCGAACCCGTGCCAGGCCTGTAACCAGTACATCAAGTTCGACGAGCTGCTGCGCCGCGGCCTGGCCGCCTACGGTGCCGACCAGGTGGCGACCGGCCACTACGCGCGGGTCGAGGAGCGCGACGGCCGCTTCCGTCTCCTGCGTGCCGCCGACGCCAACAAGGACCAGACCTACTTCCTGTGGGTCCTCGACCAGGGACAGCTGGCGCGCACCCGCTTCCCACTTGGGGAGCTGACCAAGCCGGAGGTGCGCCGCATCGCCGCTGACCTGGCCCTGCCGACCGCCGACAAGCCCGAGAGCCAGGAGATCTGCTTCGTGCCGGCCGGCGATTACCGCGAGCTGCTCGCCGAGCGCCGGGGCTATGTCGGCGAACCAGGCCCGATCTTGGATGGCAGCGGGGAGCAGATCGGCACCCACACCGGCTACGCCCACTACACCGTCGGCCAGCGCCATGGTCTTGGGGTGGCGCTGGCGGAGCCGGTTTTCGTGCGCGAGGTTCGCCCGGCCTCCAACACGCTCGTAGTCGGGCGGCGCGACGAGATCGCCGCGCGGAGCTTCACCGTCGAAGGGCGCCGCTTCGTGGCAGGCGACCCGCCGGGGAAGCGGTTCAACGCAACGGTCCGCATCCGCCACCGTGGCGCCGAGGTGGCGTGCGAGGTGACCCTGGTCGGTGAGGACGGCCTGCTGGTCGAGACCGCCGATCCGGTCTGGGCGCCGGCCCCGGGGCAGGCGGCGGTCCTGTACGACGGAGAGGAGTGCCTCGGCGGCGGTCGGATCGCCCGCGCAGCATGACCCCCTGGATGGTTCTCACCGCCTTCGTGGCGGCGATCAACCTGTTCGCGTTCATCGCCTTCCGTGGCCGCTGGGATCGGCTGCTGATGCTGGCGCTCAGCGCACTGCTGGGTACCATCGCCGGCAATGCGATCGGGTCGCGGACCGGGCTCGAGCTCGTGCGCATCGGTGACTTCCACCTCGTGGCTGCATCCCTCGCAGCCCAACTGGCGATGCTGGTCACCGACCTGCTGGGCCACCTGAGGTCGCCTGCGCCGCCGCCAGAACGGACCCGCGGCGAGGGTCGGGACGGGGAGCGGGCGGATCGGTAGAATCAGCGGACGCACGTAATGGGACGGTCCGACAGCCATGAAAGACTCCGGATTTGGCAGCTTCCTCGCCGGTGTGGTGATCGGTGGATTCATCGGCGCCGCAATCGGACTGCTCCTCGCTCCGCGCGCGGGTGAGGAGATCCGCGAGCAGGTCGGCGAATTCGTCGGCGAGAAGAAGGCCGCCTTCGAAGAGGCGATCAGCGAGGGTCGCGCGGCAGCGGAGAAGGCGCGCGCCGAGATGATGTCCGCGTACGATGCGGCCAGTGGCGAGCCTGCGCCGGAGGGCGCCGCCTCCTGACCGACCATCCGCGCGCAGCTGAGCACGAGGAATCGAGAGCCGGTCGCAGCCGGCTCTCATGGTGAGTAGGGGTCACACGTCAGGACCGATGCCGCAGCTCAAGGCAGCCGACATCCGCGAGCGCTTCCAGCGCTTCTTCGAGGAGCGCGGGCATACCCGCGTGCCTCCGGCGCCCCTGCTGGCTCGCGACGATCCGACCCTCCTCTTCACCAACTCAGGGATGGTCCAGTTCAAACGGGTCCTGACCGGGGAGGAGAAGCGCGACTACAAGCGGGCCGTGGACGCGCAGCCGGTGCTTCGGGTGGCGGGGAAGCACAACGACTTCGAAGAGGTCGGCCGCACCCCGCGCCACCAGACGCTGTTCGAGATGCTCGGCAGCTGGAGCTTCGGCGACTACTTCAAGCGCGAGGCGATCCACTGGGCGTGGGAGTTCCTCACCGTGGAGCTCGGGATCCCCGGTGAGCGGATCGCGGCCACCACCTACCTCGATGACGAGGAGGCGCGCCGGATCTGGCGCGAGGAGATCGGCCTGCCGCCGGAGCGGATGGCGAAATGGGGCAACATCGCGGCCGGTGACGACCACAACTTCTGGTCGATGGGCGAGACGGGCCCCTGCGGGCCCTGCAGCGAGCTCTTCTACGATCGCGGGGCGGAGCTGAGCGAGGGGCCCGACTGCATCCCCGATCACTCGGAGACCTGCCCCCGCTGGCTCGAGATCTGGAACCTCGTCTTCATGCAGTTCGACCGCTCCGCAGACGGGACCCTGACGCCGCTGCCGTTCCCAAGCGTCGACACCGGCATGGGCCTCGAGCGCATGACAAGCGCGGTGCAGGGGGTCGACAGCAACTATCGGACCGATCTGTTCGTGCCGATCATCGACCGGCTGGCGGCGCACCTCGGACATCGTCCGGAGGAGGTCGAGGCGGAGCGCTTCAGCTACCAGGTGGTGGCCGACCACTCGCGGGCGATGACCTTCCTCCTGGGCGAGGAGGTGTATCCCTCGAATGAGGGTGCCGGCTACGTCCTGCGCCGGATCATGCGACGTGCCGTGCGCCATCTGCGCCTGATGGGGATCAAGCAAGCGGTCCTCGCCGAGACGTGCGGAACGGTGATCGACCTGATGGGAGAGGCCTATCCCCACCTGGCCGAGCGTCGCGATGAGATCCTCGCCGCGGTCGATGCCGAGGAGCGCAAGTTCGCACGGACGCTCGAGGCGGGGAGCGAGAGGCTCGCAGCGCTTGTCGCGGCGGCGGCCAGCGGCGGGAGCGTCTCGGGCGAGGAGGCGTTCCGCCTGCACGACACCTTCGGCTTCCCGATCGACCTGACCGTGGAGATCGCGGCGGAGAGTGGCGTGACAGTCGACCGGGCCGGGTTCGACGCGGCCATGGACCAGCAGCGCGAGCGCTCGCGTGGCGCGCGGGCCGCCCGATTCGCGCCATTGCCGGGGACCGACGGACTGACCAGCGCATTCGTCGGCTACCCCAACCAGACGGTCGCCGAAGGGGTGAAGGTGCTGGGTGTCGCGGAGCAGGACGGTTCGGCGCAGGTCGTCCTGGATCGGACCCCGTTCTACGCCGAGGGCGGCGGACAGGTCGGCGATCACGGGAATCTGGTCGCTGAGCGAGGCCGCCTGGCGGTGGAGGACACGCAGCGCGCTGGGGAGGCGATCGTGCACATTGGCCGCCTGGAGGGTGAGCTACGCGTCGGTGACGCGGTGACAGCCACGGTCGACGAAGATCGGCGCTGGGCGGCCGCACGCAACCACACGGGGACGCATCTCCTGCACCGGGCCCTGCGCGACGTGCTCGGCGAGCAGGCCAAACAGGCGGGAAGCTGGGTCGGCCCGGATGGTCTGCGCTTCGACTTTCCCGCATCGGCTGCCACGCCGCGCGAAGCGCTGCGCGAGGTGGAGCGCATCGTCAATGCGCAGGTGCGCCGCAATGCGACGGTCACCCCGACCGAGATGAGCCTGGCCGATGCCCAGGCGCTCGGTGCCGACATGTTCTTCGGCGAAAGGTACGCGCCTGACCGCGTCCGGGTCGTCCAGGTCGATGGCTTCAGCAAGGAGCTGTGTGGCGGCACCCACGTCGCGGCGACCGGCCAGATCGGCAGCTTCCGGATCGTCGGCGAGTCGAGCATCGGGGCCGGGTTGCGACGGATTGAGGCGGTCACCGGCGAGGCGGCCGAGGACCTCACGGCAGAACGCCTGGAGTCGCTCCACGCCGCCGCCCAGCTGCTCGAGACGGCGGATGACCAGGTCCCCGTCCGGGTCGAGGCGCTGCTGGCGCGGCTGCGGGGAGGGGAGAAGGGCGCGAAGATGTCGACCGCGGACACGGCTGCAACGCTTGACGCGGCGGCAGCCATGGCCGCGGCGCAGACCGCGGGCGAGACGAGGGTCATCGTGGAGCATTACCTCGAGGCCGATGGAGCCGCGCTGCGACGCCTCGCTGACGACCTGCGTGCCTCGACCGGCCGCTTCGTGGCGGTCGTGGCGGGGAATTCCGGCGGCCCGACCCTCCTCGTCGCGGCCAGCCGCGACCTGGTCGGTGAAGGGTTCGATGCGGTGGCCATCGTGCGTGAGGCGGCGACCCTGATCGGCGGCGGAGGTGGGGGACGAGCCGAGCTGGCACAGGCCGGTGGCCGGGATGCCTCGCGACTGGACGAAGCCCTGCGCGAGGCGGCGCGCCTGGCGCTCGAGGCGCTCCAGCGGATCGAGAACGGCTGACGGTGCAGGACCGGCTCTCGCAGTGGATGGAGCGGCTGGTCCGTCGTGGCGGCCGCCGTGCAGCAGCACCTCCCGCGCTGGTCGCGCTCGACGTCGGGACGGAGTACGCCAAGGCGCTGGTGGTGGCGGTCACGCCCGATGATGAGGGGCGGGTGGTCGGCACGGTGCGAGGCGCCGGCCGGCATCGCCAAGGGTTGACCCACATGCAATCGGGGACGGTGAGCGATATCGACGCGGTGGTCGCCAACTGCGCGAGCGCGCTCGGCGACGCGCAGGCGATGGCCGGGCTGCGCCCCGGGGCGGGGGTGATCGGCATCGCCGGCGAGCTGGTCAAGGGGACGACCTCGACCGGGATGATTCGCCGCGACGACCCTCGTGCCCCGATGACCGAGGATGAGCTGACGCAGATTGTCGAGCAGGTGCAGGCGGACGCGCTGGCCGCCGCCGAGCAACGGATCGCTTGGGAATCGGGCGTCGAGCGCCTCGACGTGCGCCTCGTGCACGCGGCCGTGGTCGAGCTGAAGATCGACGGCTACCCGGTCAGCAACCCCATCGGCTTCACCGGCGCGCAGGTCGAGCTGGCGGTCTTCAATGCATTTGCCCCAATGGTGCACCTGGGCGCCCTGCAATCGGTCGCCACCAAGCTCGGTCTGGACCTGCTTGGGGTGATCGCAGAGCCGTACGCCGTGGCGACCTGCCTCGACCCCGGCGAGCTCGGCGATGCCGGCGCCGTCTTCGTGGACGTGGGCGGCGGCACCACCGACGTCGCGCTCGTGCGCCATGGCGGGATCGCCGGCACCAAGATGCTCGCGCTCGGCGGGCGGGCATTCACCCGTGGGCTGGTCGAGCGCTTTGCCCTGTCGTTCGCGCAAGCCGAGGCGCTGAAGGTGGCCGCCGGCGAGGAGGGGGAGCTGCCGGAGCCAATCGAGCGCGAGGCGCTCGACGCCGCGCTGAGCGAGGATGCCGGCGTCTGGCTTCGCGGCGTCGAGCTGATGATCGCGGACCTTGCGGAGGGCGAGCTGCTGCCTGGACGGGTCTTCCTGTGCGGCGGCGGGGCACAGCTGCCGCAGCTGGTCGACTCCCTGAACGGCGATGCCTGGTGGCGCCGGCTCCCCTTTTCGCGCCAGCCGCAGGTGCGCGCCCTGGCTCCGACCGACGTCGCAGGCGTCCACGACGCCAGTGGCCAGCTCACCACGCGCCAGGACGTGACGCCGATGGCCCTCGCGCATCAGGCGCTCGTCCTCGATGCTTCCACCACCGCTGCCGAGCGCGCGATGCGCCGAGCGGTGCGCAGCATGGAGCTGTAAGACCGATGGCCGACGAGCCGCAGGTCATCTACCTCGAGCCGGACGACGAGATCACCTCGCTCGTGCGCCGCGTGCGCGCCGCCGAGAGCCGTTCGGTGGTTATCGTGGCGCCGGGGCGCAGTCGCGCCACCTCGAGCGCGGTTGCGCTGCGGCTCCTGGCGCAGGTTGCGGCGGAGGAGAAGCGCACCCTGTCGCTTGTCGCCGATCCCGCCACCCGGGCCGTGGCCGGCGAGGCGGGGATCCCGGCCTTTGCCTCGGTTGCGGAGGCGACCTCGGGCGGTGCGGCGCCTGACCCGGGCGCCGCTGCGCCTCGTGCGCCGATCCACGTCGTCCGCGGCCTTCCCCAGAGCGCGCCGATAGCGGCCGCTGCCGTTCCGCTCGCCGCCGCAGCCGCTCGCTCCGGGCCTGGGGACGAGACCGTGGCCGTGCGACTCCCATCGCCGCCCTCCGGGCGTCGGCGCCTGCCTCGGCTGGGAGGCAGCCGGCGCAACCTGCCCGGCTGGCGCTGGCTAGCTGCGCTGCTGGTCATGCTGCTGGTCGTTGCAGCCGCGCTCGTGCCGGCCGCAACGGTCCACATCGCGGCCGCCAGCGAGCCGGTCGGACCGAAGACCTACTCGGTGCACCTGTCGCTTGCCGGCCGACTATCGGACAACCTGAGCGTCACGCGCCCAGGCACCGCCACCGGCGCACGCGACGAGAAGGTTCCTGCAACGGGGAGCGTCACGTTCTCCAACTGGAACACGGTGTCGGTGGAGGTCCCGCAGGGGACCCACGTCTCCGTCGGCGACACAACGACGTTCGTGACCGTCAAGCGCATCGTGGTGCCGCGCGGCCGCTTCAACCAGGGCGATCCGAAGCCGGGCGGGGGTAGCGTCGGGGTGGTCGCCATGGAGCCGGGGCTGGCCGGCAACGTGGCCGCTGGGGCGATCGACACCATTCAGGAGGCAAACGTTCGGACCTTCCTGCGCGGCTACCCGGACAATCCGAACCGACTCGTGATCAATCCGGCCCCAACCGAGGGCGGCGCTGAGACGCCGCACACCGTCATCCAGCAATCGGATGTCGACGCGGTCGTCGCGGCGACCAAGGCGGACCTCGCCACGCAACTGTCGAGCGCGCTCGGCGCGGACGCGAATCGACTGTATGCAGGAGCGCCTATGAACGAAGTGCCTGCCGTCGATGTGCCCACCGACCTGGTCGGCAAGGAGGACACTCCGACGTTCGAGCTGACAGGCAAGCTCGCTTTCGATCGGCCATATGTCGCTCGATCCGATGTCGAAAAGGCGGCGCGAGAGACGCTGCTGCGCGACGCGACCGCCCCCAGGCCGGGCACGAGCATCATCGACAGTTCGATCGAGGTCCAGATCGTCTCCGCCATCGCGACCGGCGACCAGATGACAATCCAGGCCTCCGTGACGGCCGCCTCGTCAGCACCGATCGACGAGGCCGCCGTGCGAGACCTGGTAGCCGGCATGACGGTCGCAGGGGCTCGCGACGCTCTCCGCGACCGGGGAACCGTGACGGTTGACCTGTGGCCTCCCTGGCTCGATCGGCTGCCCCGGCTCGCCTTCCGGATCAGCGTCGACCAGGTCGCACCGTCGCCCGGCGCGTCGGCAAGCCCGTGACCACCGTCATCGGGCTCGATCACGGCAGCCGTCGCATCGGCGTGGCAGTGGGCAGCGAGGAGACCGGTCAGGCATTCGCGCGTCCCGCCGTGCGCAGGCGAAACGAGGCGGCCGACCTCGAGCTGCTTGCCTCCCTGGCGCAGGCGGAAGGGGCAAGCCGGGTCGTTGTCGGCCTGCCGCGCAACATGGACGGCAGCGAGGGCGCGCAGGCGGCCGCGGCGCGGACGTTCGGAGCGGGGCTGACCGGCATCGGCCTGGAGGTCGTGTTCGTGGATGAGCGGCTGACCAGCTGGCAGGCCGGCGAGGAGCTGGCGGCGGCGGGCCGTCAGCCGAGCCGGGCATCAGGCGAGCGAGACTCCGCGGCCGCCCGTCTCATCCTGCAAGAATATCTGGACACCCGGGCCACCCAGGCTCGACCCCAGGAGACCGCATGACCCGACCGCCGGACCCGCGCTGGGACAAGAACGAGCGTCGCAATGCGCGAATGCGCGAGCTGCGCGACCACCGCGAGGGGCCGATGCGTCGGCGACGAACCTTCCAGCCGCTGGTCCTTGTCGCCTGGTTTGCCGGCGTGATCGCGCTGTTGGGGGTGGTGATCTTCATCGGCCTGCTGGCCTTCTCGCCTCGCCTGTTCGCCTGGGTCGAAGAGCATCCGGGGGCGATTGAGCACGGCGTGGTGCGCGACTTCGTGCAGTGGTATCGCCCCGATGCCCTCACCAATGCGCCCGCGGGCGCCGATGGCAACCGGATCACGGTTGAGGTTGTGAAAGGTGCCAGCGATGCCGAGATCGGCAGGCTCCTCTTCGACAAGGGCGTCATCAAGAGCCAGCTCGCCTTCGAGTACGCCGTGATGCAGGCCGGACGATCGGGCTCGTTGCAGGCCGGGGTGTACGACCTGTCGCCGTCGCTGCGCCCCTCCGAGATCGTCGCTGCGCTGAAACAGGAGGCCGGCGTCGAGGTCTCAATCACGTTGATCGAGGGCTGGCGATTGGAAGAGATCGTCGGCTACCTGGGCACGACGAAGCTGACCATGAACCTTGAGCAGTTCGTCGCCCTCGCCAAAACGCCGCCGGCCGACCTGATTGCCAAGTACGACTTCCTGGCGGGTCTGCCGGCGGGCCGCAGCCTGGAGGGCTACCTGTACCCCGACACGTACCGGGTCGATGCCAATGCCACCGCGCGGCAGGTGATCGAGAAGCTGCTCGACACGTTTGGCAAGCGGCTAACCAAGGAGATGCGCGATGGGATCGCCAAACAGGGGCTCACGATCGACCAGGCCGTGACCCTTGCCAGCATCGTGGAGCGCGAGGCGGTCCTGGACAAGGAGCGCCCGATCATCGCCGGCGTCTTCCTGAACCGTATCAACAACCCGAGCGCAGGGACGGTTGGCCTGCTGCAGGCCGATTCCACGCTGCAGTACGGGCTGGCCACGGCCGAGTTCGGCTCCCACCCAATCCAGGAGTGGCAGCAGATCGCCTGGTGGCCGCCGCTGAAGGTTTCCGGAGCGGAGGTCAAGCTCCCCGACGCGCTCGGCGGCTTCCAGTCCTACAAGGTCAAGGGGCTGCCTCCGGCGCCGATCGCCTCACCCCGCATCGCCTCGATCGCGGGCGTCGCTGCACCGAACACATCGGGTGGGTACTACTACTTCGTGGCCGGCTGCCCGGGCGGTGTGCGAGACGGGTCGCACTATTTCGCCAAGACCCTCCCGCAGCAGAACGCCAACATCGCCAAGGCCAACGCAGAATGCCCGGCATGATCGGAGGACCCTGTGATTGACACCGGCGATGTCAAAAAGGGCGTCATCATCGAGCTCGACGGGCAGCTGATGAAGGTCCTCGATTGGACCCATATCAAGATGGCGCGGGGATCGGCTCAGGTGCGCATGAAGCTGCAGAACGTGCGACGCGGCGACATCGTGGAGCGCACCTTTCAGGCCGGGACGCGCTGGCCGCGTGCGCGGGTGGAGCAGCGCAAGGTGCAGTACCTGTACGGGGATGGCGACTCGTTCCACTTCATGGACAACGAAACCTTCGACCAGTTCTCGGTGAGCGCCAAGCAGATCGGTGACGACGCGCGCTTCCTGAAGGAGGGGACCGAGGTCTTCGTCAGCATGTACGAGAGCGAGGTGCTCGGCGTCGACCTGCCGGTGGCAGTCGACCTGCGCGTGACCCAGACCGATCCGGGCTTTGCCGGCGACACCGCCACCGGCGCCAAGAAATCGGCGACGCTCGAGACCGGGCTGGTGGTGCAGGTGCCGCTCTTCGTCAACGAGGGCGACCTGCTTCGCATCGACACCCGCACTGGCGACTACATGACTCGCGTGCAATAGGCCGATGTCGACCGATCATGACCAGTCCACCCTCTGGGAGGCGGCACGTCCGGCGCCGCGCATCCTGCGCGTCTCGGACCTCAACCGACGGGTCCGGGTCCTGCTCGATGGCGACCCCGCGCTGGCCGATGTCTGGGTCGAGGGCGAAGTGAGCCAGCCGTCCT
>JBDTQD010000037.1:0-15593 GCA_039932375.1 Chloroflexota bacterium | reverse complement strand
CGGTCGTGCGCAGGTAGAACTGCGGACGGTAGCCGGCGTAGAACGGCGTGTGGCGACCGCCCTCCTCCTTGGTGAGGACGAGGACCTCTGCCTTGAAC
Organism: Chloroflexota bacterium; assembly: GCA_039932375.1. Lineage (GTDB taxonomy): Bacteria > Chloroflexota > Limnocylindria > QHBO01 > QHBO01 > CF-167. The sequence continues at coordinate 15,495 of JBDTQD010000037.1, read as the reverse complement.
TTGGTACCGGGCTTGACGCTGTTGGGCTTGGCCATCACCTGGCCGCGCTCGAGCTCCTCGCGCTCGATCCCTCGCAGCAGCAGCCCGACGTTGTCGCCGGCCTGCCCCTCATCGAGGGTCTTCTTGAACATCTCGACGCCGGTCACGACCAGCTGGCGGCTCTTGGCATGGATCCCGACCAGCTCGACCGTGTCGCTGGTGTGGACTACGCCGCGCTCGATCCGGCCCGTTGCCACGGTGCCACGCCCCTTGATCCCGAAGACGTCCTCGATCGGCATCAGGAAGGGCTTGTCGACCTCGCGGACCGGGGTCGGGATGTAGTTGTCGACCGCGTCCATCAGCTCCTTGATGGAGGCGTACTCCGGCGCGTCCTGATCGGTCGAGGTCGACTCCAGCGCCTTCAGCGCCGAGCCGCGGATGACCGGGATCTCGTCGCCGGGGAAGTCGTACTTGCTGAGGAGCTCGCGCACCTCCATCTCGACCAGGTCGATCAGCATCTCGTCGTCGACCATGTCGATCTTGTTGAGGTACACCACCATCGACGGCACCTCGACCTGCTTGGCGAGCAGGATGTGCTCCCGGGTCTGGGGCATCGGACCGTCGGCGGCCGACACGACCAGGATGGCGCCATCCATCTGGGCGGCGCCGGTGATCATGTTCTTGATGTAGTCAGCATGGCCGGGGCAGTCGACGTGCGCGTAGTGACGCGACGCCGTCTGATACTCGACGTGGCTGATGGCAATGGTGATGCCGCGCTGCCGCTCCTCAGGGGCGTTGTCGATCGAGTCGAAGGCGCGGAAGTCGGCACCGCCCTGCATGGCGAGGTACTTGGTGATCGCCGCGGTCAGGGTCGTCTTGCCGTGGTCCACGTGACCGATGGTGCCGACATTGACGTGCGGCTTATTGCGGTCGAACTTCTGCTTTGCCATGGTGTGTCCTTCGTCGCTCCTTTAGCTCTTGGACTTCGCGATCAGCTCGTTGGCCAGGTTGGCTGGCACTTCTGAATATCTGGAGAACTCCATCGAATAGGTGGCGCGCCCCTGGGTCATGCTTCGCAGCTCGGTGGCGTAGCCGAACATCTCGGCGAGCGGCACGTGGGCGCGGATCACGCGCGAGCTGCCGCGCTCATCGATGCCGTCCATGTGGCCGCGCTTGCTGTTGAGGTTGCCGATGACATCGCCCATGTACTCCTCGGGGGCGACCACCTCGACCTTCATGACCGGCTCGAGGATCGCCGGATCGGCCTTGGCGACGCCGTCCTTGGCCGCCATTGAGCCGGCGATCTTGAAGGCCATCTCCGACGAGTCGACCTCGTGGAACGAGCCGTCGATGAGGGTCGCCTTGAGGTCGATCACCGGGAAGCCGGCGACGACGCCGCCGGCCAGGGCGTCACGGATGCCCTGCTCGATCGGCTTGAAGAACTCGCGCGGCACCGAGCCGCCGACGATCTTTGACACGAACTCAACCCCACCGCCGCGGTCGAGCGGCTCGAGGGTGATGACGGCGTGCCCGTACTGACCCTTGCCGCCGGTCTGGCGCACGAACCGGCCCTCGCCCTTGACTGCTTTGCGGATCGTCTCGCGGTAGCTGACCTGCGGCCGGCCGACGTTGGCCTGCACCTTGAACTCGCGGAGCATCCGGTCGACGATCACCTCGAGGTGCAGCTCGCCCATGCCGGCGATCCGCGTTTGGCCCGACTCCTCGTCGCTCGAGACGCGGAAGGTCGGATCTTCCTCCCCCAGCCGTTGCAGGGCGATCGACATCTTGTCTTGGTCGGCCTTGGTCTTCGGCTCGACCGCCAGCTCGATGACCGGCTCGGGGAAGGTGATCGCCTCCAGGATGATCGGCTTCGACTCGTCGCACAGGGTGTCGCCAGTGAAGGTCGTCTTGAGGCCGACCGCGGCGGCGATGTCGCCGGCGCTCACCGACTCGATCTCCTCGCGATGGTTGGCGTGGAGCTCGATCAAGCGCCCAATCCGCTCCTTCTCGCCCTTGGTGGCGTTGTAGACGTAGGAGCCGGTCTTGAGCGTTCCGGAGTAGACCCGGAAGAACGCCAGCTTGCCGACGAAGGGATCGGCCGCGATCTTGAAGGCGAGCGCGGCGAACGGCTCGGCCGGATCCGCATGGCGCGTCACCTGCTGGCCGTTTCGCGGGTCGGTGCCGATCACGGCGGCGACGTCGAGCGGCGAGGGGAGGTAGTCGATCACCGCGTCGAGCATCGGCTGGACGCCCTTGTTCTTGAGGGCCGAGCCGCACAGGACGGGGATGATCTTGGATGCCAGCGTACCGGCGCGCAGCGCGCGCTTGAGCGACGCCGAGTCGACCTCCTCCCCCTCCAGGAAGCGATGCGCGATGTCGTCGTCAAGGTCGGCGACCGCCTCCACCAGCTTGTCGCGCCACTTCGCAGCGTCCTCTGCCAGCTCGGCGGGAATCTCCCTGACCTCGACCAGGTCGCCCAGGTCGTTCCCGTAGGTGATCGCCTGCATCTCGAGCAGGTCGATCACGCCCCGGAAGGTCCCCTCGATGCCGATCGGCAGCTGCACCGGCACGGCGATCGCGCCGAGCCGCTCGCGGATCATGTCGACCACGCGCCAGAAATCGGCCCCGGTGCGGTCAAGCTTGTTCACGAAGCAGAAGCGCGGCACGCGGTAGCGATCGGCCTGACGCCAGACCGTCTCCGACTGCGGCTCGACCCCGGCCACGCCGTCGAACACGACGACCGCGCCGTCGAGCACGCGGAGGCTGCGCTCGACCTCGACCGTGAAATCCACGTGGCCGGGCGTGTCGATCAAGTTGATGCGATGATCCCGCCAGAAGCAGGTCGTGGCGGCAGCGGTGATGGTGATCCCCCGCTCCTGCTCCTGCTCCATCCAGTCCATCGTGGCGGCACCCTCGTGAACCTCGCCGATCTTGTAGATCTTCTTGGTGTAGAAGAGGATCCGCTCGGAGACGGTCGTCTTGCCGGCGTCGATGTGGGCGATGATCCCGATGTTCCGGGTCTGGGTGAGAGCGGTCGCCTGGCTCATCATCGGCCTACCACTTGAAGTGGCTGAAGGCCTTGTTGGCCTCGGCCATCCGATGCGTGTCCTCGCGGCGCTTGACAGCGTTGCCGATGCCGTTCGAGGCGTCCACGAACTCAGCGGCCAGCTTCTCGCCCATGCTGTGGCCATTGCGCTTGCGCGCGGAGTCGATCAGCCAGCGCATGCCGAGGCTGATGCGCCGATCGGCACGCACCTCGACCGGGATCTGGTACGTGGAGCCGCCGACCCGCTTGGGCTTGACCTCGATCAGGGGCATCGCGTTGCGCAGCGCCAGCTCCATGACCTCGACGCCGGATCGGCCGGCCTGCTTCTCGCAGCGCGCCAGCGCATCCTCCAGGATGCGGGCTGCCAGCTGACGCTTGCCGCCGTGCATCAGCTTGTTGGTGAACTGGTCGAGGGTCAGCGCGGTGCCGACCAGCAGCTGCTGGTACTTTGTTTTGCGCGCAATCGTCGTGCGGCGAGGCATCGCCCGAACTACCCCTTGCCCGGCGACTTGGCGCCGTACTTGGAGCGGCTCTGCCGGCGGTCACGCACGCCCGCGGCATCCAGCGTCCCGCGCACGATGTGGTACTTCACCGCCGGGAGGTCCTTGACCCTGCCGCCGCGGACGAGCACCACGGAGTGCTCCTGCAGGTTGTGGCCGACGCCCGGAATGTAGGCAGTTACCTCCATGCCGTTGGTCAGGCGCACGCGCGCGACCTTGCGCAGGGCTGAGTTCGGCTTCTTGGGAGTGCGGGTCATCACCTGCAGGCAGACGCCGCGCCGCTGCGGAGCTCCTCGCCCCTCGGACGCCGTCTGCTTGAGCGTGTTGAAGGTGCGGCGCAGCGCAGGCGCCTTCACCTTCTGTCCGGCCGGCTTGCGGCCCTTGCGGACCAGCTGGCTGATGGTTGGCAACGAGAACCTCGCGTCTGGGTGAATGCCTGGACTTTCTGCTTCCCGATCGGTCCCCCGCGAGGCGCACGGCGACCCTTTCGGCAGGCCCTCCAGTGGCTTCAGCAGGGGTGCCCGAACGGGCACACACGAAGGCGTCCCGCGAGCGGGACACCGAACGCGGAGTATACGGGCCGGCACCGGCGAGTGTCAACCAAGCCGATGGCCAGCCCGAGCTCCGCAGGTGGGGTTACGAACCGCTCGGTTTGGCCTCCTCGGTGAGCTCGGCGAAGACCTCTTCGGTCACCTCCGACTCGATGGCCGGGTTGTCGCCAGCGTCCATCAGCTCGGCAACCGCCTCGCCGGCCTTCTCCGCGGCAGCCTCGGCCTCGTCGGCGTCAATGACCCCATCGTGGTCCGCGTCCACCTCGCCGGTGAGGAAGGTCATGGCCGCTTCGCGCTCGCGGAGCGACTCGGCCTCCTCCGGCGAGAGCTCGCGCGCCTTCGCCGCAGCCGCCGCCCGCGATTCGGCACCGGTGCCGGCGGGGATCAGCTTGCCGATGATGACGTTCTCCTTGAGACCCAGCAGGTGGTCCTTGGAGCCGTTGATGGCCGCCTCGGTGAGCACCCGCGTGGTCTCCTGGAACGACGCCGCCGCCAGGAACGAGCTGGTGTTGAGCGACGCCTTGGTGACGCCCAGCAGGACCGTCTGCGCCGTCGCGGGCTCGCCGCCCTCGGCCAGGATCCGGTTGTTGACCTCCTCGAACTCGAAGCGATCGATCAGCTCGCTCGGCAACAGCTCGGTGTCGCCCGCCGAGTCGACGGTCACCTTGCGCAGCATCTGGCGCACGATGATCTCGACGTGCTTGTCGGCGATCGTGACGCCCTGCGAGCGGTACACCTTCTGCACCTCGGCGACCAGGAAGCGCTGGACCGTGTCCACCCCCTTGATCTGGAGCAGGTCCTTCGGGTTGAGGGAGCCTTCGGTCAGCGGGTGGCCGGCCAGCACGTCGTCCCCGGTCTCGACCCGCAGGCGGGCCGAGTGTGGGACCTGGTACTCGCGCGTGTCGACGTCCTCCGAATGAAGGGTCAGCGTGCTCCCCTTCTTCGTGACGCGGCCGGCTGCCGGTGACTTCACCTCGACCTGGTCGGGTCCTTCGCCAATGCGGGCCAGCAGCTGACCATCACTCACCTCGTCGCCGTTGGCGACCAGCAGCTCGTGCTGCGGAGTGAGCTTGATCGGCGTGTCGTACGTCTCGCGATGCGTGACCCGCACCACCACCGGTTGGTCCGTGCCGGCGCGCACCACCTCGATCGTCCCGTCGATCTCCGTCATGATCGCCTGCCCCTTGGGGATGCGCGCCTCGAACAGCTCCTCGACGCGTGGCAGGCCCTGGGTGATGTCCTCGCCGGCGACGCCGCCGGTGTGGAAGGTCCGCATGGTGAGCTGGGTACCCGGCTCACCGATCGACTGGGCAGCGATGATCCCCACCGCCTGGCCCAGGTCGACCAGGTTGCCGGTTGCCAGGTTGCGCCCATAGCACATCCGGCAGACGCCGTGACGCGCTGCACAGGTGAGCGGCGATCGGACGCTGACGCGGTCGATCGCCAGGGCGTCGATCCGCTCGATGGCGACCTCGTCGAGCTCGTCGTTGCGTGCCACGATCAGCTCGCCGCTCTTCTCGTCGATCAGGTCAAGGGCCGCCATGCGGCCGACCAGGCGATCGATGAACGGCTCGGGGATCTGGGTCGACTCCTCGCGAGTGATCCAGGTGCCCAGGTCGGTGCCGCAGTCGTCCTCGCGGGTGATGACGTCCTGTGCCACGTCGACCAGGCGCCGGGTCAGGTACCCGGAGTCGGCCGTGCGCAGTGCGGTGTCGGCGAGCCCCTTGCGGGCCCCGTGGCTGGAGATGAAGTACTCCAGCACGCTCATCCCCTCGCGCAGGTTGCTGCGGATCGGCAGGTCGATGATCCGCCCCGATGGGTCGGCCATCAGGCCGCGCATGCCCGCCAGCTGGTGCACCTGGGTCACGTTTCCGCGTGCCCCGGAGTGCGTGATCATCCAGACCGACCCGCGCTTGTCGAGGCCGGCGAGCATCTTCTCGGTGACCTCATCGGTCGTCCCGCGCCAGACGTCGACCGTCTGGTTGTAGCGCTCGTCCTCGGTGATGAAGCCGCGCCGGAACTCGCGATCGATCTCGTTCACCTTGGCGTCCGCGGTCGCCAGCAGCTTGACCTTCTCGACCGGCACGCGGATGTCGTCGATCCCGATCGTGATCCCCGCCATGGTGGCGTAGTGGAATCCGAGGGTCTTGATGCCGTCCACCAGTTGGGTGGTGGCGGCCGGACCGAGCTCGCGGTAGCACTGCGCGATCAGCGCCTTGAGCCCCTTGCGGTCCATCACCCGGTTCACGTAGCCGAGCTCCTTGGGGATGACCGTGTTGAAGATCACGCGGCCGGCCGTCGTTTCGATCAGCTCTGTACGCATCACGCCAGCGCCGTCCTCGGCGGCGGCGTCCCACACCTCCAGCTCGACCTTGATCGGAGCCTGGACGTGGACGTGGCCCAGCTGGGTCAGCATGACCGCCTCGTTGGCGCTGGCGACCGCCTTGCCGGCACCCTTCTCGGTCGGCTCCTCGACGGTCAGGTAGTAGCAGCCGAGCACCATGTCATGGGTCGGCGACACCACCGGCGAGCCGTCGGCCGCCGAGAGCAGGTTCTGGGTCGACAGCATCAGCTCCTTCGCCTCGCGCTGCGCCGCGGTCGAGAGGGGCACGTGGACCGCCATCTGGTCGCCGTCGAAGTCGGCGTTGAAGGCGAAGCAGACGAGGGGATGGATCTGGATCGCCGATCCCTCGACCAGGACCGGCATAAAGGCCTGGATCCCGAGCCGATGAAGGGTCGGGGCGCGGTTGAGCAGCACCGGGTGGTCCTGGATCACCTCTTCAAGGACGTCCCAGACCTCCGGCCGCACCCGCTCCACGATCCGCTTGGCGCTCTTGATGTTGTGCGCGAAGCCCTTCTCGACGAGCTGGCGCATGACGAACGGCTTGAACAGCTCGAGCGCCATCTTCTTGGGGAGGCCGCACTGGTGCAGCTTCAGCTCGGGACCGACCACGATCACCGAGCGCCCCGAGTAGTCGACGCGCTTGCCGAGCAGGTTCTGGCGGAAGCGTCCCTGCTTCCCCTTGAGCATGTCCGACAGGCTCTTGAGCCGATGGTTGCCGGTGCCGGCGATGGCGCGCCCGCGGCGACCGTTGTCGATCAGCGCGTCGCATGCCTCCTGCAGCATCCGCTTCTCGTTGCGGATGATGATCTCGGGCGCCTCCAGGTCGAGGAGGCGGCTGAGTCGATTGTTGCGGTTGATGACGCGCCGATACAGGTCGTTCAGGTCGCTGGTCGCGAAGCGGCCGCCGTCGAGCTGCACCATCGGGCGCAGGTCAGGCGGGATCACCGGCAGGGTTGACAGGATCATCCACTCTGGTCGCGCGCCGCTCTTGCGGAACGCCTCGATCAGCCGCAGCCGCTTGATCGCCTTCTTGCGGCGCTGGCCCGATGTCTGGCGCATTTCGACATGCAGCCGCTGGGCGAGGTCGTCCAGGTCGAGCTGCTCGATGATCTTCTTGATCGCCTCGGCCCCCATGCCTGCCTCGAAGAGGCGGCCGTACTGCTCGGTCAGCGAGCGGTACTCCGACTCGGTGAGGGTCTGCATCACCTTGATGTCGGCGATCTGCGCGCGTGCCGCGCGCGCCGCCAGGCGTGCGTCATCGGTTTCGCGGGCGACCTGCCCACGCTCGGTCGCGAGCGCGTCGTCGATCCCGGCACCGAGGTCGGCGAGGGCCATCTGCAGCCGCTCCGCGGTCCGCGCCTTGGCCTCCTTGACCTCGGCGTCGAGCGACTCAACCTCGGCCTTGACGGCCTTGCGCAGCGCGGCAAGCGCGCCCTTGGTCGGCTCGCCGGACTTCGCCACCACCTCGCCGGTGGGCGTGAAGATCACGTCATCGGCAACGGTCTTGCCGCTCTCCTTGAGAGCCGCCTCGACCTGCTGCGCGGCTGCTGCCAGCTCCTCGCTACGGGCGGCCATCTGCTCGTCGGCGCGGGTGGCATCGGCCTCGTGCTCGCTGGTGACCTGCTCGCGCTTCTCAGCGACGGCAGCCTCCAGCTCGGCGCGCTTGGCCTCGACCAGCTCGCCGGCGCGGCCGATCCGATCGGCCATTTCCTCGTCGACGCGGGCGAGTGCCTTCTCGCGCTCGTGCTCGTCGACGCGCGACACGACGTAGAGCGCGAAGTACAGGATCCGCTCGAGGTTGCGGGGGCTGACGTCGAGCAGGATCCCCAGCCGCGACGGGGTCCCCTTGAAATACCAGATATGGCTGACCGGGCTGGCGAGCTTGATGTGCCCCATCCGCTCACGCCGGACCTTGCTGCGGGTGACCTCGACGCCGCACTTGTCGCAGATAATCCCCTTGTAGCGAATCCGCTTGTATTTGCCGCAGTAGCACTCCCAGTCCTTGGTGGGACCGAAGATGCGCTCGTCGAAGAGACCGTCCTTCTCGGGCTTGAGGGTGCGGTAATTGATCGTCTCGGGCTTGGTGACCTCGCCCGATGACCAGCTCTTGATCTGATCGGGTGATGCCAGGCTGATCCGAATCGCGTCGAAGTTGTTGACTTCCAGCATGAGTGGCTACGGCTCCTGCGGCTGACGCCGCGTCTGGGACGGTGCGCCAGGGCTGACCAGACCCCGGCTCGACAATGACCGATGGGTGGGGCACAACGCCGAGCTGGCGCTGCGCTCGCGACTACTCCTCAAATCCCTGGAGATTGATCCCGCCCAGGTCCGGCAGCGGGTAGCTGCCGGTGTCCTCGATGAAGCGGATCTCCTCCTCGTTCTCGTTCAGAATCTCGACCGAAAGGCCGAGCGCCTGGAGCTCCTTGATGAGGACCTTGAACGACTCGGGAACTCCTGGTGGCTGGATCTCCTCGCCCTTGACGATCGCCTCGTATGTCTGCACGCGACCCATGACGTCGTCGCTCTTGACCGTGAGCAGCTCCTGGAGGATGTTCGCCGCGCCGTACGCCTCGAGCGCCCAGACCTCCATCTCGCCGAAGCGCTGGCCACCGAACTGCGCCTTGCCACCCAACGGCTGCTGGGTGATCAGGGAGTAGGGGCCTGTGCTGCGGGCGTGAATCTTGTCCTCCACCAGGTGGTGGAGCTTGAGCATGTAGATGTATCCGACCGTGACACGGTGATCGAACGCCTCCCCCGTCCGCCCGTCGCGCAGGATCGTCTTGCCGTCCTCGCTGACCACCGAGCCCTTCACGGCGGCCGCCTTCTTGAGCTGTGCCGTGATCTGCGCCTCGGTCGCCCCGTCGAAGACCGGCGTGGCTGCCTTGAGGCCGAGCACGTGCATCGCCCAGCCCAGGTGCGTTTCCAGGATCTGGCCGATGTTCATCCGGCTCGGCACGCCGAGCGGGTTCAGGACGATATCGACCGGCGTCCCGTCCGGCATCAGGGGCATATCCTCGACCGGCAGGATCTTGGCGATCACGCCCTTGTTTCCGTGGCGACCCGCCATCTTGTCGCCGACCGCGATCTTGCGCTTCTGAGCAACGCTGACCCGCACCAGGCGGTTCACGCCCGGGAGGAGCTCGTCGCCGCTCTCGCGGCTGAACTGGCGGACGTTGACCACGATGCCGCGCTCGCCGTGCGGCAGGCGCAGCGAGCTGTCCTTCACCTCACGCGCCTTCTCACCGAAGATGGCCCGCAGGAGGCGCTCCTCGGCGGTCAGCTCGGTCTCGCCCTTCGGCGTGATCTTGCCGACCAGGATGTCGCCGGGGGTGACCTCGGCGCCCTCGTAGATGATCCCGTCCTCGTCGAGGTTGCGGAGGCTCTCCTCGCCCACGTTCGGGATGTCGCGCGTGATCTCCTCCGGACCCAGCTTGGTGTCGCGGGCCTCGATCTCGTGCTTCTCGATGTGGATCGACGTGAACAGGTCCTCGCGCACCAGGCGCTCGCTGATCACGATCGCGTCCTCGTAGTTGCCGCCCTCCCAGGGAAGGAATGCGACGAGGATGTTCTGGCCGAGCGCCATCTCACCGTGATCCGTGCTCGACGAGTCGGCCAGCACCTGCCCGGCCGCGACCCGATCGCCGACGTCGACGATCGGCCGCTGGTTGATGCAGGTGCCCTGGTTGCTGCGCATGAACTTCTTGAGGTGGTAGGTGTCGCGCACGTCCCCCTCGTCGCGCTCGACCTGGATGTCGGCGGAGGTGACGCTCACCACGGTGCCTCCTGCGTCGGCGACCACCACCTGCTGCGAGTCGAATGCGGCCCGGTACTCGACGCCGGTGCCGACCACGGGAGCCTCGGGCTGGAGGAGCGGGACCGACTGGCGCATCATGTTCGAGCCCATCAGCGCGCGGTTGGCGTCGTCATGCTCCAGGAACGGGATCATGGCCGTCGCCACGCTCACGATCTGCTTGGGGCTGACGTCCATGTAGTCGACGTCCTCGAATGGCTGCACGTGGAACTGGTCGCGGTAGCGCACCATGACCCGCTCCTCGACGAAGTGATTTCCGGCATCGAGCGGCGCGTTGGCCTGCGCGATGTAGAACTTCTCCTCCTCGTCGGCGGCGAGGTACTCGATGTCACGGATATCGGAGGCAACCACCGGCTTGATCCGGACCGATGCCAGCTTCTGCTCCTTGATGGCTGCCCACAGTGCCTCGTCGATGATGGCGCCGGCCTTCGCCAGCTTCTTGCCGTGCTCGCCGGCGAGCAGATCCTCGGCCAGGGTCTCGCCCAGCACATCGGCGCCCTTGTCGCGGTACGAGACGAACTTGCGCACCTTGCGATAGGGGGTCTCGATGAAGCCGTGCTCATTGATTTTGCCGTAGGTGGCCAGCGAGCCGATCAGGCCGATGTTCGGCCCCTCGGGGGTCTCGATCGGACACATCCGGCCGTAATGGGACGGGTGGACGTCGCGGACGTCGAAGCCGGCACGCTCGCGCGACAGCCCGCCCGGCCCGAGGGCCGAGAGGCGGCGCTTGTTGGTCAGCTCCGCGAGCGGGTTGGTCTGGTCCATGAACTGGGAGAGCTGGCTTCCGCCGAAGAACTCCTTCATGGCCGCCACCACCGGGCGGATGTTGATCAGTGAGTTCGGGGTTGCCTGCTCGGCATCGGTGATCGTCATCCGCTCCTTGACGACCCGCTCCATGCGAAGCAGGCCGATCCGGAACTGGTTCTGGATCAGCTCACCATTTGCGCGGATGCGCCGGTTGCCGAGATGGTCGATGTCGTCGCCCGTGCCGCGGCCGTTGTTCAGCTCGATCAGCTTGCCGATGATCGCCACGATGTCGCTGCGACTGATGATGCGGGAGTCGCGCAGGTTCTCGCCGCCCTCCCTGGGCAGCTCGATCTTGAGCTTGGTGGCGACGTCGCCGAGCGCCTTGTTCAACTTGTAGCGCCCCACCCGACCGAGGTCGTAACGGCGGAAGTTGAAGAAGAGGCTCTGCACCAGCGCACGGGCGTTGTCGACGGTCGGCGGGTCACCGGGGCGCAACTTCTTGTAGACCTCGATCAGCGCTTCGTCCTGGGTCGCGGCCGGATCCTTGTCCAGCGTCAGCGACACGTACGGGTGCTCGGGGTGGTCGTCGGCGGGCGCGAAGGTGCGCAGCATCTCCGCGTTGTCCTCGACCCCGACGGCGCGCAGCAGCGTGGTGACCGGGATCTTGCGCTTACGGTCGACCTTGACGCTGAGCAGGTCCTTGTTGCTGGTCTCGAACTCGAGCCAGGCGCCGCGGTTCGGGATCACCTTGGCGGCGAACAGGATGCGGCCGGTGGCCGGATCCTCCGCTCCGGTGTAGTAGACGCCGGGCGAGCGGACCAGCTGCGAGACCACGACGCGCTCGGCGCCGTTGATGATGAAGGTCCCCTGCTCCGTCATCCATGGGAAGTCGCCCATGAAGACGGTCTGGTGCTTAACCTCATCGGTCTCCTTGACAATCAGGTCGACCTCGACCTTGAGCGGCTTGGAGTAGGTGAGATCACGAGTACGACACTCGTCCTCGTCGAACTTGGGCTCCTCGAAGTAGTAGTCGCGGAAGTGCAGCTCGAGGTTCTTGCCGGTGAAGTCGGTGATCGGGGTGATCTCGTCCAGGAGCTCTCGGAGGCCGGTCTGGACGAACCAATGAAATGATTCGGTCTGGGTCTGGATCAGGTTCGGGAGGGGAAGGACCTCCGGAATATGTGAGAAATTTTCACGGGTCGGGGCCAGCTCAAATCGGCTGGCTGACTCGGCCAAGGCCATTCAGGACTCCTCGAAGAGGACATGGTGGGGCGCGGACACGCGAACGAGGAGTTTACGCCACACTCAGGCGCTTCGTCAAGTGAAGCGGAAACAAGTCGGCGGGCTACTTCTGCCTCTTGATTTCCTTGCTCAGCGAATGTTCGACCTCGGTTTTGTCCGCCAGCCGGCCTGCGAGCTGCTCGACCTGCTCCGACAGGTGCTCGACTCGAGGATCCGCCGGATCAAGCGCGATCTTTTCGTCTTCGAGGGCCATCACACGCGCCGCGTCGCTCTTGATTGATTCCGCGGTCGCCCAGAGGTCGTCGCGTGGATCGGGCATCTGGCTTGCTCCCTCCTCACTCCTGCTCGCCGGGTCGCAACCCGACCCAACGCCCATCGCGATAGACATACCACACCAGGATCCGCTCACCGTCGAGCGCCCTGGCATGAACGACAGTGAGAGGATAGACAACTCGCAATCGTTCTTCCAGCTCTGCGACGGAGGCCGCCCCAGATCCGAGGAGCGCCTGGGCATACGCGGCAAACTCGACATCGTCGGCCGGATTCAGGACCAACGTCGGCTCGAAACCGCCTGCTCGCATGAACGGATTATCGCGCGCTGGGCGCGCCTGTGAGCACCCACGAATCGGTCGATTGCTCGCAATCTTCTTGCAGAAGCAGTCCAAGCGCGATGAGAATGCAACCCTAGGCCCCTCGCGCTGCTTCTTCCCGCATGGTCCGGCGGAGCAATATGGGGGCGCTGCAACCAGCCGCATGAGGTGCCTGAAGTGGACGAAGAGCGCGTCGTGGAACAGAACGTCGTCGAGGAACGGCCGGTCGAAGAACCGGTCGTGGCCGCTCCTGCCGCCGCGGTCGTTCCCCCCAGCCGTGTCGTCTCGGGATCGGTCGTTTCTGAATCGGTCAGGCGCACGCCAAGCGGAGGCGAGACCGCACGTCGCATGGTGGTCTTCATCTTCGGGATCGTCCAGGCCCTGATCGTTTTGCGGATCGTCCTCCTGCTCGCGGACGCGAGCCAGGGAAACGGGATCGTCCGCTTCATCTATGACCTGAGCGGTGTCTTCGTGGCCCCGTTTGAAGGGATTCTGCACACGAACGCGGTGCAGTCGGGCGTCACGATCCTGGATATCGCGGCCCTCGTCGCCCTCGTGGGGTGGACGATCCTCGAGTTCCTCGTGATCGCGGGCATCGGGATCTTCCGGCGAGAGCCGTAGGTTCGGGGATGCCGAGTTTGTGTGCCATGCTGGATTGGGGGGCAATGCCAGGCACGCAGGTCCTCAGTCAGGAGCAGGCATGAAGAACCAGCCTCTGGTCCTCGTGGCGGACGACGAGCCGCGCATCACCAAGCTCGTTGCCATGACCCTCAGCGACGAGGGCTTCCGGGTCGTCACTGCCGGTGGTGGCCAGGAAGCCCTGAAGAAGGCGGAGGAGATGCGTCCCGATATCGTCCTGCTCGACGTGGTGATGCCGGACCTGGACGGCATCGAGGTGATGCGCCAGCTCCGCGAATGGCGGCCGGTCCCGGTGATCCTGCTCACGGCCAAAGGCTCGACCGCCGACAAGGCCAAGGGGCTCGATCTGGGCGCGGACGACTACATCGCCAAGCCATTTCATCCGGACGAGCTGGCGGCGCGCGTGCGAGCCGTTCTGCGACGAGCTGCCGGACTCGCGCACCCTGGCGGGATCCTGCGCATCGGAGGCGTGGAGATCGACCTCGAACGCCGGATGATGACGTGCGACGGGCAGCTCGTTCAGCTCAGCAGGACCGAATGGCTGCTCCTGCAGCACCTTGCCGCCAATGCCGGCAAGGTGGTCCTTCACACGGAGCTCCTTACCAAGGTGTGGGGCCCGGAATATCGCGATGACCTCCAGTATCTGCGGGTCTGGATCAGCCGTGTTCGACGCAAGCTTGGCGCCGCGCCTGGTGAACCAGGACCGATCACCACCTTCCAGGGCATCGGATACGTGCTGAACGTCGACGATTCACCTCGGCTCCAGGTGCCTCACGACGGCGCCGAGGTTGGCGAGCCGGCAGCCGCCGCGCACGCAAATGACAGCTGAGACGCGGCGCGGGTCAGGCGGCATCCTCATCGCCCTGGATGTCCTCGTCGCCCAGCGTGCCGATCCTCCGACCGTTCTGGACGACGCCCCGGTCGCCCTGCGGCGGATCGGCTGGATTGGACGCCCGATCGTGCTGGTCCCCCGGCGGGTCGCCGGTCGCGACCTGCCGCAGGACGCCCCCGACCGCGACGCCTGGGTGCGGGCTACTTTGGGCAGGGGCGCATACGCCGTCGTCCAGTTCGACGACGAGAGCGGTGAAGTCGGATCTGGCGACGTCCGTGCCGATGAGGTCGAGCGCTGGCACGCGCTGCGCGATGCGCGGTTGGCGACCTGGCTGGTCAGCGACCGCCCCAAGGACGTCGAGCCTGCACGTCGGGCTGGGCTGAAGGTGATCCTCATCGGTCCATCGGATCCGCAACCGCGCGTCCTCCGACCCGACTACCAGGCACGAGACCTGCGGGACGCCGTTGGACACCTGTTGGCCGTCGACGTCTTCGCTGATAAGACACCCGCTTCGAGCAGCGGCTGAGCTGAGACGCACGCATGCCGCGACGCTTGACTTCCGACGCCAGCGACGGCACGATGCCCCTCCCGCAGCGGGACAGCAGAGATCGGATGATCGTCAGAATCCTGAGCGTCAAGATCGCGCCCCAGCGCGGAGCAGAATTCCATGCCTTCATCCGGGAGCGCGGACTGCCGCGGATCCAGGCGCATCCAGGGCTGGTATCGGCACACGCGGGACGACGCACCGAAGGGAGTGACGAGTTCGCCATCGTCGTCACTCTGTGGCGCGATTGGGCGGCGCTCGAGGAAGCCCTCGGACCCGATACCTCGCAGCCGTACATGCCCACTCCCCCACCCGGCCTGGTCGCATCCGCCACCGTGGAGCACTTCGAGGCGATCGACCTCCCGCCGCTCGCCAAGGCCGAAGCCGCCGCGCTGGAACCGGAGCCCTTCCTCAGCGCTTCCTCGGTGACGGTCTGATCGTCTAGCGATCGACATCCAGGCGCGACCTCGCGGACTTGTCACGGTCGTGCAATGCCGAAGCTGCCAAGCGATGTGCTGCTTGCCACACTGGTGGCCCGAGCATGCGTGTCATGAACGATCCCACGACGCGCTGGCAGGAGTACCGCATGGTGATCCTCACCCTGCTCGCCGCATTGGCCATGGTCCTCACACGCCAGTGATTTGCGGAGAATGACGATCGATGGACACCG
>JBDTQD010000036.1:0-15661 GCA_039932375.1 Chloroflexota bacterium | reverse complement strand
GTGGTGATGATGTGCCTGGCCATCGCCCGCCGCCTGCCGCAGCTCCTCGAGCTCCAGCGCGAGCGCACCTGGCAGCCGTTGCGCGGCACGGAGCTGGGTGGCATGACCGTCGGGATCGTCGGCTTCGGCAGCATCGGCTCGGAGATTGCGCGACTGCTCGGCCCCTTCGAGGCGCGACTGCTGGCGACCCGTCGCCATCCCGAGCGTGGAGCCGGGGACCTGCCGAACGTGGAGCTGCTGGGCCTCGATCGGCTCGACGAGCTGCTTCGGCAGAGCGACATCGTGGTCGTGGCAGCGCCGCTCACCGATGACACCGCGGGGCTGATCGGCGCCGCGCAGCTGCAGGAGATGCGGGAGCACGCCTGGCTGATCAACATCGCCCGCGGCCGGCTGCTCGACGAGCTGGCGCTGCGCCGCGCCCTGGAGTCGGGCTGGATCGGGGGAGCCGTGCTCGACGTCTTCAACGAGGAGCCGCTGCCGCCCGACTCGCCCCTCTACGGCACGCCGAACCTGATCATCACCCCTCATACCTCGTGGTCGAGCGACAAGGTGGTGGAGCGCTCGCTCGACCTGTTCGTCGCCAACCTGCGCCGATTTGCCGGCGGCGAGGAGCTCGAGAACGTGGTCGACCTGGAGGCCGGGTACTAGCCGGTGCAGGTCACCATCGTCGGGCTGCCGGGGAGCGGCAAGACGACCGTCTTCAATGCCCTGACCGGAGCCCATGCCGATACCGGCGGCTTCTCTGGCGGGCGTGCCGCGCCGAACGTCGGCGTGGTCAAGGTCCCCGACGAGCGCCTCGACCGCCTCTCCGAGCTCTTCCATCCGCGCAAGACGGTCCCCGCCGATGTCACCTACGTCGACGTCGCCATCCCGGCGGGCGCCGCCCGCGAAGGGACCGTCAACCCCGACGTGCTGGCGCTCATCCGCAACGCCGATGCGCTGCTGCACGTCGCTCGAGGCTTTGAGGGGAGCGGTGCCGACGGCCCGCCCGATCTGTGGCGCGACGTCGATGAGCTCGACCTGGAGTTCACCATCGCCGACCTGACAGTGATCGAGAAGCGGCTCGACAAGCTGCGCACCTCGGGCCGCCACGGCTCGCCGACCGAGCGCGAGGCGAACGCGCAGGAAGAGGAGCTCCTGGCTCGCCTCGAGCCGGACCTTTCGGCCGGCCGTCCCCTGCGGGCCGTCCAGCTCAGCGATGACGATGAGCTGCGCCTGCGCGGGTATCGGTTCCTGACCCAGAAGCCGGTGCTGGTGGTGCTCAACATCGACGAAGGGCAGCTCGCCGGCGTGCCGGACCTCGAGGCTGCCGGGCGGGCGCGATACGCCCAGCCGCAGAGCGACGTCGCCGCGCTCGGCGGCAAGATCGAAGCGGAGCTGGCGCAGCTCTCCGCCGACGACGCTGCGCTCTTCATGGAGGACCTGGGGATCGCCGAGCCGAGCCGGGGACGGGTCATTCGCCTGACCTATGACCTGCTCGGCCTCTTCTCCTTCTTCACCGCCGGCGAGGACGAGTGCCGCGCCTGGACCCTGAGCGCCGGGGCGAATGCGGTCGACGCCGCGGCTGCGATTCACAGCGACCTGGCGCGCGGCTTCATCCGGGCGGAGGTGGTCACCTTCGACGACCTGATGGCATCGGGCAGCATGGTGGAGGCGCGCAAGCGCGGCCTGCTCCGATCCGAGGGGAAGACCTATGCCGTGCGCGACGGTGACGTGATCGAGGTCCTCTTCAACGTGGCGCGCTGAGCACGCCACCATCGTCGGCTAGGACGAGAGGTCGACCTCGGCGATCAGGCTGCGGAACTCGGGGCTGACCTCGACCAGGTAGGTGTCCGCCTCCTCGAGCCCAACGCTCATGCTGGCGGTCAGCTTCTCGTCGCCGACGTAGGTGAAGCCGTGCCGGTGCTCGAGCTCCCGCGCGATCGCCTCGACCAGCGTGTCGTCTTCGAAGGTGTCGACCACCGCCGCCCGGGCGGAGACGACCAGCGCGGCGAACTCCTCGGGCGTGAACTCCTGCTCGGTGACCAGCATGGCGTCGGTCAGGAGGTCGGTGGCACCCTCGTGCAGCTCATAGAAGAACAATCGCATGATGGCCCGATGATAGCCGCACGGCCCGATCTGCTCATCCTGGGCGGCCTGGCGATCGATCGGCTGGCGGATGGCTCGACGGTCGCCGGTGGCTCGGTGGTGCATGGCGCGCGAGCAGCGGCCGCGTCCGGCCGTCGCGTGGCGACGATCACAGCGGCAGGTCCGGAGCCAGAGGCGGTTGCCGCGGTCGAGGAGCTTGGGCGGCTTGGGCCGTGCCTCCACGTCCCGGTCTCGTCCTCGATCTGTTACACGATCCGCGACGAAGGTGGCCAGCGCAGGCTGATCTACGAGGGTGGGGGAGCCCTGCTGGCGGTCATGCCGGCCGACGTCGCGAGGATCGACCCGCGAGCCGTTCTCCTCGCCCCCATCGCCGGCGAGCTCGGCGTCGACGCCACACTCGCCTCCGTCACAGTGCCTGTGCGGGTGGGTGCGCTCCAGGGCTGGCTGCGAAGCCTGTCGCCCGGCGAGCAGGTTGCTGCGCTGCCCCTCGATGCGCTCGGCGACGGGCTGTCCGCTGCCCTCGCCGAGCTCGATGCGCTGGTCGCCAGCAACGAGGACCTGGCTGGCGTGGCCGACGACCCGCGGCAGCAGCTGGCCAAGCTCCGCGACCACTTCGGCGCGCAGCCGATCCTGGCCATCACCGGTGGCGCAGCGGGCGCCTGGCTGGACGGGACCCCAGTCGGCGCACGGTGGGTGCCGGCAGCTCGCCACATCGAGGGCGTCTCGACCCTCGGCGCGGGCGATGCCGTCGCCGCGTTGCTTGCGATCGCCCTGGGCGACGGACTCGATCCGCTCGCCGCCATCGAGGCGGCGATCATCGGGACGGCGGAGTTCCTGGCGAGCCGCGCCTAGGCGGTCGCGGCCAGCGACCTGGTTCGCCGGCGCTCAGCCGCCGCGACCCAGCGGCGCAGCCTGCGCAGCCGCGCGTCGACCCGCAGTCGCACCCGCCCGACCGCAAGCATCCCACCGCCACGACCCAGGGCGAAGGCCAGGTCGAGGACCCGAGAAGCTGTCGTGGCTGCCTCCAATGCTCCCCGCAGGTCGCCACGCTGCCGCTCGCGGATGCGTGCCACCTCCAGCCATGCCGCGGCGGCGTCCGCCGAAGCGCGTCGCGTGGCGGACGTCCACAGCAGCTCGGCGCGATCGATCTCGCCCGCGTTGAGCAGCAGGCGCGCCGCCATCCGGCGCAGCGAGTGAACCTGGCCCTGGTCGACGCCGGGGAGCATCGCGGCCTCGACGACCTCCAGCGCTTCCTCGCTGGCGCCGTGCCGCAGCAACTCCACCGCCATGCCGTGGGGATCGAGCACGCTCGCGGTTCGCCAGCCGCCGGCGCGCATCTGCACGATCTCGGCCTCGAGCAGGGCCAGCGAAACGATGTCCTGCAGGTTGTGGTCCAGCACGTCGGTGAGCAGGTCCGGCGAGCCGCCTCGCAGGTACCCGAAGTAGCGCGATGGCACCTCGCTGCCCGGGCAATCGGAGCTGCGAACCACGCCGAGCACGCCGGCCTCGACGTCGGCGAGCCGCGCCCCGCCCAGCGGTCGACGGTACAGGCGGCGGGCCACGGGGAGCAGGTCGTCGTGGCGCTGGGGGAGGGCCGCCATCTCCCGGAAGAGGCGATGTACGGTCAGGCGCGTAGTGAGCAGCGGCAGGTCGAAGCCTCGCCCGTTGTAGGTGATCACGCGGGGCAGGGCAGCCAGCTCGGCCGCGACCAATCGCAGCAGCGCCGCCTCGTGCGGGTAGTCGGGGAGCAGCAGCTGGCGCACGACCAGCTGATCTCCGTCGAGCCGGCCGAGTCCGGCGAGAAAGACGACCGTGCCCGCGCCGGTCGACAGCCCCGTCGTCTCGGTATCGAAGTAGGAGCCTGGCGGCAGGTCGATCAGGCTGGCCACTGTCGCCGCAGGGAGCGCAACCCGTCGCTCGACGACCACCGCCGCTCCGCCCGGAGCGACCTGCAAGCGGGCGCCGAACCAGCGCGCCAGGAGCCCCGCCCGATCGCCGTCAGGCCGGGGCGGGCGCACCAGCACCCCTGGCAGCCGCTCGGCGCGCAGCTCGGCCAGGCGATCCGCGAGGGTGCGCACCGGCTAGCTCATCGCGGCGAGCAGCTCTGCGACGACCGCCTTGCCGCGATGCCCGACCTCGATGGCAGGACCCACGCAGGCGGGACAGCCGTCCTTGCAGCCACAGGAATCGACCGCCTCATGGCACGCGCGGACGAGTTCATCGGTGAGCGTGAAGAGCCGCTCGGTGAGGCCCACCCCGCCCGGGACTGCGTCGTAGAGGTAGAGCGTCGGACGGCCGGTGAACGGCGCCTGCACCTGGGCGAGCACGCCCAAATCACGCGGGTCGCACATCAGGAGCAGGGATGCGGTCGTGCGGGCCACGCGCGCCAACCCGATGAGCGCTCCATCGAGCGTGTCGCGGTCGTAGCGGTTCACGATCTCCGGCGGCGGAACGAGCCAGCAGGCGGTGGTATGCATCTCCTGCTCGGGGATGCTGATCGAGCCCCAGCCGACGTTCTCGTGCGTGTGGAACTTGAGCTTCTTGAACATGGTCACCTTCCAGGCGACCATCACCTCGCCGCGCTGCCGCATGCCTGTCGGGCGCTCATCGGCCTCGTCGAAGACCTCCAGCACCTTGAGCGTGACGCCGAGGTCGGCATCGGTGTAGTAGTCGACGTCGGTGCGCGTCACATAGGCCTTGCGCTCGTCCCAGTCGAGTCGGTCGACGTGGTGCTGCACGCCCTCGTGGATGTAGATCGCCTTCTCATGGACGAGGAGCGGTGCGGCAAACAGGTCCACCTCGCCGAGCACGCGATGTCGGTCACCGGTCGTGTCGACGATGACGACGTTCTCCGGTGCGCCGGAGCGCAGGGAGAAGCTGCTGGCCGGGAAGTTCTCGTGGCTCCAGTAATACCGATCGTCCTCGGCGCGCCGCACGTAGCCGTCCTCCTCGAGGACGTCGAGGAGAGTCACCGTCTCGTCGATGCCGAACTTCTCGGCGGCGGGCACCGGCAGCTCGAAGCTCGAGGCGCGCAGATGGTTGAGCAGCACGTGGAGGTTGTCCGGGTTCACCAGCCCGTGCTCGGGAGAGCTGTCGAACAGGTACTCGGGATGCGCGGCCAGGAACTGGTCGATGGGAGCCGATGAGCAGACCAGCGCCGAGAGGCTCGTTCCCGCCCGACGCCCGGAGCGACCCATCTGTTGCCAGGTCGAGGCGATGGTGCCCGGATACCCGACGCTGATGGCAGCGTCCAACCCGCCGATGTCGATCCCGAGCTCCAGCGCATTGGTGGCGACCACGCCGCGGACCCTGCCGTCGCGAAGGCCGCGCTCAATCTCCTTCCGCTCGTTCGGCAGGTACCCGCCCCGGTAGCCGCGGATCGTGTGTGGGTGGCCTGGTGGCGGCGCGAAGGTCTCGCGCAGGTAGGTGGTCAGCACTTCGACCGCCGTGCGCGACCGTGCGAAGGCGATCGTCTGCACGCCGCCGCCGATGAGCCGCTCCGCGAGGCGTTGCGCCGTCAGCAGCGCCGAGCTCCGGATGCCCAGCTCCTCGTTCGCGACCGGTGGATTCACGATCAGGATGTGCTTTCGGCCCGATGGTGCCCCGTTGTCATCGATCAGCTCGACGGGCGCCTCGATCAGTCGCTCGGCCAGCTCGCTGGGGTTGGCGATGGTCGCCGATGCGCAGATGAACACCGGATCGGCCCCGTAATGGCGGGTGATGCGACGGAGCCGTCGGATGACGTTGGCGACGTGGGAGCCGAAGAGGCCACGGTAGGTGTGCAGCTCGTCGATGACGACGAACTGCAGGTTCTCGAAGAGCTTGAACCACTTGGTGTGGTGGGGGAGGATCGCCGCGTGGAGCATGTCCGGGTTGGTGATCACCACCTGCCCCGCCGCTCGGACGACGGAGCGCACGTTCGGTGGCGTGTCACCGTCGTATGTGTGCGTCTTCAGCCCGAGCTGCGCCGCGTCCGCCAGCGATCGCAGCTCGACGAGCTGGTCGGCGGCGAGGGCCTTGGTGGGGAACAGGTACAGGGCGCGGGCGGTCGGGTCGCGCGCCACCGCGTCCAGGACCGGCAGGTTGTAACAGAGCGTCTTGCCCGACGCGGTCGGCGTCACGATGCACGCGTTCCGCCCGGCCTGGATCGCCTCGACCGCCTGCGCCTGGTGGGTGTAGAGAGCCTCGACGCCCCGTGAACGAAGGGCTCCAATCAACCGAGGATCGAGCCCTTCGGGCCATGGCGCGTGGCGCGGCGGCCGCGGATCGAGGCTCCGGTGCGCCGCGATCAGCGGCTGGAGCGCCGGATCCGCGAGGAAGGCGGCGATCGCATCGTCGGTGGAGGTGGGGCGGTCGGTCAGCATGGTGCGCTCCAAAATAGCACGCCTGTTCGCTTTCGAGCGTGCATCCTGAGCATCGCGGCGTCCGCGACAGCTCAGCTGTCCCGGTGGCGGTGCTAGGCTCCCGCCCTGATGATCCGACCCACGCCCTTCCATTCGCGCACCAGCGCGCTCAACGAGACGGGCCTGTGGAGCCACTGGGCCGGGCACCTGGCCGCCAATCGCTACCAAGAATCGGACAAGTTCGAATACTTCGCGGTCCGCAGCGCGGCCGGCATCTTCGACACCTCGCCGCTTTACAAGTACCGGATCGCCGGCGCCGACGCGGAGCAGTTCCTGGCCGGCATGCTGGCTCGCGACGTGCGCGGCTGCCCACCGGGACACGCGCAGTACACGACCTGGCTCGACGATCGGGGCTTCGTGCTCGAGGACGGCGTGGTCCAGCACCGCGGACCGCACGAATACCTGCTCACAAGCGCCGAGCCGAACTTCGGGTACTTCGCGGACCGCATCGGCCGGCTCAGGGTTGCTATCGAGGATGTCAGCAACCAGATCGGGACGATCGCGGTCCAGGGGCCGCGCTCCCGCGAACTCCTTGCCAAGCTGGTGCCCAGCGCCGCTTCCACGCCCTTCTTCGGGCTGACCAGCGGGGAGATCGGCGGCGTGCCGGTGACGGTGTCGCGCACGGGCTACACCGGCGACCTCGGTTACGAGGTGTGGGTCGACGCAGCCGATGCGCTCACCGCCTGGGATGCCCTGTGGGGGGCCGCCGAGGGCCTCAGCGTCATACCGTTCGGCCTGGCGGCGCTCTACATGCTGCGCATCGAGGCAGGATTGCTGTTGCTGGCAGTCGACTTCGACTCGAGCCGATACGCCTTCAACGACGCCCATCGGTCCACCCCAATCGAGCTCGGCTGGTCGTGGATGTTCAAGGGACTGGCCGATGACGGCCGCGCCTTCATCGGTCGCCGCGCGCTCGAGCGCGAGATCGCCGACAAGACGTCTCGCTGGCGAATGAGCGGCCTGATGGTCGATTGGGAGGACTACGATCGGGTCTACGGCGCGGCAGGGCTGATCCCGCCCAAGGTGCATGCGCCGGTCCACGAGGATTGGATGGTCTACGACGAGGCGGGCCAGCGGGTCGGCTACGCCACCAGCTTCATGTACTCGCCGGTCCTGCAGCGCCACATCGCCCTGGGCAGGGTGCGACCTGATCTTGCGCGGGCTGGCCAGCGCGTTCAGCTCGAGTTCACGGTCGACCACCATTACGAGAAGGTCGCTGCGCACGTGGTGCGGCTGCCTTTCTTTAACCCCGAACGGAAGACGGCGTGAGCAGCGAGCCGTACGACGCGATCGTCATCGGTGGCGGCCACAACGGGCTGGTGAATGGTGCCTACCTGGCGCGGGGCGGCCTGCGGACGCTGATCCTGGAGCAGCGCCAGATGGTTGGCGGCGCGGCGATCACCGAGGAGCTACGTCCCGGCTTTTGGTTCACGACCTTCTCGTATGCTCTCTCGCTTTTGCGGCCGCAGATCATCCACGAGCTCGATCTCACCAAGCACGGCTTCATGCCGCTGCTCATGTCTTCGAAGTTCGCGCCAACGCCGGAGGGCGAGTACCTCTGGTTCACAAAGGACCACGACCAGAACCTGCGCGAGATCGAGCGCGTCTGCCCTCACGACGCTGATGCCTATGAGCAGTACGGCCACGACATGGACCGCGTCTGCCAGGCAATCAAGCCGCTCCTCGACATCGTGCCGCCGGACCCGTTCAGCGACGATCCGGAGGAGCTGCTGGCATTGGCCGGGATCGGGTCGCGGCTGCGCGGCCTCGACAAGCGGACCTTCCACAATGCGATCCGGCTGCTGACCGGCAGCGCCGCCGACTTCCTGGACGACTACTTCGAGTCCGATCTGCTGAAGGGCTGGCTGGCCTCGTCGGGGATCATCGGCTCCAAGGTCGGCCCCCGTTCCCAGGGCTCCGGGCTGGTCCTCCTGTACCACTCGCTCGGTGAGCACGACGGCGAGTTCGGGTCGTGGGCCTTCCACAAGGGTGGCAACGGCGGCTTCACCCAGGTCCTCGCCCGGGCGGCCACGGCATTTGGCGCCGAGATCAGGGTGGACTCGCCGGTGGAACGCGTTCTCGCGCGTGATGGGCGAGCAACCGGCGTGGTGCTCCGCGACGGGACGGAAGTTACCGCCGGCATAATCGTCAGCGCGCTGGACCCGCGGCGCACCTTCCTTGACCTCGTCGAACCTCGCGAGCTGCCGGACGACCTGATGGACACCGTGCGGCGCATGAAGTTCCAGGGGGTCTCCTCCAAGGTGAACTTCGCCCTCTCCGGGCTGCCCCGCTACCCGGCGCTGGCGGAGCGTGACGACCTCTTCCGCGGCTTCCTGAATATCGGGCCGTCGATGGACTACCTGGAGCGGGCCTTCGACGCGGCCAAGTACGGGTGGTACAGCCCCGAGCCCTACATCGACGGCGCCATCCAGTCGACCATTGACCCCGACATGGCGCCGCCCGGCCAGCACGTCATGTCCTGCTTCGTGCAGTACACCCCGTATCGGTTGCGCGAGAGCGACTGGGACGCGGAGCGAGAGCGATTGGGCGACACGGTGCAAGGAACACTCGAGCGGTACCTCCCCGGCTTCGATGGCCTGGTCCTGCAGCGCGAGGTCGTCACCCCGCTCGACATCGAGCGGACGATCGGGCTGAGCGAGGGCAACATTTTCGCGGGAGAGCTGCTGGCGCCGCAGATGTTCTTCCTGCGCCCTGCGCCGGGCTGGTCGCAGTATCGAACGCCAATCGAGGGCTACTACCAGTGCGGCTCGGGCACGCATCCCGGCGGCTGCGTGATGGGCGCGCCGGGCCGTCTGGCCGCGGGCCAGATCCTGAAGGATGTCGAGGTCGCGCGGCGATAAGTCCAACCAGTGTGGAAATCTGGCGCGCCTTCGCGTTGCATTGTGGAAAAGTCGCGGGCTAGACTGGCCCGCAGATGACGAGCGCCGAGATCCCCGCCGCGCGCGGGCGACCCCCAGAGCGACCGGTGCGGCTGCGCATTCCGGCCTCGCGCGGTGGGCTGGCCTGGATCGCGGTGCTGCTGATCATCGGTACCTTCCTGGCCGTCCAGGTTGGACGACAGGTGTATGCCAGCTGGTCGATCGGCCAGGAGGCCGCCGCCATGCGCCTCGAGATCACGACCATGAAGGCGCGCAACCAGGCGTTGAAACAGGAGCTGACCTACCTCCAGAGCACGGCCTTCCTGTCGGCAGAGGCGCGTCGCCTGCTGAACCTGGGCCTGCCGGGCGAGCAGGTGCTGATCATCCCGCCGGGCGCCGAAGCGGCGCTTCCCGCCTCGCTGCAGGCCAAGTCCGAGCCGGCCAAGCCGATGCTCGAGCAATGGCTGGAGCTCTTCTTCGGGCCCTAGGCAACGACATCGGTCGCTCACGTGACAAGGGATAGGCGTGGCCCGCTACAGGTGTGTGTCGCGATCTCGTCGCAGATCTCAATCGCTTCATCGAGTCATTCGGCGATCACGACCTCCTCGACGAGGTCCAGCGTCGACTCCCCCGGAAGACCTGACCGCCGAGCTCTGGGGGCGCTCCGTTCCCGTGCATCCCTCGCAGGCTGGTGGGAAGGGTTGCCTTCGTGAATGCGGGCCGATAGGCTGACGGGCAGTCCCGTGGGCACCATCCTCGATGGCAGCCCGTCCGGGCATGAGCGCGCGAGGATCGCGCGAGGAGCACGCCGTGACGCTTGCGGCCGATCAGATCGAGCAGCTCAAAGCAGCGATATCGGCGCAGGAACGGCTGCGTCCCGTGCTAGGCGATGAATCCGTCGACGCCGCCATCTCCCTCCTGCAGGCGCAGTTGAATACGCTATTCGGGCGGGATGCCGCCGGGGGGGCGCTCACGACGGAGCAGGCGGCCCTCAACGCCTTGCAGGCGCGCGTGCCCGCGGCCCTAGCCGACAAGGCTCGGCGCACGGAGGCCAGCCGTCGCTCAGAGGTGGAGCGGCGCAACGTGACGGTGCTCTTCGCGGACCTCACCGGGTTCACCGCGCTGGGGGAGCGTTTCGATCCGGAGATAATCCGTGAGTTTCAGGACGACCTCTTTGACGAGATCGCGTCCGTCGTCTACGCGCACGAGGGCTTCGTCGAGAAGTTCGTGGGCGACGCCGTGCTGGCGATCTTCGGCGCGCCGCTCACCCACGAGGACGATCCCGCCCGAGCGCTGCGCGCCGCACTGGCGATGCGCGAGCGCATGGATGGCATTAACGAACGCTGGGTCGAGAGGCTCGGCCAGCCGCTCCAACTCCACATCGGGGTGAACAGCGGGCCGGTCGTGGCCGGTCAGATCGGCACCGAGCGCGGCGGCGGGTATTCGGTCACGGGCGACACGATAAACACTGCCTCGCGCTTGCAGACGGCCGCCGAACCCGGCCAAGTCCTCGTCAGCGGCAGCACGTATCGGCTGGCGCGTGAGTCATTCACCTTCCATCAGCTGAAGTCGATCAAGGTCCGCGGGAAGCGTGAACCCGTCACCCTGTACGAACTGATCCGGGCGAAGCTCTTTCCGGGAACCGGGCGCGGCGTACGTGGCCTGGATGCGCCAATCGTCGGCCGCGCCGCCGAGATCAAGAAGCTCAAAGGGATCACGGAGGCGTTGACCGCGGGCACGGGTCAGGTGGTGATCGTCGCCGGCGAAGCCGGAATCGGAAAGTCCCGCCTCATGGCGGAATGGCGCAGGAGCCTGGAGAAGGACATCCGCTGGCTGGAGGGACGCTCGTACGCAGGCGCCTCCGGGGTGCCCTACGGGCCGTTCGCCGACCTGACCCGGCGTTACGTCGGCATCAGCGATGAGGACTCGGAGTCCCGCGCCGGCTCGCGGCTGCGCCAGGCGCTCCAGCGGGTCCTGCCGGGCGGGCTGGAGGCGAATGCCCTGGTGGGCAGCATGCTGGGGATGCGCCTCGAGCGCGACGAAGAAGAGCACTTGGCGACGCACTCCCCGCAGGAGGTTCAGCAACGCCTGTTCGCGCTGGTCGAGGACCTTCTCAGGCGACTCGCGCAACAGCAGCCGACCGTCCTGGTGCTGGAGGACCTGCACTGGGCCGATGACAGCTCGCTCGAGCTGGTCCAGCACCTTCTGCCCCTTGTGCGACAGGTGCCGCTGGCGATCGTCGGGGTCCTGCGCCGCGGCGAGGCAGAGATTCCGTGGCTGCCGGTCGTGATCGAACGCTACGCCGATCGGCTCACGCACCTTGAACTGGTGCCATTGGCTCGCAAATCAACGGTCACGCTCGTCGAGGAGCTGCTTTCCAGTGCCGGATCGCTGCCCGACGCCGTGCAGGAGCTGATCATCGGCAAGGCGGAGGGGAATCCCTTTTTCGTCGAAGAAGTGATTCGCACGTTGATCGAACGCGGCGCGCTCGAGCGATCGGCTGATGGTCGCCGCTGGGAAATGACTTCCCGGATCGAGGGCATTACCGTGCCGGACACGCTGCAGGGCGTGCTGATGGCGCGGCTGGACCGGCTGGGGAAAGAGGCAAAGCGAATCGCGCAGCAGGCCGCCGTCATCGGGCGCATCTTCCAGCAGCGGGTCCTCCTGAAGGTGGCCGAGGACGTGGCCCGGCTCGAGGCCGATCTGGGCCACCTCGAGCGCGAGGAGCTGATCCGCGAGCTGCGGCGCGATCCTGATCTGGAGTACATCTTCAAGCATGCGCTGACCCAGGAAGTCGCCTATGAGACCCTGACCACCCCGCAGCGACGTGACCTGCACGCTCGAGTGGGCGCGGCGTTGGAGGAGCTGGTCGCGGACCGCATCGGCGAATACCAGGCGATCCTGGGAAATCACTTCCTGCGCGGCGAGGTCTGGGACAAGGCCGCCGCCTACTACCGTGAAGCCGGGGATGCGGCCGCGCGACTGCATGCATACCCAGAGGCATCCGCCCACTATGCCAATGCGCGGCAGGCGCTCCACTCGCTGCCGCCCAACGACGACATTCGGCGACAGATAATCGATCTGACCCTGAACCAGATGGGCGTCTCCTGGGGAGCAGAGGACCCGGGCAGCAACCTGGCCAAGCTCGCCGAGGCGGAGGCGCTCGCCAGGGCGCTGACCGCGGGCGGTGACCGGGCTGGGCCCGATCGCGTGCGCCTGGCGCGCATCCAGTACTGGATCGGCCGGATCCACTATTACCGCGACGAGCCGCGCGAGGCGATCGCCTACTTCCAGCAGGTGCTGGCAGTGGGGCAGGAGCTGGGCGACGAGGGCCTGCTGGCCATTCCACTGGCCGTCATGGGCCGCGCGCTGGTGGTGCAGGGCCATTTCGACCGGGCGATCCCGGTCCTGGCGCGCGCCCTCGGCCCCCTCGAGAAGACCGACGAGTGGCTCGACTGGTCCTTCTCGAAGGCGTACCACGGCGTGGCGATTGCCGCCGGCGGCCAGCACGCAGAAGGGCTTGCAGAGACACAGGAAGCCGTGGCGCGTGCACGCGAAACCAAGAACCCCACGGCGCTCGCCGGATGCCTGATCGTGCTGGCGTTCCACGGGTGCCTCAGCAGGGACGCGCAGGCGTTCCGCGAGGCGGCCAACGCTGCGAGTGCTGCGGGTCGCCTTGCCGGCAACTCGCTGATGATCTCCGTCGGGCTTGGCTTCGAGGCCTGGGCCTTAAGCAGGCTTGGCCGGCACGACGAAGCAGAGGCGCGGATGTCCGAGGCCATCGGTGAGGCAGACAAGATCGGAGGGAGGATCGTGGCTGCCGACTGGATAGCCGCCGCGAATGCGGAGCTGGCGTTGACCGCCGGCCGGCCCGATGAGGCCGTCGCGCGCGCCGCGCCAGCGATCGAGAAGGCTCGCGCGATTGGTGGGATCTACGGCGAGGCCGTGGCCCAGCGAATCTGGGGCCAGGCGCTGGCGAGACTTCAGCCGTCGGCACCTGAGGAGGCGGATCTGCACCTGGCCACGAGCATGGATCTCTTCCAGGAGGGTGGCTGCAAGCTGGAGGTGGCGCACACGCACGCGGCGTGGGGTGCCCTGCTTCATGACCGTGGCGACCTCGCCGGCGCCGCAGACCATTTCGGCCACGCCGCGGAGCTTCTGAAGGCCGCCGGGATGCCGAAGATCGCCAAGGCGGCGGCGGCGAACCTGCGGGCAGCCAGGAAGGAGATCAATGTCAGCTGATGACAAGGGGTCGGAGGCCGCCACCGGGTCGCCCAAGAAGCGACGGGCGGTCTTCACCGAGGACCAGCAGCTCTATCGCCCACTCTCGAAGGAGCAGGATCGGGAGCAGACGAACACGCATTACGAACAGCCTGTGGAATTCTTCTACACGCTCACCGGCGGCGAGTGGAACGTCTACTCTGCGAACCTGTGGACCGGCTCACGGACACAAACCGAGAGCCAGGAGCGGAAGCTGGATCTCCTTGCCGAGCTCATGCAGCTGCGGCCGGGGATGCGAATCCTGGATGTCGGCTGTGGTTGGGGCGGCCCGCTCACCTACATGAGCACGAAGTACGGCGTGCGGGGCGTGGGCCTGACCCTGTCGTCGGTGCAGAAGGCTGCCGCCGAAGAGCGGATCGCGCGGCATGGCGCGGACGTCATCATCGTCGAGAGCCACTGGAAGGACTACGAGGACGATCAGCCGTTCGACGTGGTGTACACGGACGAGGTGATCGTTCACTTCCACGACCTTGGTGACTTCTTCCGCAAGGTGTACGGGCTGCTGGCCGACGGCGGCCGCATGCTCAACAAAGAGCTCCACCTCGTCCACGGCAGGCACAGCGAGATGACGCGCGCCATGTCGTTCATCAACGAGATCTTCGGATCGACGGGGAACTACCGGACGCTGGCTGAGGAGCTCACCTGGGTCGGAGAGGCGGGCTTTGACGTGGAGGCCATCCGGCAGATGCCGCTGCTGGAATACCAGAAGACGGTGGACAGCTGGCTGGCAAACATGAAGGGTAACCGAGCGTCGCTGGAGGAGCTCGTCGGCCGCGAGACGTTCCGCCGCTTCCAGACGTACCTGCAGCTCTGCCATCACATCCATGGCGGGACGCGCATGACCCTCGACCTGGTTCTCTGCCAGAAGCCGATGACCGTCACCGGCCCGGAGCTCGTCGCGCGGAGCTAACGCCTAGAGGCGCGCCGGCATGCGCTCCTTCGCCAGCCGCTCCTCGGCCCTCTTGGCGGCATGGTCCAGGGCATCTAGATGTGCGACCAGCTTCCGGCGCGCCTCTTCGGCGGGCGCGTCGAGACCCTCCAGATCGAACACCTTCCAGTACGTGAGGAGCGGCAGCAGGACCTCGTCGCGATGTCCGCGAATGTCGTAGATGCCGGCTTTCGCCATTTCGGCAGCCTTGCGCCGGAACCCCGGGATGCCGATCCCCGGCATCTGGAAGTCGAGTACCTCATCCACGATCGCGCACAGCGTCTCGGAAGGACGCAGCGCCAGCGCGGCGGCGACGATGTCGCGGTAGAAGACCATGTGCAGGTTCTCGTCGGTGGAGATGCGGACCATGATCCGGTCCGCCACCGGATCACTCGAAAAGCGGCCGGTGTTGCGGTGCGAGATCCTGGTTGCGAGCTCCTGAAACGCGACGTAGGCGAAGCTGTGCAACACGCTGGGGCCGTCGAAGTCGAAGCCGCGCTGCATGGTCGCCATCCGGCCCCGCTCGAGGGCCACCGGATCGATGTTGCGGGTGACGGTCAGGTAGTCACGCAGCACGATCGCATGGCGTCCCTCCTCGGCGGTCCATCGGCCCACCCACGCCATCCAGGCACTGTCGTCCTTGCCGAACTCGCGATGGATCAGACGGTGGTAACTCGGCAGGTTGTCCTCGGTCAGGAGGTTGATCTCGAACGCGGTCTGCGCCACGCCGGTCAACCGCGGCTGGTCGGGTGTCCAGGGCTCGCGGTCGAAGTCACGGCCCAGTCGGTAGGGCACGTACTCGTGTGGAAACCATTCCTGCGCGACGCTGAGGTGGCGCGCCAACAGCCGTTCGGCCTCGGGCGCCAGCTCGTTCAGGATCATCCGACCGAAGTCGGCCGAGTCGGTCACGGTCACGCATGCTACTCGACTTACGCGCTGAACGGCTGGTGCTGCCGAAACAAGCTCGGTTGCCCCGGTCGTTCACGCTCGTTACCCTTGTCACCCGCGGCGGAGTAGCTCAGTGGCAGAGCAGGGGACTCATAAGCCCTTGGTCGGTGGTTCGAATCCGCCCTCCGCTACCA